>JAEOSY010000210.1 GCA_016840125.1 Candidatus Helarchaeota archaeon | reverse complement strand
ACAAAAAAGGGGCATACCTCACAGTAGAGCCCTAACTGGGTGTGAAGCCGAATCCCCGCGATACCCATAGAGAGGGTGCCTAAGAGCGTCACTATAAGAAAAGCGTAGGCGATATCTCGCCACTTTTCTGAAAAACGGTGCGTAATTTTACGCTTCAGCCAAGTGAATGGGCGAACAGCTAAACTTAGAGGACAAACATATTGGCAAAAAGCCCTGGAATAAAAAACTGCTGAAAGAATCCAAGATATAAGCCAAAATAATTCTAAAAACAAAAGGGTTGTTGTGATCGTCGAAAAAAATCCCCATTCTCCGAGGAGCCAATCTTGAAACAGACCAAAAGGGCAGAGTCCGGTCCCTGCGTACTGGCTTAATAAGAATGGGAATAAAAATCCACCCCAAATCCCAAAAGCCAAAGCTCCATAGAGTAAAAATTCACTGATATACCTAATCCATTTGACTCCTGGCAATTCCTGCCCCATTTCTTTCATGAGAAAATAATTGGTAGTTATTTTATTTAAATATAATTCAGTATCTGGATGAAATGAAATATTCCCAGAATAATCAAAATCAATCCAGCAATCCACTTAATTCGTTCGATCCTTTCATGGCGCCGGATGTATTCTGCCCCTCCCCCTATTGAAAGACCCGCAATGAAAAGATAGATATTCGTCCCAATCCAGAATAGTAAAAAGAAAAGAAAACTCAGGGCTATACTGTCCGCTCCCAAGAGAAGGGCTTGTCCAAACATATAGAACATAGGTCCGCAGGGAAATAAACCTACTAAAATTCCAAGTACGAAACTGGAATATTTTCTTTCTGTAAAGGAACAGAACTTTTTTGAGAAAGATGGGAAACGCTCTTGACCGATTGTTAAGGAGAGCCCATAAACTATCAGAAAAATTATCATAATTAGAGAGAAAATCAAAAAGACTGGAGTGGTGGAATTTATGAATTCTTCTAATAACGTTCCAACAACACCAAAAATAATTGCATAAATGGATAAAGCAACCAATCGTCCAAAACTGAAAGAAATAGTAGTCACAAATCCATTTTTTAATCCAGGGTGGTCAGCAGCTATATGGGCTACCAGAACTGGTAAGCAAGTGATTAGACATGAAGTTCCCAATGTCAGCCCTAAAATTATTGCCTCCAGAAGGATTGTTGTCAGATCAGCCATATATTCAACTCAACCATAATTTGAATAATTATCGAAAAAAGGTTTTTAATTTATGTGAAGAGAAAGATTATAACAAAATAAATAAAAAGAAGGAAAAATTAATCAGTTAAATTAGGATGGAAAACTAATGACAGAAGAGAAAATTCAGATAGGGAAAACTTGGGTGAACATTTATTATGGAGATATCAGGGATCTTAAGCCTGATATCATGGTATCTTCAGATGCTACAGATCTTTCAATGAATAGTGGCGTCGCAAAAGCAATTATAGAGCGAGGCGGTTCCCAGATACGGAAGGAAGCGGACGCAATATTAGCAAAGCGGAAGTTAGCTCTAGGTGATGTAGTTATCACAAATGCTGGAAAAATTCATGCAGAAAAGATTTTTCATGCAATTACATTTGATGCTGAATCACAGGAATATGTTACATCTTATGGAGTAACAAAGGCAACTCATACATGTCTTCGGGAAGCGGATGAATTTGCCTATCATACTATCGCGTTTCCAGCCTTAGGCACCGGTCCCGGACAGCAGGATTACGAAGCAGTTTCGCGATCTATGATAAACACTATTTTAAATTACTTGGGCACAACTTCAACTGGATTAAGGGAGATCACATTTTCACTTTTCTCAGAAGAAGCATGGCAAAAATTCTTTAAAGACTTTATGTTCCAAGCCGCACGCATCAAATTGGAAAAAGTTAAACCTATTCGACTCGCAGTATTGAGGCAGGGGCAAACAAATTATTTGGATCTAGCTTCCAGCGATACAATTAGCGTTATCCAAACGACTAAAGTGACAAATAAAACCCTTTCAATGTATGCTAGGGCATTAGAGGAATTCATTACAATGGGTAAATCAAGGAATTTTTCAGATATTACTCATTTAGGACAGGATTTATACGAGAATTTATTGGGAGACGTAGGAGATCAGGTGAAGAATCTACCGTCGAACAATTTATTCCTGAAGCTTGACGATAATCTCTTGAGCATCCCGTGGGAGCTTTGCCATGATGGTACTGATTTTTTTGGTCTTAAATATAATATTGGTCGTCAAGTAGTGGTGTCCCCAAAGTTCTATATCACGTCCTATCCTACCAGAACTCTTGAATACCCTTTAAAAGTATTGTTACTTGCAGACCCTACAGAGGATCTTCCGGGTGCAGTCAAAGAGTGTGATAAGATCCATAGCGAGCTATCCAAGATTGATGGAATAAAAGATGACCTCGAGTACAAAAGCGGTAAAGAGATTAAACTTGATAAGTTGATAGAGGATTTAACCAGTTATGACCTTGTCCACTATGCAGGTCATGCGAAATTTAATAGACGGAATCCTGGTGAGAGTGGGTGGGTGATAAATCCTGAAAAGAATGAGGCCCTCACAGCTTCCATGATGGCAGCTATGAACGCACCCCCTATTGTCTTTGCGAATGCCTGTGAATCCGGAACACAAGCCATCGAGAAAAAAGCCACATATCAAAGTGAAATTTTCGGGATCGCCTCAGGATTCCTAATGGGAGGCATCAAGAATTACATCGGCACTTTCACCTACGTCAATGACGCCAGCAGCATCGAATTCGCGCTAGAATTCTATAAAAAATTGATTACGCAAGGAGAAACTGTGAGTAGCTCAATGAGACACGCACGAACCGTCATTTTTAATAAGTATGGGGAGAACCACATTCTCTGGGCTAGTTATATGTTATATGGAGATCCCGAATTTCATTTAAATATTTAATCCTCTTTTTTATTTCTTATTTTTAAGATTTCAATAATTTCTCGTAACTGTTTTATCGTTTTATCGGGTTTTATCGCATATTCAGGGAAAAAGTAAGATCGATCTCGTTTAATATGAATTGCCATTAATAAGCCGGCTGCCTTCGCTCCTTGAACATCATCGTATAGCGTATCACCCACAAAGATCATTTCATTTCGCTTGATTTTCAATTGGTTCAACACATACTCAAAGATTTTTGGGGAAGGTTTGCGGATATTAAAATCGGAACTCATCACAACTAAATCAAAAATATCTAGAATATCAAACATCTCCATGTCCCCACGCGCGAGATCACCTTCCGAGATGTTAGAAATACAGACAATTTTATAGTTCCGTTTTAAATCGGTTAATAATTCCTTGACACGAGGGTAGAGAGAAATTTGCGTTCGCCATACTTCATGACTGGCTAAAATTATTTGAGAAATCGCCTCTTCAGGGTAATTGAGATGAAGTTGTTCCAGAAGTTCCTTCCACCAGATTTCTGACTTTAGCTCTTTTTGAGTTCTTTCTCTGTAGTCTCTCCATTTCCAATAGATTTGCTCTGATATCTTCATGAAGGACTCGAATGGTTCGGTATATCCAAGGTTTTGAATGATAGAATAAACGGGTTCCATCATTTCATTCCGATTGTGATTATCAATGTTAATCAAAGTGGAATACAGATCAAAGCCTATACATTTTATCTGGGTCATAGAAACTTTCACCAAATTAATGATATCAAATCTTTTAAGAAGGATAGGAGTGAATGTAATTCAAATCAACAGACGAAAAAGTGATTAAAAATGTTAGGAATGAATGGAAAAATAGCACGAATTAACCTAACTGACAAGAAAGTCTCAATCGAAGACATAGAAGAGCAGGTTATTAAAAAATACCTCGGTGGATTAGGCATAGCAATGCGATATCTCTATGATGAGGTCCCCCCAGAGGTCAAGCCACTTGAACCAGAGAATAAATTAATCTTTATGATCGGTCCGCTAACGAGCATAGTTGGTTCAACTACGCGACACGTGGTTGTTAGTAAAAGTCCGTTATCAGGAATTCTCGGAGAGAGTTATAGTGGGGGATTTTGGAGTTATGAATTACGAAAAGCAGGTTTAGACGGACTTATTATAGAGGGGAAAGCAACGGATCCAGTCTATATTTTCATTGACAACGGAGATTTAACGATAAAAGACGCAAAGGATATTTGGGAACTTGATGCAATGGAAACGCAAAAGAAGCTCAAAGAAACGATTGGTGATGAGAAATTACGCGTAGCGTGTATTGGGCAAGCTGGTATAAATCTAGTAAAATATGCATGTATTATGAACGAACGGAATGCGGCTGGACGATGTGGAATGGGAGCTGTTATGGGTTCAAAAAATCTAAAAGCAATTGCAGTGAGAGGAAACAAAGATATTAAGGATTTAATTGTAGACAAAGAAGCTTTTCCAGCCTTAGCACAGAAGGCAATTAAAAAGATATCCTCAGATTTGTTAGTATCAACTTCAATGGCACCAGCTGGAACCAACGGAAATTATGATATCCTTAATACAGTAGGCGATGTTCCGCATGGTTATTGGAAAGTGGGCGCGTGGAAAGGTGACAAAAGTCTTAAAACACGTAAATGGAAGAAATCTATTGTTAAACATGAATCTTGTTACTTATGTCCTGTGAATTGTAAAAAAGTCTGCGAATTAAAGGATAAAGAGTCGGGTGAAGTATTCTTTCAGGGACACGGACCAGAATACGAAACGGTGTCGGGGTTTGGCCCTCTTTTGTTGAATGATGACTTTTTAACTATTTTTAAAGCAAATGAGTTATGTAACCTTTACGGATTAGATACAATCTCGTGCAGTGAATCAATAGGGTTTACCATGGAATGCTGGGAAAAAGGTATAATCACAGGAGATGCTACTGACGGACTTATTCTTGACTGGGGAAATAAAGAAGCGATTTTAAAATTAATTGAGAAGATAGCACTTCGTCAGGGTATAGGGGACACTTTGGCGGAGGGAGTGAATGCGGCTGCAGTAAAGTTTGGGAAGAATTCGAGCGATTTTGCAGTAACAACAAAGGGTGTAGAAATGTCCCATCACGACCCCCGAGCCTTCCATTCTATGGCACTGACTTATGCCACCAGCACTCATGGTGCTAATCATTGCGAAGCGCTAACTGTAACAATGTCCTCGTTACCAGCTCCAGATCTAGGGTTCAACGAACCAGTTCCACGGCATTCAAATGATCCAGATATTAATTCAAAAGCAGTGAAAGTGATGCAGGATAACATTGCAGTTAAAAATGCGCTAATTCTTTGTGAATTAGTTGAAGGGGCGATTCCACTAAAACACCTTCTCAAAACCATTAATGCAGTAACAGGTTTAGAACTCAATAAGGAAGGATTATTTACAATCGGGGAAAGAATCTTTAATTTGAAGCGGATGTTCGATGTAAGACTTGGCATTTCCAAAAAAGATGATGTTCTTCCAAAACGATTAACCAAAGAAGCCCTTCCAGATGGAGGAGCTGCTAGTGCCTTACCAGACATTGAGAATATGTTGCCAGCTTACTATAAACTTCGCGGTTGGTCAGCTGATGGTATACCAACCGATGATACATTAAAGCGCCTAGATTTGATTGTAGATTAACTTTTTTTCTTTTTTTTTATTTGGATTTATTTAATGCAACTTTCAAAAATCTCCCAGTAAAGGAGTTTTCTACCCGACTTATTTCTTCAGGTGTACCCTCCGCTACAATGGTACCGCCTTCATCACCACCTTCGGGTCCTAGATCTATGATCCAATCAGCGGTCTTAATAACATCCATGTTATGCTCAATCACGAGCACTGTATTCCCTTTTTTTACCAAGCGATCGAGTACATTCAATAACTTTTTAACATCATCAAAATGAAGCCCTGTTGTTGGCTCATCAAGGATATAAAAGGTTCTTCCTGTGCTAACTTTACCCAATTCTTTTGCTAATTTTATGCGTTGAGCCTCGCCACCTGATAAATTTGGTGCCGATTGCCCTAAATGAAGGTATCCAAGCCCAACATCATAAAGGGTTTGTAGTTTACGCTTGATTTTAGGGATATTTGTAAAAAATGTGAGCGCTTCCTCAACTGTCATCTCAAGAACTTCAGCAATATTTTTCTCATTGTATTTGATTTCCAAAGTTTCTCGATTATATCGCTTCCCTTTACATACTTCACATGGTATCAAAGCAGGGGGGAGGAAATACATATCAATTCGGATGAGGCCTTGCCCCTCGCAGTATTGACATCTACCATTCTTCACATTAAAACTGAATCGTCCCGGTTTATAGCCTCGAATTCTGCTATCTTTGGTTTTTGAGAATAACTCACGAATGTCCGTGAAAACCCCTGTATAAGTTGCCGGATTTGAGCGAGGAGTACGCCCTATTGGTGATTGGTTAATAACAATCGCTTTATCTAAATGTTCTAATCCATCTAAGTGATCAAAATCGCCGGGCTGAGATTGTGCACGATTTAGATCTCGGGTTAATGCTTTACTTAATATATCAGTGATTAAAGAACTCTTACCGGCCCCGCTAACACCAGTTACACTAATGAATAAACCCAAAGGAATTCTAACATCTATATTTTTTAGATTATTCTGACGTGCACCTCGAATTATCAGATAATGTTCAGAAAAGGGGCGCCGTATTTTAGGGATTGGAATCTTTTTTTTGCCAGTTAAATATTGACCTGTAAGGGATTCAGGAGAGTCTAGAATAGTTTGCAATGTACCTATTGCCACAACGTGACCTCCATGGATGCCAGCGCCAGGACCCAAATCGACAATGTATTCTGCCGCATTGATTGTTTCTTCGTCATGTTCGACGATGATAACAGTGTTTCCCAAATCACGAAGGTTCTTTAAGGTTTCAATGAGTCGAAGATTATCTCGTTGATGCAAACCGATTGTGGGTTCGTCCAAGATGTACAAAACCCCAACTAAATTTGTTCCAATCTGGGTAGCTAAATGGATACGTTGCGCTTCACCAGCGCTAAGTGTTTCAGCCTTCCGATCAAGTGTAATATAATTAAGCCCTACATTTAATAGGAACTCTAACCGTGCATTTATTTCCTTAATTATCTCTTTAGCAATCAAATTCTCCGTTTCAGATAGATCTTGTGGGAGGAATTCAAAGAATTTATGAGCCTCACTTATTGATTTCTTAGAAACTTTTCCAATATTTTCTTCTTTCACCGTAACTGAAAGAACTTCAGGCTTTAAACGATCGCCATTACACCCAGGGCAGTTCTTTGATGACATTAGTTTTGTAATTTCTTTTCGTACATATTGGCTTTTTGTTTCAACATACCTACGCTCTAAATTGGCGGCTATTCCCTCATAAGAGCGGTCAAATTGGTGGGACATGGTGTTATTTTTTCCAATCTCAAAGTGGATTTTCTCGTCTGATCCCCAGAGAATAATATCTTGAATTTTCTTAGAGTATTTCTTAAAAGGGGTACTTAAATCGAATTCATAATGATCTGCAACAGCTTCAAGCATTTGGTAATAATATCCATCCCCTAGAAAGCGAATTGCACCTTCTTCAATAGATAAGGATTTATCAGGAACGAGTAAATCCGGATCTATTTCGGTCTTTGTACCCAGACCATCACATTCTTCGCAAGCTCCGAAAGGACTGTTAAAGGAGAACATCCGAGGAGATAATTCAGGTAAATTTATTCCACATTCAACACAAGCAAGATTTTCATTAAAAATTAATTCGTTCTTTTCGTCTTCAGCACTCTTTATGATAACTATACCGCCGCTTAATTCCATAGCGGTTTGAATTGAATCTGCGAGGCGCTTCCTAATTGCAGGTTTGATTTTAAGGCGATCTATAACTGCCTCAATATCGTGTTTCTTATTTTTCTCAAGTTTGGGGACTTCATCCTCTAGATTATAAATCATCCCATCAATTCGAGCTCGAATATAACCTTCTTTTTTTAAGGTATTGAATAACTTTTTATGCTCACCTTTTTTTCCTCGGACAACCGTCGCCATGATCAAGATACGATCATTGGTTTCAAATGACTTAAGCCCTTGATCTACAATTTGATCTAAAGTCTGTTTGGTAATTTCCTTCCCACACTTTGGACAATGAGGATGCCCAATTCTACCAAAGAGTAACCGAAAGTAATCATAGATTTCGGTAATTGTGGCAACGGTAGACCGTGGATTATGTGAGAGTGGGCGTTGCTCAATGGAAATAGCAGGAGATAACCCTTCAATAAATTCAACCTTTGGTTTTTGCATCTGTCCAAGAAATTGGCGTGCATATGCAGATAGAGATTCAATATAGCGGCGTTGCCCCTCTGCATAAATTGTATCGAATGCAAGGGATGATTTACCTGACCCAGAAATGCCAGTAATCACAACCAACCTATTTCTGGGAATCTCTACATCAATATTCTTCAAGTTGTGCTCTTGAGCACCTTTAATGACAATTTTTTCTTTCATAGGGAAAATCCAGCTCTTTATAATGGAAGAGGGAAAAGATGATAATAAATTTTACACTTAAAAAAAAAAGTATTTAAGGAAGGTAGAACACGACTTTACGAATTATGTTAAGAGATTGTAAAAGTTGTAAACACTATAAGCGGTTAGAAACTGTTAATCAGGTTACTTTCCATCACTATTGCCAGTTTTATGAACTATGTTATCCCCTTCTCAGAATCCAAGGAAAATTGAAAAACTGTCCTAGGTCAGCTAATTAAAGAAAAGTGGCTTTCTTTCTTACGGAAAAATCCAACTGATTTATCATTCTAACAAGTGATTTTAGTCTTGTGGATTAAGTATAAATATTCCTTGGGATCGCCTTTTGCTCGCCACTCTCGGATTCGCCTCTCTTCTTTGCAGAAATCTGCTCTTCAAATTCACGATCTATCCGATCTTTTTCTTCCAAGAGGGATGTGGTGACAAAAATATCCTTTCCAGCAACTAATGCGAAAACCAAAGCATCACTGGGAATGATATATGGAATTCGTTGTCCATTTGTAAGATATATTGAAGCTGAAAAATTATAATTAAGTTTTCCTATTGTATGGACGTTATCGATTACCACCCGTTCAATGCTTCCTGATAATGCGTTCTTCAAATTGAGAAACATCAAATTATTATCGATAAAGAGTTCCCGAATAATTTTCCGGCTATCTCTTTGAATATTGTGACTAATGACTTTATCGAGATCATCTAGCTCCTCATTTAGGACGCGTTTTAAATAAAAATAGGTTGGGGGGATTATCCCCATAGTAAGAATCTTCTGATCCTCACCCTCTACACTCTCTCCGATATAGTATTCTATCAGGGTCGAGTACTGAAATCGTTGCTCTACTGGGCCCGTTTTTCCCCGCACGATTTTGAGTTTGATATCAATAATTTTCAGCTCTTGGCTTTGTGTTTGGAGAGGCATTACATAATTTTCAATAGCAGCACCCTATGAACTTTTTGATCTACATTTTCCTCTGCAAAAATTAGCCCTCAATCTGGATTTTTAGAAATTTTAACGTAAATCAAACACAAATTTTTATTCTAATCATTAAAGGATGAGCATGTAGACGTTATGATTTGTACGGTAGCATTTTTTTCAGTTCTTTAATTTTGTCGCGGATAACCGCTGCCTTCTCAAATTCAAGAATCGCTGCGGCTTCGTGCATACTTTTTTCTAGTTCTTGGATAATGAGCGGAATTTCAGATTTGGGAATTTCATCAGTTGAGATCTTAAAGGGTTTATCAGGGATTAGTTCAATAAGTGGTTGAATAGGTTTTATGATGGATTTAGGAGTGATATTGTGGATTTTGTTGTAACTTATTTGCTTTTGACGCCGGCGTTTAGTCTCTTCAATTGCGCGTTCCATGGAATTCGTTATCTTATCTGCATACATGATTACCTTTCCCCGAATGTTCCTGGAAGCCCGCCCAAAGGTCTGAATTAATGACACATCAGAACGTAAAAATCCTTCCTTATCCGCATCAAGAATCGCGACAAGGGAAACCTCAGGGAGATCGAGCCCTTCACGTAATAGATTAATTCCGACGAGCACGTCAAAACCACCCCTTTCACTACCATATCGTAAATCACGGATAACTATAGTCCGCTCGAGGGTATCTATCTCGGAGTGTAGATATTTAGCGTGGATTCCTTGCTCTACTAGATATTCTGTGAGATGCTCAGCCATGCGTTTCGTTAAAGTGGTGACTAAAACGCGGTCTTGGGATTCGGCGCGTGATCTAATCTCCGTAACAAGGTCTTCCACTTGATTTTCAACTGGACGTACTTCTAATTCTGGATCCACGATGCCAGTTGGGCGAATGAATTGGTCTACAATACGTTGCGACTTTTTGCGTGCATACCGTCCAGGAGTAGCTGTGGTGAAAATGATTTGAGGGATTTTCATTTCAAATTCTTCAAATTGGAGGGGGCGATTATCATGAGCGGTAGGAAGTCGGAATCCATAATCCACGAGGTTTTTTTTACGCGCGAGATTGCCGCGATACATACCACCTATTTGAGGTATGGTAACATGGCTTTCATCAATGATTATTAAAAAATCCTTTGGAAAATAATCTATGAGAGTAAATGGTGCCCATCCGGGTTTCTGATCGGTCAAATACACAGTGTAATTCTCAATGCCACCACACCATCCACTTGCACGCATCATTTCGGTATCGTAATTTGTCCGTCCGCGTAATCTTTGGATCTCCACTAACTTGTTTTGTTGCTTAAACTCTTGGATCCTCTTTTCTAAATCTTGTTTGATGAGCGGAATTGCCTGCTCAATCCTTTCTTCAGTGGAAACAAATTCGACGGCGGGGAAAAATTGAATTTGTGAAGGAGTTCTGATCGGTTTTCCGGTGAGCGGATCAAATTCTGTAATTTTCTCAATTTCATCTCCAAACATTTCAATCCGGAATGCTTTATCTCCAAACGCGGGATAAACATCGATAGTATCCCCTCTCACTCGAAATGTTCCGTTTTTTAAATCGTAATCGTCTCGTTTGTATTGGATCACAACAAGTCCCTCAAGGATCTTATCGCGATCAATAGTCTGACCAACCTCTAAAGTCACCACCAGAGTAATTAACTCCTTCGGATCAGCCATGCCATAAATACATGAAACACTCGCAATGACAATGACATCCTTGCGAGTTAATAAGGATCGTAAGGTTGAAAGGCGGAGTTTCTCTATTTCGGGATTTCTCGAGGTTTCCTTATCTACATAGAGATCTCTTGATGGCACGTAGGCTTCCGGCTGGTAATAGTCATAATAACTTACGAAAAACTCCACGGCATTGTGGGGAAAGAATTCCTTATACTCTCGATAAAGCTGGGCGGCCAATGTTTTATTGTGAGATATTATGAGCGTAGGTTTCTGGACTGCTTGAATAACGTTCGCGATGGAAAACGTCTTCCCGGTTCCAGTCGCACCCATTAACGTCTGAAATTTCAATCCGGATTTCATTCCATCCACTAATCCCGCAATCGCTTCGGGTTGGTCACCGGTCGGCTGAAATGGAGCTTCTAGTTGGAATCGGGGCATTTAAATCAACAAGGAAAATTTAATCAAAATCATTATAATAACATTCACAAACCTTATTACATCCAACAATTTCAATTATACTAATTGCACTAACTGGAGAATTTTAGATGAAATGGAAAATGCGAAAGGCAATGGTAATCATCTTACTTCTTACGTATTTCACGGTCTCGAATTTGATACCCTCCAGTGGTGCAGAAGGGACCGAATATAACGCAGTTTACCGTTCAACCGCTGGAATTACTATTGATGGAAATGTTACCAGTACAGAATGGGGCAGTATCACTCCCTATAACCTAACCTTTCAATATGATGTGACAGCAAATTCAACCATAAAGGCGGAACTTTATCTATTACATGATGGAGAAGCCCTCTACATTGGACTCAACATGACAATTGGAGACAATCAATCAGACGATGAGGATGCGTTTAATATCTACATCGATGAAAGTCATGATGAAGAATTAAGGGGCTTAGTGGGTAACCCAAAAGAGGCCGGATTGAAGGTATTTAGAAATGGTACTTATGTAGATTTGTGCTATGATAACGTTTCCCATTGGATAGCTGATGAAAGTGAAAGTTTAACGAACGGCCCAAGCAGTGGGGCAGCCAATGGTGCAGGACAATGGGAATTCAAGTTCGTCTCGTCATATGATAGTCTTTTAAGAAAAAGTTATGACACCTCAGATTTCGATGAGGATCTTCCCTCAATTGTATTAGAGAACGCGTTGACATTTGGGATCAATATTGAATACTATGATGCGGACATTGACCTGACTGATTCCTGCACGACTACAGTTAATGGAACGGAGAGGCTCAACGCTTCAGCTTGGGATGATGTAGTTTGTGGAACTGTTCCCACACCGCCCCCAAATCTTGATTCCCTTTGGACTTATGTTATTGTTGCAATGATAGTCCCACTTGGTGTCTTTCTCTATGTCCTCTTATGGATTAAGCGGAAAAAGATCGAGTAAGGCATTCTATATGAAGGAGTTCCTTCGAAAAATTTTAATGTACGGTTCGTTGAGTACCTTAAAACTATTGAATCTAATACAAATTTTCCCCTTTTTTAAAAGAATTAGGGGGAAAACCTTCTATTTTACACCAGATGTTTTCAGCCCACACTTTTTTGTTGTTTCAAGTCAGTTTTTCTTACAAAATTTACACATACCTAAAGGCTCTAGAGTTTTAGATCTTGGAACCGGTTCTGGAATCTTGGCAGTTTTTGCCGCTGAAAAAGCAGCAAACGTCATTGCGACTGATCTGAACCCCAAGGCGATACAAAATGCTCGAATCAATGTGAAATTGAATAGAATCTCACGAAAAGTCGAGCTCCGACGGGGAAATCTATTTAAGCCCGTTTCGGAAAAGTTTGATGTAATTCTTTTTAATCCACCATATTATCCTCTGAAACCGAAAACATACATGGAAGCAGCATGGTGCTGTGGTCCTAACTATCTTTTATTAAGGAAATTCTTAAAAAATGCAAAGAAATACCTAACTTCAAAAGGATTCATCCAAATCACCTTCTCTAGCTATATGAACATGAAATTTTTCCATAAAGTTTTTAAAATGCAGAAATTCCGCTCGATCATGATAGCAAGAAAATTTCTGTTCTTTGAAATCCTCTATATTTATCTTCTCGTACCTGAAGATCAAAAGGGAGTTGAAGTTAAATAACAAAACTGACTGAAGAAGAGGTTTGTCGTATTAAATCTCGCTTACAAAGCCGATTGGATTATTATGTTGCAATCCTCCTCTGGGGTTGGTTTTTTTTCAGTGTTTTTAGCATATGGGCAATAGGTGCACTTGTACCGCTCCATGGAGGTTTATCACTTGTTATCCAGGTTTCACCTCTTTTGGGATTTTTTCCCCTTTTTGCAACATTTGGGATGATTTCAGATAGAATTCTTACACAGGATCTACTACATCACTCGAATTACGCAAATTCTCCAGAAAATCACACAAATCAAACTGGAAAACCGTTGGTTTGGGAGGATTATTTACGGATGATTTTGGTAGTGATTCTTCTATTTTTTGGTTTACCGTATATTGCCGCATTGTTTGGTATTCCAAAAATAATATTCTTTCAACCAGTCCATCTTGGCTTGAATCATGGCTTTTTAGGAGTTTATATGCTCCTTTCAGTTATCCTTATCTCAAAAACAGAAAAGCTCTATTCAAATTCGTTTTTTAAGGAACTATCAATCTATATTCTATGCTTCCTAACGCTCTGGGGATTAGGATTACTCATTGAAGATTTTGCTAAAGAACAACTGTTTCTAAATTTCCCCTTTGTTATTATCGGTAATGATACTGAATTCTTTTTGAATTTAACAATCCAAATTGTTATTGTCGGCGTATTAAGCTTTCTCGTGTATTATTTATGCTGGAGACAATACTACAAGAGAAAATTGATGTAAGAAACTATTTATGGTATTATTAGTTATAATTGGATTATCTCACAAAAAATCGAATTATATATTAAAAAAAAGTGATGAACATGATTTCAATGTCGAGACAAGATAGGAATACAGTTCTGAAAGCCATTATTGGAATTGCAATTGCAGCAGTGGTTGCGTTTATAGTCATTGTTTCAGTTGTGGTCAGTCTAGTGATAAATCAGCAATTTTACGACAACCAATTAGGATTAAATTGGTGGAATTACTTAACAATGAATAATTCCGCAATTCTTTTGGTCCCAATGATCACGATCTTAGTACTGGTATGTGTAGTTTCAATCCTAAACCCATTAACTAGTAGCACTTTAACCTTAGTTTACAACGCATTTAGGCGAGGACAGCGACCATCCCGTATAAAATGTTTGATATGGAATTATGCACTGGTTGCAGGGGTAGGAGGTCTTGCAATGGGCTGGGTTATAGGATTCCTGTTTGATGGAGGATTTGGAATCTTCGTAGCAAACCATGTTAATTTATCATATGAATTCTTCCCAACGCTCTTCACAGCGTTAGGATACCCATTGAACCCAGGGACGATGGACATCAATGTCCTTTTTGCATACACCTTTATTATACGACCTTATATTGTACTGGTTATGGGTGCTCTGATAGCGAAGTTGGCTCTTGATGTATTCAACGCGGTTGCATTTCGTAGACGTCATGGAACAAATCCACTAAAAGCTGTTGGTTCAATTGCCCTAATTATTTCTTTAGCTTTGTTCATTGGATGGTTATATCTTCCTAATGCCGCCTATGATGTTATAGAATCGTCTGTAGTTACTTCAGTGATCGTCGGCTTCTTTTCCAGCCTTGTGATTGGTGCGCTATTTTATATTCTGGGAGTACTTAATCCAGAAAAGTATCGCGGTGACAAATTCTACAAATCGTTCATGGCACTCGCAATTATCATCATAATCATCCTACCGATTGGGTTTCTTATATCAGCCGGTGTGAAAGGCTTATATTATGAAGCGAACTGGAATGAATGGGTGTGGGATACAAAATTGACTACACAAATCTCTGAGACACGGACAGCAGCAGGATTGGATGACTTCACTGAATTGACGACCCAGGAATTGATTACAAACCAATCACTATCTGGGACAACAGATCAAGAGATTATTCCTCATATTCGGACGTTTGACTTAGAGGCATCGCGAGCGTCTATGGAGAATCAGATTGGATCGAACTGGGAGGTTCTAGCGGATTCAGATATTATTTACCTGAATGGTTCGGAATATTGGACCGCACCGCGGAAAATCCAAAGTAACGATGAGCTTGGTTTGACTTGGGTACAAGATCATATAATCTATACACATTCCCGCGGTTTTGTGGCTCTCAATCCAGTAACGGGTGACTTAATCGATAATGCATTATTCCCCTCGGTCTTTGGTGTCCCGTACAACTATTCTATCTACTTTGGAGAGCTGCCTGATAATGGATACACTATTTTAAATGTTACACAATACGAGGAAATCGGAAATATCACGTATTCAGGTTCGGCCGATGTGACCTTAGATGGGTTCCTAAACTGGTGGTACATTGAGGATTGGGGCTTTAAAACAGGAGAATCAACGGGATATTTAATCAAAAGAAACATTAATGACAGAATCGGAGGAATATTATTACCAAATATGGTTATGGGTGATGATCCATACTTAGTTTTTGATACAGCTAATAACAGAATGCATTATTGTATGGATATTATTCTTGCATTTCCATCATTCTCGGGATATATTGATTCAAGCGTAGTACGGTGGTTGGGCGTTGTTTTAGTAGATGTTGCTCTTGGAACAATGAATTTTTATCAATACAATGATACTGCTGATAATCTCCCCTATGAATTTCTACAGATATATATGGATAAGTATCCATGGCAACCCATGCCCGTATGGCTTATTGACCAATTGAAATACCCCGAGATACTGGCTGAATACCAGTTGGAAGTCGATTATACCTACCATGTCACAGACCGCGCCACTTGGAAGAACGAAGAGGATTTCTTTATTCGCCCTGAAGAGGCAGACTTGTATTACATCATTTATGACGTTGGATACGGTCTATCATACGTTGGTGCGAGTATCGTGGAATTTGAGGGTGCAGCAGTTGGTAATTTGGTCGGATTCTATGTAATTGAAAATGGGAAGATACCCGATCGATTGGGTACCACTACATTCTATCGGAACGGGACCGTAGGACAAACGCAAATGATTGGTTTAACTGCAGCCGAATCAGCTTATAAACAAGCGGATGCGGCATTTCTCCAATTACTTGCTCTAAAACGATTTGGTAACATTCTAATTTATCCACTTGCACATTCGCTTTATTACGTGCTACCCATCTATGAAATTTCTGGCGAGAATATTCAAACACTCAAACGAATTGCCCTAGTGAATGCATTTGATCCCGGGATTATTGGAATTGGCGATAATACAACTGCAGCTTATGCGGCTTTAAATGTGACAGTTACCATCCCACCAGGAATACTTTCTCTAAATATCATGGAGGCACCAGCGATTGTCTATGAAGGCGTGTATGAAGATCTGGAATTACTTGTTAACAACGGGTATGCGAGCCAAGGTTTCAATGTATCAATCGAAATTTCGACCCAATACTCACTGCTCAACGTTTCCTTTGGAGGTCAAGAGATTACTCCTGTTGTAGGTGGTGGATTCTACAATTATTCTGTGGCAAACCTTACTTTACTACCAACCCAATACACGGGTGTAATTCCAAAGCTCTCAGGCTTGGTTACCGGCGGGCAACCGTATAGCCCAGTCAACTACGTTGTCAATCTCTATAACGATACCGGGACGTTAATCGACTCACACCAACGAACACTCTCCATCTATCCATAATCCCCTTTTTTTTTCTCGTTTCTTTTTTTTTTAAAGTAGTAAAAAATTTCTTATTGCATTCATAACTAATTTGTATTGAAAAGCAAGAAGAATTTGCCTTCTTTTAAAATTTTAGATGAGAAGAATGAATCAAGAAGTGAAAACCAGACTCAAGGGACAGATACAGGAGTTACCTGACAGTACCGGAGTCTATCTTTTTAAAGACGCTGAAGATAATGCGATCTATATAGGGAAAGCGAAATCCATTATCAACAGGATTAAATCTCACTTCACAATTACAGAGAATAACCTGAACAACAAATTAATTTTAGAAAATACGAAAAAAATTGATTACATACTGACTGATTCAGAGATTGAGGCGTTACTTCTTGAAGCGGAATTAATTAAAAAATACCAGCCAAAATATAATACTCGAATCAAGGATGATAAAACTTTTCCATACATTCTTATAACGGAAGAGGAGTTTCCACGTGTTATTGTACAAAGGATCCGGGATGCAAGTAAGTTAAAATTGTATAGGCGACATTTTGGCCCCTTTACTAGTGTTAAAGCAATTAAATATACACTTAACTTTCTGCTTAAGCTATTTCCTGTGTGTTCGTGTTACAAACGGCGTAAAAAACAAACGCGTCCATGTTGGCAATATGATTTGCATAAATGTCCAGCACCTTGTGTGAAGGAAGTCAAACACCTTGAATATATGCAAAATCTCGAAAATATTGAGCTTTTCTTGGATGGGAAAAAGAACGCGATAATTGAGAAATTTAAACATCTAATGAAAGAAACTGCAGAAAATTTAGATTATGAAACCGCTGCAGATCTGCGAGATCACATATGGGCTCTAGAGAAAACAATTATCAATCAGAGAGTAATCAGTTCCGATTCGGAAATCTCATTAGGCGTTGTAGAATTGAAAGAAGTTTTGGCTTTACCTAAAAAGCCGAAAAGAATTGAAGCCTTTGACATATCGAACCTGAGCGGTACGGATCCAACCGGATCTCTTGTTCTATTTGTAAATGGACAACCGATGAAAGATGGATACAGGCGTTTTAAAATAAAAACCATCCAAGGGGCGAATGATGTAGCAATGATGGGGGAAGTGGTGGAGCGCCGTTACAAACGACTTATAAGGGATAAGGTTACACTACCGGACTTAATTGTTGTAGATGGTGGTAAGCCTCAACTTAATATAGCAAAAAAGATAATAACACGTTTTAAATTAAATATACCGGTTATTGGTCTAGCTAAAAGGCTCGAGTCTGTTTTTAAACCAGATGTGCCAGATCCGATTTTAATATCTCCAGATTCCCCCGCTCTCTTTTTACTTCAACGGGTTCGAGATGAAGCGCACCGCTTTGCTTTAAAATATCATCGGCTCCTACGAAAAAAAAGAATAACAAATAACAAGAAATAAAATGGGGCGAAAAGAAAATAAGATAAAAGATATATTTAATAACTAACTTTTTAGAGGCGAGAAAAATGTTGGAATGTTATCATACGAAAGGGAATCGCCATATAAAAGGCGAATTTGAGGTCTATCGAGTGGTGCTGGGTGAAATTGCGTTTGTTCAGACGTCACCCCAGTTAAAGGATATAAGTGTTACATTAGCAAAGAGAGGTGATATGTTCAATGTTATCCCTTACTATTTCCATAGAGCAATAAATATTTCACCGAACCAATCATTAGTTACCTCAGATATAAGACCATTAAATACCAAAACGTCCTATTCCCCTGTTGAAGAAGAGGGATTTCCTATCAATATCGTTCGGAACGAGACGCAGCTTCTTTTGAGAAAGAAAAATGGAGAGACAGTCCCATTAGTAGGAGGAGAACCGGAAGTAAAGCATCCAATCCATCATAGTAACATTAGTATTGATGAATTATTAATCACCCAAATCATTGAGGCTGCTCAGAAAAAGAAGCTAGAAATTGGGAAACCATACCAGGATACTGGTTATATTGTATCAAGCATTCGAAAGGTTTCCGATATGAACGAATTTTATCTGAATTCAGAGGCGGCTGCGAAAATTGATGATATTGCTTATATTACGCTTGACGGACGCCTTGATGAAATTAATATGATAAATGGATTAACAATCATTCTGCCAGGGGGCGTTCTGCTCTAAGATTTTGAACGCATGGAGGTTATCAGAAACGTGCCATTCGTAGAACTGGATGATGGCGTCAATATGTGGTATGAAGTCCATGGCAACGAAAATGGGAAAACTATTTTATTATACCATGGATGGGGGGCAAGTACTGCGTTCTGGAGTGAGCAAATACCTCTTTTGGCTGAATTAGGGTATCGAGTGATATCCCTTGATTCACGAGGTCACGGAAAAAGCGACAAACCACGAAAAGGGTATACTTTAGACCAACTGCGGAAAGACTTTATTATATTCCAAAAAGAACTTGGCTTGGATACGTGGGCCGTTATTGGCCATTCGGCGGGTGGGGGTGTAGCGCAGGTTACCTATCATGACTATCCCAATCAAACCCAAGCGCTAGTTCTAATTGATACATCTTATACCGTTGTTAAAACCTTCGAACAGAAACTCTTTTGGAAATTATTACCCACCCCATTAACCATTACCTTAACGCCGCTACTCAGATGGTCTCTCCGCACGATTTCCACAATGGGTGTGCCGTTTATTGCATCCATAATGAATAAACCGGTAAAGACTGTAGAGTCTTGGGTGAAAGCGCTTAACTCAATTCCACCTCACGTTATTATTGAGGAAATCAAACAGATTGTAAATTATAATTTGGAAGAAAAGTTAAAGGAAATAAACGTTCCCGTCTGTTTAATCTGTGGAACTTTGGATATTGTAACACCATTATCAGATATGCGAGAAATGCAAGTGCGAATTCCTGATTCGCGATTATGTATGATAAAGAATGCAGGGCATTTCGCATTGATTACACAGAGCGAACAAGTGAATCGCTGTTTAAAGCTCTTCTTAGAAGAAAAATATCCCCCTAGCTAATTATTACTCTTTTTTATTTAGTAAATTCAGAGATAATATTCGAGGGGGAGGATATAGGACCGTTTCATTTTCTTATTTAACCGGACTTTCTGTTTTGGTGTAGTATTCCAACAAAGGTAACAATAACACGTACGTGATGAATTGTTTAACCCTTCTTCCCGCATTAATACCCCAACTTGCCTATTACTCCAGTATAAAGCTGTTTGAGAAGATTCAGAAGTTGCTCGTTGACAGATCAGATTATATTTAATTAAGGCATGACACTCTCTACATCGGGTAAGAATCGTTTTCTTAAGTGGCAGGAGGAACCCATACATTAAATGTACTAGCGAATCCCTCTCTTTTAAGACTTCTATTGACCTTGCTTTCCAGAGGACCTAAATACTTTTGCGCAAACTTATGAAAGAGAGTTTGAGGTTGTACCCTTTCCTATTCAGGAGATTTGAAGTAGGCTATAGGAATTTTAGATTATTTTTTTAGAATCCAATCGTCAGTAATGTCAAGTTTAATTTCCCTTAAACATAAAGGCGAGTATTAATCCTTTATTCTTGAAATGGAAAGAGACGAGTATAAGAAGAGCATCCCTTACCAATCTCAGGGGTCATGCGACCAACATGGCGAAAGACAATAACATTTTCACGTCCACATTCAACACATTTGTTATAGTCCACAACTTGGACGAGATCATCAAGAAGAACAGCAAGACCGGCGTAAGTTTGCACGCCGTATGGTGTGATTATCTCAAGGATACCTGTTTCATTTAATCCCTTTACTGGTTCCAAATCCTCCATAGCCCTGAGAACAATCCGAGCATTGTCTTTATACACGTGGATGAGATAATCATTATGTTTTTTGCTGTAATGACCACCACAAGCAATGGGGGTTTCGGTAGCACCATAACAATCTGCAAAATTAGCGGCGGTTATATTGAAGAAATCAGAAAGCGTTTCAATGAACTCTCCCTTATCAATTGGATCAGTTTTGACACGCCCTTTCACACCAGACCAGCCGCCTCCGCCAGTTTGTACACGGAAGGATTCAGGCATGCTGTATGTTCGCTTTTTCTTTCGTTTATAATTTTGGATAGTTTTGTACATTAGGGGGACTGAGTTGCCAATTAACGCAGGAATTTTTGTTGCTTCGACCGTTTCGAGGGCGTTTGTCAGTTTTTTGCCATCAACTTCAATAAATGCTTTGAATTTAAAGTGTGTAATAAGGTATAAAATTAGCTTAATATGCTTCATAATTAGCAGAAAGGTTGTATCAATATCCCAGAGCTCAGTTATATCTCTATAAAACAGGAAGCCGCGTTTACCCATCCATTCCCCAGGCATCCGATTTAGAAAGGCCATTGAGGGCGCGAATAAAATTAACTTCTGAATGGTGGACATCTTATTAAAATCCTCGAAAACACGCGTGTAGTTTTCTTGGAATACTTTAACATCAGCGGAACCACGTCCAACGATACTGGGATCTCCGGAAGTTGAGCTGCTAATTGTCCAGTGTGCTAAATTATCAAAGGGAATTCGTAATAATTGGTCAAAAATTTGATTGGACGCTTTAAAAGCATTCCAATTGATATATGGAATTTCGTCCAGATT
This sequence comes from Candidatus Helarchaeota archaeon, assembly GCA_016840125.1. Next base: position 24,973 of record JAEOSY010000210.1, on the reverse strand, counting down.
GGAATCCTTCAAGGTTATTTCAAAATTATAATTATTTTCTTTACAAATGTTGTTATAATAGGCGCAATCCTTAGCAGTTGCTTCAATTTCTTTTCGTATCGCTTCAAAAAAGGAGGGGTCACTCATTATCGAATCACATCGAATGAAATTGTAAAGATAAACTCTTTGTTTGAATGTAAGAAAAACTCTCAATTTAAAGTTAATTCTTTTATTTTCATATGAAAATTTCATTTGGACGAGAACTAATGCACATTTTAATGAATATAATAATCAATTTATTTTGAAATGAGTTTTACATGTTTGGGGAGTGGAAGAAAAACTTTTCTAAAAGGTTTCAAGATCGATGGTGTTCTTAGGAGTGTTTGAAAGAAAAGGAGAACCCATCTACGTTTTTTAAAAAGCAAATTAAGATTCGACTGAGAAATGGCTTTCACAAAAAGATCCCAATCTTGTGCTCCAAATCTTAGAAGAAAGTGGCGCAAAATATAGCTCGCTCTTAATTCAAGCCCTAGATTTTTCTTCCAGAGTCTATGATAATTATGAATAAAAGAAGGTTGGTTATATTTAACGGCTGCAACTGCAACATGTCCAGCTAAACTCCCACATTTTAAAGCCAAGCGAATTCCTTCCCCGGAAATTGAGTCCACTTGGTTCGCTGAATCGCCTACGATCATGCCGTAATTAAAGGTAGTCTTAGGAGGAATTTTTGAACCCGGAATAATGCCGCCGGTATAATCCTTTAATTCAATATTAGATAATTTATTTGAGGCAATAGAGTGCTTCTTACAAAACCAATGAAATAATTTTTTCAGATATGTTCCAGAATGATAGCCTCCAAGCCCCACGTTTGCGCAACCATTTCCTTGAGGAAAGATCCATGCATATCCCCCTGGTAGAGATGATAAAAAATAAATTTCAACAGTGTCTGCAGAGATATTTTTGAGATTTTCAGCATTATGACTATAACCAATTCCCATATATTTGCGAGGAATGCGGAGCCCCGCCCACTTTGCTACGTTACTTGAGACTCCATCGGCGCCAATTACAATTCGCGATTTGACCTTTTGTGTTTCGTTCTTATACTTAAAAATAACTTGATTAAAGGCAGAGGAATCTTGTTTTAACCCGATTGCCTTCGCTTGTGTAAGTATTTCAGCACCTTTTCGTTTTGCTTCTTCGCACAAGAGCTTATCAAATAAGGGTCTATCAACAATATATCCTATATTTCGGTTAAAATCGTGAGATGTGGATAACATATGAGGAGAATGGACTTTAAATTTTCGGATGCGTGCCCTGATTGCATCCTTTACTACAGGAATTAAACCCATGTGATCTAAAATGAGGGTCATTAATCCGCCCGCACAGTGGGATGGATAACCTACTACCCGTTTTTGCTCTAATACTAATACGGATAAGCCTCGTTGGGCTGCAATTCGGGCTGCCGTCGACCCAGCTGGACCGGCACCAATAACGATTAGATCATAATTTGAGTTCATTCAATTCTATATAAGAACTCTAATGATTATTAAAAAGGATAAGTAAAAAAAATATAAGAAAAAGTGTGTTTCATCTAAATATCAATAACATTTGAGGTCATGAAAAACCTTAAATAATTTATAAATGATTGAAATCACGAATTTAATACTTCTACGTAATATATTTTTACATATCAAAAATTAGATATTATCGGGAGATGGAATACATATGGCTGTAAATAAAGAAAGAACCTACATTACTTTGATTTTTATTATTTATTGTTTCTTCACTTCCATTTTATTAATGTCTGCTTTATCAAATAGGGGCATAAATAATTCATTAAAAGAGTATTCAGTATCAGATTCTCAACTATTTACACAAGGAAATAATTATAGTTGCAACACGCCGAATACTAGTATGGGTGTCTTTCTCAGTGGGAATTACGCCTTCGTAGCAGATGGAACTTCTGGGCTGCAAGTTATTGATATAACCAACCTGAGCAACCCTAACATTGTTGGGGATTGCAATACACCCGGTTATGCCTATAATGTGTATATCGCGGGGAATTTTGCCTATGCGGCAGACGGAACTTCTGGGCTACAAATAATTGATATAAGTGATCCAACTAACCCGACAAATACAAGTTCCTGCAATACAGTAGGAAGTGCCTTTGACATATATATTTCCGGAAATTACGCCTACGTTGCGGATGGTTCTTCTGGGCTGCAGGTTATCAACATAACTGATCCGACTAATCCAACCAATACGAGTTTCTGTAATACGCCAAGTGAGGCTCAAGGAATTTATGTTGCTGGCAATTATGCCTATGTGGCGGACGGCTATTCTGGACTCCAAGTTATCGATATTACGAACCTATCTAGCCCAGCTATTGCGGCTTCCTGCATCACTCCGAGTAAAGCTAACGATATTTTTATTTCCGGGAACTACGCCTATGTGGCAGATGGCTATTCTGGGCTACAGGTCATCAGTATTATCGATCCATCTAATCCGACTATTATTGGCTCTTGCAACACACCAAGTGAAGCTCACGCCAGTTATATTTTTGGGGACTTTATCTATATATCAGATGGTTCCTCTGGACTTCAAATTATTAATATTAGCACTCCTGCAACTCCAATTAGCTCGGGATCTTTCAATACACCGGGTATTGCATTTGGAATTTATGTTTCTGGAGGTCATGCTTATGTTGCAGATGGCTCCTCGGGGCTACAAATCATCAATATATCTGTGATGATCAGTCCAACTATCGTAGGATCTTGCCCCATGGTTGATGGTGCCGTAGGATTAACGGTTTCTGGAGACTGCGCCTTTATGGCGGATACTTTTGATGGGTTGAAAGTCATTAATATCAGCGACCCGGCCAATCCCACTATTATTGGTGGTGAGGATACTTCTAATATTGCCAGTGATGTTGATGTTTCTGGAGATTATGCCTACTTAGCACATTACGCGGAAGGACTACGAGTTTACGATATCAGTGATCCGACCAATCCGAACTCAGTAGGAAATTGCCTCGTGCCTGGTGTAACAGCTTTGCATATTGAAGTTTCGGGGGATTATGCTTATGTAGGGGGATATGGTGGGCTGGGAGTCATTGATATTAGCAACCCAACCACTCCATTCTCTGCAGGATTTTGCCCTTTGCCAAATCATACTAATACCTTTGATATTGAGGGGGACTTTGCTTTTGTAGCAAATCGGGATTCTGGGCTTCAGGTTGTCAACATAACCGATCCGACCAATCCGACCAAAGTAGGAAATTATTCCACCTTATATCCTTATGGTGTCTTTGTTTCAGGTGATTATGCCTATGTGGGGGGGGGAAATTCACTACAGATTCTCGATATCAGCAATCCAATCAATCCTACCAATGTAAGTTCTATCGCTACTCTTGGATGGTGTGAATGGGTTCATATTTCGGGGGATTATGCCTATGCAGCGACCGGTGATGCAGGGCTGCAGATATTCGATATCAGCGACCCGACCAACCCGATCTCTGTAGATTCTTGCGTTACACCTGATTTTGCTCGTGACGTTTATGTTTCTGGGGATTACGCCTACGTAGCAGACGATGATCCTAGTTCTGGAATGCAAGTAATCAGAATTTCAATTAATCATGGTGGAGACCGAGATAACGATGAACTTTTGGGATTTGATGAGGTTCATATACATGGTACAAATCCAAATGACGCCGACACGGACGATGATTTCATGCCTGATGGCTGGGAAGTAAACAACAATCTAGATCCATTTTTGGATGATGGGAACAATGACCCGGACTTCGACTCTCTTAATAATGGGTTGGAATATAAATTTGATGTAAATCCCCAGAACTTAGATACGGATAATGATGGACTTTCTGATGGAGCTGAGGTAATCACGCATGGAACTAATCCAAATGATATTGATACGGATGGTGATTTCATGCCTGACAACTGGGAGATCATTTACAGTTTGAATCCGCTTTGGAATGATAGTACCAATGATCCTGATTCCGATTCTCTTTCCAATCTTCAAGAGTATCAAAATAATGCAGACCCAAATAAAGTTGATACAGATTCTGATGGGCTTTCAGATAATTATGAAGTAATCACATCTAGCACTAACCCAAACAATAATGATACGGATGCGGACGGGCTTATTGATGGTATTGAAATAAATACTCATGGCTCTGACCCCAAGAATCCGGACTCGGATAATGATTTAATGCCTGATAAATGGGAAGTGGATAATCTATTATCACCAATGAATTTTAATGATTCATCTATTGATAGCGATGGAGATGGGTTGGAAAATGTTCTAGAATATTATCATAATACAGATCCACGTGATTATGATTCTGATGATGATGGATATTCAGATGGGGTAGAAGTATCCGGGGGAACCAATCCTTTAGATATGAATAGCTTTCCGGGTCCAACACCTGAAGACTCCGAACTTTTTATGCTTGCGTTGTCAATTCTCATCGTTGGTATAGCACTTGCAGCAGCCATCGTAATTCAGGGCATTCTACGTCGATCCCGTCCTGTTAAAGCACCTTCACCTCCGGTTCCGCCTAAAAAATCGAAATCCTCGACAATAAAATCTACTGAAGGTGCGTAAAAATAGTTCGATTTTGCTCCAAAACGCCCCCTATGATAATAAAGCATTCTATAATATAATTTCATAATTGTATAGGATGAAAAGGATCCTCATGCCTTCAATCAAAAATAGAATAAAAAGCTCAATTGTAATTAGAACATTCGCTGTTTGTCTAATCTTATGTTTCTTTTTAATTGCTTTCCATTGCAATATTGATACTAAAAATGCTTCAAGTAATTCTACAATATCTGATTCTCAAACTTTCAAAATGATAAATAATGGTTATGATTGCATTACACCTGGGCATGCATATGGTGTTGATATTGCTGGGAATTACGCCTACGTGGCAGATGATTATACTGGAATGCAGGTCATCGATATCAGCGATCCAACCCACCCAAGCAGTGCCGGAGCTTGCGACACACCTGGTAGTGCACAAGACGTTAATATTGCAGGGGACTACGCTTATGTTGCGGATGGGGCTTTCGGATTGCAGGTCATCGATATTAGCAATCCACTCAATCCTACTCTTGCGGGGAGTTGCAATACGCCTGATAATGCTCAAAGTGTTTATATTGACGGGGATTATGCTTATGTAGCGGATGGGGCTTCCGGGCTGCAGGTCATCGATATCAACAACCCACTCAATCCTACCCTTGTAGGGATTTGTGCTACAGCTGGCAATGCGCAAGGTGTTCATGTTTCTGGGAACTACGCCTACGTGGCGGATGGGTCTTCTGGACTTTGTGTCATTGATATAAAGGCCCCAACCATCCCAGCCAGCGCGGGGACATGCAACACACCTGGTAATGCTCAGGATGTTGATATAGCCGGGGATTACGCCTACGTGGCGGATGATACACATGGACTGCAAGTAATTGATATAAATGATCCGACCAATCCAATCCTTGCGGGAGCTTGCAACACACCTGGTAAAGCTTATAGCGTTTACTTTAATGGGAACTATGCTTACATCGCAGACGGCTATTCTGGGCTACAGATAATCGATATAAGCAATCCCACAAACCCAAGCTTTGCAGGAACTTGCCTATTACCTGGGAGTGCTCAAAATGTTTATGTTTCCGGAGATTACGCTTATGTAGTAAGCGAAAATTTTGGATTACAGGTTTTCAATATAAGCACTCCAATCACGCCACTCCTTGTGGGATACTGTCACACACTTGGGTATTCCAAAAATATTTTTGTTTCCGGGGACTATGCCTATGTGGCAGGTCTTCGTAATTTACATGTCATCGATATCACCGATCCTACCAACCCAATCCTTATGGGGGAATATTACTTAAGTGTTGGTGCTAGAGACGTTTATGTTTCCGGAGATTATGCCTACGTGGTGAATGACAATGGACTACAGGTGATTGATATAAACACTCCGACTAGCCCAACCCTTGCAGGGTCTTGTGCGATCAGTGGTGCATATAACATTCATATTGCTGGAGACTACGCCTACGTGGTACAACAAGGTTTTACAATGGATTTTATTTTATTTTATTTTAATGGAGTAACCATAAAATTACCTATTTTTGGAGAGAAAATCACTATATTTAATATAATCAATATAAATGATCCGACCAACCCGACCATAACAGGGGCTTGCAACACGCTTGATGCGGCTTATGGCATTGATATTTCTGGGGACTACGCTTACGTGGCGGATGGGTCTTCCGGGCTGCAAGTCATCGATATTAGCAACCCACTCAATCCTACTCTTGCGGGGAGTTGCAATACGCCTGATAATGCTCAAAGTGTTTATATTGACGGGGACTACGCTTATGTAGCAGATGGATCTTCTGGGCTACAGGTCATTAATATAAGTATCCCGACCCACCCGACTCTTATAGGGGCTTTGGATACCCCAGGAACCGCGGAAAAGGTCTATATTTCTGGTGATTTTGCTTACGTGGCGGATGATTACAGTGGGTTGCAGGTCATTAATATAAGCATCCCGACCAACCTAACCCTCGCGGGGAGTTGCGACGCACCTGGTGAAGTTTATGGCGTTTACATTTCCGGGGATTACGCCTATCTTGCAGGTTCTCAAGGGGGTCTATTGGTAATAAGAAAATCAAATAATCATTATGGAGATTATGATCAGGATGGACTCTTGGCAGGAGATGAGATATATATTCATGGAACTGATCCGCATAATGCTGATACGGATAACGATTTCATGCCTGATGGCTGGGAGGTCAATAACAACCTAAATCCGCTTATGGACGATAGTACCAACGATCCGGATTCAGATACGTTGGTCAATATCTTAGAATACAAACATGGCTCTAACCCCAATACCAAGGACACAGATGCTGATGGGCTTGATGATCCTAATGAAGTAATCGTGCATGGAACTGACCCGTATAATGCCGATACGGATGGTGATTTCATGCCTGATGGCTGGGAACTCAATAACAACCTGAATCCACTCGCAAATGATAGTATCAATGACTTTGACCTTGATAATCTCTTCAACCTAGCTGAATATCAATATAATGCCGACCCAAATAATAATGATACAGATGCAGACGGACTTTCTGATGGTGATGAAGTGCTTACGTATGGATCAAATACAAACAATAATGACACGGATGCTGACGGACTTTCTGATTATTATGAAGCGATTATACTTGGTTCAAACCCGAACAACCCGGATTCGGACGAAGATATGATCCCTGATAAATGGGAAGTTGATAATATGTTGTCGCCAACAAATGAATATGACGCTTCACTTGATAGCGATGGAGATGATCTTTCAAACATCCTAGAATACTATCATAATACAGATCCATTTAATTATGATTCTGACGGGGATGGGTATTCAGATGGATTAGAAGTGTCCGCTGGAAATGATCCTCTAGATGCAGGTAGCTTTCCCCCTTCTGAACCCATAGAGGTCGATATTTCATTGATAGCTTGTTCAATTCTCATTATGATCGTTGGAATAACATTCGCAATTACCATCATTACTCCCAGCATCCTGCGTCGTTCTCAGAAGATAGAGAAAATGAGAGTCTTGGTTAGAAAGTTTGGAAATTAAAAATGTAGGTGAAATAACAACAATAAGATGCTCTGAAATATTTACGGAGGAACACAAAATAAGACAAAAGAAGTTTATATCTTCAATGCTTTTAATTTTAATGTTAATGATGGGGTGTATTCCATTTGTTAATATTATTACCTTTAAAAATGAGATTAAGGGCAGCGAAGAAATACAATCTAAAGCGATTATTTGGATAGATGCATCAGGCGATGTAACTGATTTTTCAGGCATTCCATCATCCCATAATCCAGTGGATATGACAATTATATATGAAAATGCTTCAATGAATATGTTAAATGTGACATTTGTGGAAATCCCTGCCTCTGGAACTACACCTGATTGGATTTATATCTATATGGCAGAGATTGATAAGTTCCATGATAACACAACTCCAGCAGAGTATTCAATCAATTTAATGAAGATGGTGGGTTCGCCACCGGCTTCTTATATCCAAAGACTCTCAGATAATTACTACTGGAATGGGGCAACTTGGATTTCTGCTCCTCATTATGATAATAATTTTGCATATATTGTTGGAAATAATGTGGTCTTTAACTTTGGTGGTTGCCCGGCTTTGATTGGCGATAATTGGTACGAAATTTATGCTTATTTTACCGATGGGTTAGGTAGCGGCTATATAGATTTAGCCTTAGGGAATATTTCAACTGGTTCCGGATATTTCGCAGGAGGATCCACAGGTCAAGATCTTCTCCCGCCCCTGGTTCAAAATCCTTTTATTACGCCCTCTGTTGGACTTAGTGGTTCCAATTTCACGATTAAGGCAAATGTCACTGATCCGTCCAATGTAAGTAGCGTTATTGCAACCATCCAATATCCTGATGAAATAGATTTACAAAACGTCATTCTTTTTGATGATGGCCTCCATAATGATGGCACTGCAAATGATACATTATATGCTAATACATGGAACTCCACAGGGCAACTTAATGGAATCTATTATATTGATATTTGGACTAATGATACGCTCGGCAATTTACGAGAGGTAGAGAATGCTAAGTTCTTTATAATTGGAACGGTTCCTGAAACCTGCTTATTTGATGGGCTATTTTACAATTGGTCAGGGATCTATAATATAGGAATACATACACCTTGGAATGGTACCGAGAATTATGAATTCCTTGAAGGCAACATTTTCTACAATAATCATACAGATAGTCTATTTGGGCCAGGGAATTGGTATACTGATAACGCAACCCGAATCTTAAATACTGACCAAATTTTTTGGGGAACAAATATCCACGATCACTTATTTATCCCAAAAAATATTTCTCAAAATGATACTATTCTGATCAATATTGCAGGCACAAACAACAATTTTACTGTTAGTGGAAAGAAATATTTGGATATTCTCAACACGACACTAGAATGCTGGGAATTAACTGAAACCTTGTATACTTCAGTATTATATTATGAAACATCTTCTGGACTGTTAATACAAGGAACCTTCAATATAGGACCGGAATTCAATTATTCAATCGAGGTCGATGCCACCAATGCTCAATTTCTAATTAAAATAGGATTTTCGATTATTGAGCCAAAAAATAAGACTTATTACTATTCAAGCATACCTGTTATTATAGATAATTCTACCGCCATTGAATCTGCATGGTATAGAAATAGTACAGATGGGATTTCTTGGTCAAATAATTATACTTTAACTTATAATGGGACCCATTTCACTAATACAACTTGTAATTGGGGTGAGGGTGCAAATATCATCCAAATTTTTGCGAATAATACACTTGGGTATGAGATGCTTAGAGAACAAGGGTTTACAATCGATACCTCTTGGATTGAATTAAATTCTCCGAATAATTTCACTTATTCTTATCAAACCTTTCCTATTATTATCTCTAATTTAACATCTGTGGATTATATCACTTTTCGATATAATATGGGAAGTGGCTGGACACCGAATGGGACACTTAATTGGAATGGAACATATTTCATTAATGATACAATTACTTGGTCAGATGGGTATTATCATCTTCAGGTCTTTGCAAATGATTCAATTGGATCTGAAAATGTCATAGATGAAAGGTTTACAGTAGATACTATTTCTCCTAATGGTTCTCAAACTGCTTCTACTTTTTTCACAACTATTCAAACTCGCGAAAGTGCTGGACGCATCTGGGTTAATGGCTCTGCGTGGGATCTGGGATCTGGGCTCAAAAACGTTTTTATTCAGTCTACTAATATCACGGGGGAGGCTATTTGGAGTCTTAATATCGGAACTCCTTCAAATTGGGCATTCTATAATATTACGTCTCTTCCTGAACTAACCTCTGGTGAAAAGTATTTGATCGAAGTTAATCTAACTGATCTTGCTAACAATTCTTTTATTATAGAGTGTTACATTTCATTCGATTTCTCAGGTCCTTTGCTAACTCAAATTCAAGCCACGGTTAATCCACAATCAGGGGGCAGCATTTGGATTAATGGAACGGCATTCGATAATATGGTAGCGGTTCAGAATGTCTCTATTATTAGTTCAAATTTAACAATTCCAGCCAGTTGGTCATCTAATTACGGTATGAATGAAAGCTGGTCATTTACAAACACATCAGCAGTTATTGATGGGTATTGGGAATTAATCGTTCAAGCATTTGATACATTAGAAAATTCCCATAGTATTCCATTTGTTATAGTTATTGATAATACGCCTCCTACTAATACTGCCCTCTCCTTTGTCCTAAATGGATCCGATGTGACCTTAACTTGGCTTCCAGTATCCGACCTAACTAATGTTACCTATTTAATCTATCAAGACGGAATTAATATCGTAAATACCACTACGTTAAATTGTTTAATTACCAGCCTCCCAAAGGGTACTTATGAATTTTATATTATAGCTATGGACAAACTAGGTCACAGTAGCGAGTCTTCAAACATCATTACCGTTCATATCATTGATGAACAACCATCATTACTTTTCTGGATACTTTTATTTATTGTAATCGGAGCTGCCATAGGCGTTACTACTATTTTTTTCTTCCATAGAAGGAATATACTGAAAAGACAGAAATCAAATAAATGATAGATTTATTTTAAACAATCCTGAAATATTAAGATGATTTGGTAGGGGATACATTCTAATTCGTGTCGAAATTGGCCTGTAACATTTTTCAGAATTTGCCACCTGTAGATCAAATACGGTTTTCTCTGGTGCAGGAAGAGATCTTTGAATGGAATAGATTTCATTGGTGAAAAGTATTATTCCGTACAAAACTATAATATTTTTTATTTTCAGAGACAATGTTAAGCTAAAAAGTATCAAAATTTTGGAGTAATTCTTCTAATGAACTCGCTGCCTTTGGGATTTATATGGGATGACCGATTTTCTAATATTGATTTCGGACCAGATCATCCCGTAAAAAGTAATAGATATCAAAAAACGTTTTTACTTCTGAAGAAACTCGGCATAATCAATGAGGATACTGATGTTTACAAGGCAGAGCCTGTAACAGATGAAGATCTTTTATTAGTTCATGAGCCTGCTTACATAAAAGAAATTAAAAAGATGTCTGAAACAGGAATTGGGGAATTAAGTAAAGATACGCCAGCATTTCGCGGGATGCATGATTATTATAGTGTTTGCGTGGGAGGAACCATGGCTGGGGCGAAATTGTCTATGCAGAAGCTGCAACCTTTTTACAATTTTGTGGGAGGATATCACCACGCCTTTCCCAATAGTGGGGGTGGATTTAATGTTTATAATGATATTGCTATTACAGCGAAATGGTTCTTAACAAACCAGAACATTAAGAAAATTGCGATCATTGATACGGATGTACACCATGGAAACGGTACACAAGCGATCTTCTATGAAAATCCAGAAGTTCTCACCATTTCATTACATGAAACCGGAAAATCACTCTATCCAGGAACCGGTGCTATTTCTGAAATCGGAAAAAAGGATGGGGAAGGGTATTGTATTAATTTTCCCTTTGAACCGGGTAGCGCGAGTTCGGATGTGGAACTCATTTGGGCATTCCGAAAAATAGTACCGAAAGCATTAATTAATTTTAAACCAGAATTAATCATCTGGCAAGCGGGTGTTGATGGGCATATAGATGATCCGTTGGCTAACCTCCGATTTACCACTCAAGGGTTTCAAGACATCGCTAAACGCCTATTAGAATTGATTTTTAAAATCACGAAGGGAAAAGCTATTGTTGTAGCAGGTGGCGGTTACGCTCAGGATAGCACATACTGGAGTTCCGCAAGCATCATTGCTAGCCTCGCTGAAAAGATAATTGAAATTCCAGAGGATGTCGACCAATACAGATATGCCCCCCCTAACTCAATTCCTCGGCCGTACGTGTTTGAACAGCTTCGGTACCTGGAGAAACATATACCACTTCTTCACTAGTTTTACTTACTAGGGGTAGTATAATCTCGGGTTAAAACAGTTCTACACATAGCAAAATATTTTAATCTCATAAATGTGCAGAAAAGATTAAGAGTTTTTACATTAATGTAGTACAGGTATGTTTGCGCAGCGAACTGCGCGCAACCTGATGATGAATGCGTGGCAATAACATTAAATAAGAATCCATTTAAGGAATTAAGAAAAGATGAGGATAGTAAAAGAGGGCTTGTGGGTACTTGTACCAGCTACGATATTACCAATTTTCTTAATGTGGTGGATGAACCGACCTGAATGGCTATTAGCGTTTATTTTTACAGTAATAATGTTATTCTTTTTCAGAGATCCCTCACGGACACCCCCCTCTGATCAAAGTTTAGTTCTTGCCCCTGCAGACGGACGTATTAATGCGATTAATCATACTGCAGATGAATTAACTATCTTTGTTGAACTCAGCGTTGTCAATTGCCACTTACAACGAGCCCCAATGACTGGAACCGTAACCAAGATCACACGAACCTCTGGAAGGCATCGAAGAATTCATTTATTTGCTCCGAAATTAGGATCTGACCGTAAAAAAGTTCGATGCGCAACGGAAAATTGCCAAAACGAAATTGAAATCGAACTCAAAAATTCAACAAAAATGTGGCTAACGCAAATTGTTGGTGCATTCGCAAGGCGATTGAAAAGTTACGTAAAACCTGGACAAATACTTCAAGCGGGTCAAAAAGTAGGGCTAATCTATTTTGGTTCGATGGTTAAACTGCAAATTCAAGGCCACTTTGAATTGAACGTGCAGAAGGGTACCAAAGTTAAAGCAGGCGAAACAGTAATTGCCATCTGTAAAGACAATTAATTTATTTTTTCAAAATTATAATTTAGTAATTGTTAAGAAATATCTCCATTACTTACAAATTTCTGTTGATGTGTTAAAATGGCTAAAATAGATATACCCATTACGCAGGCGTTCCGTCTTGCATATCCAAAACTTGTATGCCTGATTACAGCTGATGAAAATATTATAACCCTCGCTTGGACAACACCGATCAGCTTCATCACTCCAATTTTTGGGGTATCAGTGAACCTTAAGAGTCTCACCCATAAATTAATTCAAGACTCCAGAGAGTTTGGGGTCAATCTACCAACGATGGAAATTGTGGATAAAGTGCTCTACTGTGGTCGAAATTCTGGAAGAATTGTAAATAAATTTGAGAAAACCGGCTTAACACCAGTCCCAGCGAAGAAAATTAAGGCGAATTTAATTCAAGAATGCGTGGCAAATTTTGAGTGTGAAGTGATAGATACGCAAAAATATGGGGATCACAGCCTATTTGTGGGGAAAGTAGTCGCTGCTAGTTGTGAAGAAGGGAAATTTTTAGTAGATCAGAAACGCCTGAACATTGAAGAATTGGAATTAGTGTATCATTGTGGAGGAGATCTTTTCTGCTCCAATAAGCACGAAATTGTAAAACCAAAAAAATAGGAATGAAAGGATTTATTCTGTTTTTGTGCTTTCAGACAGGTTTTTCTGAACATGCCGCGTCAGTTGAATGATAGAGAGAATGGAGAATATTAGTAACACGAAGAAACAAATGGGAATGATGCCAGTAGCCATGAAATTATTCACACTTTGGAACTCTGGAGTTGGGCTGAAGGACGTGAGAACATTTGAGAGTCCAATACAGGCCATCATAGTAACATAGATGAATACTCGTGAGATTCTCTCACCAATTGTAGGAATATTAACCTCAACACCTAAACCCTCTGCTCTCGCTCTGCAATACTCCTGAATCTGAGCCATCAAAAGAGCTAATAAGCCAACGACCGCTACGGTAATAAGCCAAGCGGGATCGTAAGAGCTGACTGTAAAAGGGTTCGTGAAAATGAAGAACAATGGTCCTGCAATCCAAAGAATATCGCCAAATTTATCAAGAACAGCATCATACCAAGCGCCCAACTTGCTTTCAGTTCCAGTTAGATATGCCACGACCCCATCAAGGCTGTCAGTAGTTCCAGAGAGGATGATAAATAGGAGTCCTAAGAAAATCCAATTTCCACCCAAGAACCAACACTCGAGTGTCCAAAAAGCCCATATTACTCCTAGAATACTTAATTTATTTGCAGTGATTCCTAAGCGGGCATACCATTTACCCGCAATAAAAAATGAATGGAGATAGGGGCTTAATGGACCTTTTGTCTCTTCAGGGGGGGTCGCTACGCCATGATGGTCTAACCAGAATTTGAAATATTCGTAAAATGTCATTTCCTTCAGTACAAATTTCTTACGCGTTAAAATTGTATGCACGAGGAAGATAATAGTTAACGCTGAAATTGAGATCAAATAGATTAAATGAAAAGTATCAAGTGCCGTCATAAAAATCGCGTCCAAATTAAATCTACTTCTATTTGGATTTGGAATTTTAGATAAATATTTCTATCCGCTTCATATGAACAAGTATATTAAATTTTTAAATTTACATGAGACTTTCTCCGTCATGAAGTACCTCTTAAAATCCGACAAAAAATCCTGACATCTAATGAATTTTGGGGCTGTGGATAACCGAAATAACGGTAACTATTATTTAAATGGTAAAGGATTATAGAGTTGATTTCCGTGGAAAAAGTCTTATTAGAAAAGATTAAAGACAAATTGGAAAATAAAAAATATTGAATTATACATATTGTCAAAAAATACAGAATATTATACCATTTTGGAAAAAATTGTGATAGTAGAGTCATGAGGGGAGGGAAAATCAGGTAGCTATAACCTTTATTATATAAATTTGAAACATTTATAAATCATAAATTACTGAAATATCCAGATTTGATCTTTTACCTCCCAATTTGTCCAATATTTAAAAATTCTTTTTCATTGGTTGATAAAATTGAGTTCGAGAAAAAATCCTGAAAATGATACAATTCAGATTAGAGAATCGGTGGAAAGATATGCAAGGCTTATCTTAGAAAATACAAATGATTTACTTGTGATTTTTGATAGAAACCTCAAGTGGGAATTTATCAATGAAAGGGCTCATAAGGAAGTTTTAGGTTATTCAAAAGAAGATCTAATTGGTAAAGAAGGTTTTAAAAATGTGCATCCTGAGGATGTAGAACCGCTTCTCCAAGCTGTTTTAAGAATTAGAGAGATGGGAGATGGTGTAATTGAGGCTAGGGGCCGGCATAAAAATGGGTCCTATATTTGGCTTGAATTGAAGGGTCGTTCCTTTACGGATGAAAACGGAGAGGAAAAATATTTTCTAATTGCTAGAGATATATCTGAACGAAAAGAAGCTGGGAGTAATTTACGTGAGAGTGAAGAAAAGTATCGTTCACTTGTAAATACAATGAATGATGGCTTGGCGGTTCAGGATGAAGAGGGGATTATCACCTTTCTTAATCCTCAATTATGTAAAATGTTTAATTATACACAAGATGAGGTAATTGGAAAATCTTGGATCGATTTTGTGAATCAAGAGGTAATAAAAAGGGTCCAACCAGAATTGAAAAAGCGAGAACAAGGGACCGGAAGTAAATATGAAATCCCTGTACAGACAAAGGATGGAAAGCAAATATATGCGTCATTATCAGCTGCCCCAATTCTGGATGCACAAAAAAAATATTGTGGTTCAATTGCAGTAGTAACGGATATCACCGACCGTAAAGAAGCAGAGCTAAAACTCCGGGAATCGGAAGAATTATATTCGACTCTTGTGGAAAGTGAAAAAGATGCAGTTTTAATAGTTCAAGAGGGGGTATATAAATTTGTTAATACAGCTACAGCTGATATTACTGGCTATTCTAAGGAAGAACTTCTTGGTATGCCGTTTTTAGATTTGGTTGTGTCTGAAGATTCCGCGTTTGTGGCCGAAGAACACGAATTACGAATGGATGGGCGTTACGAAGATCCCAAAATATATCAAATCAGAATCAAGTCTAAAGATGGTAGTATGAGAGATATATCAGTAAATATTAATACCATTCAATTTGAGGGGAAACCTGCTGTTCTAGGTACTGCACGAGATATTACGAAACAAAAACAAGCGGAATTAATGCTTAAGGAATCTGAGGAAAAATACCGGCTTATCACCGAAAATGTTAACGATCTTATTTTAGTATTGAATAAGAAATTTGAAATTGAATACATTAATGAGGAGGCATTTCTAAAAACAACAGGGTATTCAAAAGAGGATTTATTGGGAAAATACAACTTTGACTTCATTGATCCCGATATGATTGATGAGAAGCTAGCTGAAACAATAAAAGGGTTTGAAGATGGGGGAGGGGCGGGAGAGGCAAGAATTAGGATGAAGGATGGAACTTATAAATGGTTTGACATGAAGGGGAAAATGTTTTCTGATAAGTTAGACCAAACAAAAATGCTTATAATCGCACGGGATATATCAAAGCGGAAAAAAGCAGAGGAAGCTAGAAGCAAATTATTTGAGGAAATCCAAACCCAATATAAAGAATTAAAACAATTGGATCGTTTGAAGGATGACTTTTTTGCAGATGTCGCACATGAGGTTCGTAACCCTCTTACAGCAATTGTGAATTTTACTGAACTACTCCTCGACTCAGATACTTTGGGCGAAAGTGAGCTGAAAGCTCTCAAAATTATGCAGCGGAGCGAAATAAGATTAAAAATTTTAATCGAGGATCTCATAAATTTTGTAAAACTTAAAGCGGATATTATTCAGTTAAAAAAAGATAAATTCCGAGTAAGTAAAATTTTGGCTAGTCTAATCGAGGATTTCAAATTTAAACTCAAACGAAAAGGAATAAAAATAGTTCATGAATGTAAGCCTGATGATGAGCTACTTTTAGACCAAGTTCAAATAACTAGATTGATTAGAAACTTAATTGATAATGCTATCAAATTCTCGACTTCTGACTCTGAAATTAAGATTCTTTCTAAAATAGAGAAGGGTAATTGGTGGTTTTCCATGACTGATTCCGGGATAGGATTGAAAAAGGAGGATATTGACCTAATTTTTACCCGGTTTGGTAGAACAGAGGATGCATCGAAACTTGATCATAAAGGTATGGGGTTGGGTCTTGCTATTTGTCGAAGTATTCTTGAGAAATACCAAGGAAAAATTTGGGCCGAATCGGCAGGACTCGGAAAAGGCACGACCTTCTTCTTTGAAATACCTTTGGAACACTAAATACTTTCATACAACTCTCCTTAGAAAAACAATTCATTTAAAGTAACTTGAAATCCCTTTTAAATAGGGATGAACAGATTAGTGGTAATAATTGAAATTAACTATAAATATTCGGCTTGCCCTAAATTTTTTAATAGGAGTTAGGTCTTTTGTTAAAGAGTAGGAAGTTGGGTAGGTTCTTTTTATTAGTTATTATAATAGTAATGCCATTTGCTATACTTACACTCCTCTTTAACACTGCACGTGCGCTAGATCCTCCGATCCATATACATTTAACCTGGCAAAATGATACGAATACAACAATGACGGTGACCTGGCAAACTAGTTTACCAAATTCAGGAGATTTTGTTTTCTACGATAATATTTCAAGGGGAGGTGTAGCTAGCACCTATAATTATAATACAACTGGAATCAATTTCACCTATTTAGGGGCTTCAGGTTATATCCATGTTGTTGAACTTACTGGATTAACCCCAAATACAGTCTATTATTTTATTTGTGGAGGTCCAGTAGAAGGTTATAGCAATGAACGGAGTTTTCGTACAGCACCATCCAGTGCAGTGGATGTCAGATTTGTTGCAGGAGGAGATAGCCGGAGTCAACCCGCCCAGCGAGAATTGATATCTCAAGCAATGGCTACGTTCAATCCGTCTTTTGTGATGCATAGTGGTGATATGATTTCAACTGGAACAAGTCAAGCTCAGTGGGACACATGGTTTAATGATCTCCATAATAATTGGATAGGGGACAATAATCTTACAATTCCCATTATTCCAGCAATAGGAAATCATGAAGGAAATTCAATTAACTATTATAGCCAATTCGCTTTACCTGGAAATGAAATGTGGTACTCATATAATTGGGGACCAGATATCCATATTTCTGTTCTTAGCACATCACCGACAGTTCCTGGAGCCCAAACAACTTGGCTTGAAGCTGACTTAGCAGCCCACGCAAATTATACGTGGAAATTTGCCGTCTTTCATATACCCGCCTTTCCTGCAACCAGACCCGCGGGACATCCGGATGTAGTTACAGAATGGATTCCTTTGTTTGACAAATACCATGTCGATATCTTTTTTGTGGGGCACGACCACGCTTATTTGCGGTCAAAACCAATAAATTGGACCGCATCTCAAACAGAACCTCAGCTATATAAGAATGGCACCATGCAGGTCGTTTCGGGCGGCTGGGGAGCACCTTTATACACACTGCAGACGCATTGGTATGATGCATACGGGGCTCAACAATATCATTTTTGCTTGGTTGATGTTTTTACAAATGGATCCTTACATATTCAAGCAAAGAACAACCTGGGAACTACATTTGATGAAGCCTGGATAATTAAAAACGAATCTCTCCCCCTCAATGTATCAATAAATCTAACAGCGCCCACCGAAACAGTTCATGACTCACTTCCCATTGATTTAACGTGGAGTACTACGGGAATTATTGACCATTATAAAGTGTATATTGATGGGCAATTCCAGAAATATCAACATTCCATGTTAAAATCATATCAGATTACATCTCTTAGTGAGGGTAATCACACCATTGATGTTGTGGCATTTGATCCTCTTGGAAATGCATTCAATGCTACTACAGAAATCAGTTATGACTTAACACCACCTACCACGACAGATGATTATGATGGGCTTTGGCATAGTACCGATTTTACCATCACCTTAAATGCCTCCGATTCAATATCAGGTACTGCAGAAACCTATTACAGGATAAATGACGATGCGATCAATAATGTTAGCGGTAATGGGCAACCCTATATTATCACTGAGGGAGCAAATAATAAACTGGAGTATTGGAGTATTGACAATGCTAATAATGAAGAATTACCACACGTGACCTTAACTACAATTAAATTAGATAAAACAGCTCCCATAGCCGATGGAGGGGGTAATCAAACAATTGAAGTTGGGACACTTTTTACTTTTAATGGAAGTGCATCTACGGATAATGTAAGTATAACCAACTATACCTGGAGTTTTATCGATATTACGCCTAAAAATTTTACGGGTAAAACAGTTCCCTATACGTTTAATTCAACTGGGCTTTATGAAGTGACGTTAAATGTGACTGATAATATTGGATGGTGGAATACTGATATCATTTGGATTAATGTAACTGACTCCAGTGAGCCTGTCGCTAATTTTACCGTGCCCGATTCGGTTATTGTA
This sequence comes from Candidatus Helarchaeota archaeon, assembly GCA_016840125.1. The sequence goes on along the minus strand of JAEOSY010000210.1, from coordinate 5,593 downwards.
GGAGCTTATGTTATCTTCAATGCAAGTAATTCAACAGATAACGCTGGTATTAGCACTTATCTGTGGGATTTCGGTGATGGAACACAAATATCAACCTCGAATCCTATTATAGCCCATACCTATTCAACACACGGTGTCTTTCTTGTTAATCTTACAGTAACAGATGAGGCCAATAATAGTGCGAGTACTACTTTAATTGTTAAAGTTGGGTTGGGTGGAGAAGGCCAATTCAAATTTCCATGGTGGCTCACCACCTTAATTCTTGTTGAATTGGGTATAATCTTACCCATAATCTATTGGGATTTGAAAAGAGGGCTTTTTCGGGGGAAAAAAACTTTCAGACATCTCTCCCCGTCATAAATAGTCCCTTAAACCCCGACAAAATTCCCAAATTTTAATGAATAAGTAGTATGAACAATTTGTACAATGACCATTCTTGAAAAGTTAGAGATCCTTGGTGCCAGCGCTCGCTTCGATACTTTCTGTATTAAAAAGTTTAACAATGAATTTTTTTTTTAAGAATAATTATACACATCAATTCACTTGCTTTATAAAGAGGGGTGTCCAACGGTATTTTTTTGATCCTAAGATCTGGAAATTGGACCCGTTGATGACTCCAGAACCCTACTTTTTTTGAATTTATATGCATCTATTCGAAAAGAGTATACGTGTTCAAGTGGTATCATAATTTTACTACTAAAAAATTAGTTTATTCCTTCAATCCGCTATAGTTTGCGTTTATTGGTGTTTTAATACCTTAAATTCAACAGAAAGATAAGTGCGGATGTGTTTCAGCGTGTGCTCGAGTTACTGGTTCAGAAACTGAACAATGCATTATGAGATGAGAAAAGGTGAAAGAAATAGGTGAGCATAGAGAAGGTCGAGAGCGACGCCACGATTTGACCGATGCAGAGTTACGTGAAAAATTAAGGATTCACGACCAGCAAGAGGCGCAAGAGCAGCATTCTGAATCAGATAAAGAACAGCCATCAGATGCCGAGTTAGAGAAAGAACGAAAAGAAGTAATGAAACTCGTTGATGAAATTACCACAGCGAGAGAGCATGATAAAGACGGGAAGGCGGGGTTTTGGCGAATGGTAGAGAAGTTTGGTCAACAATGCAACAAAGGAATAGAAGGTATTGGGGCGGGTATCTCAGATGGCTTGGATAATACAGGACGGGCATTTGAAGGCAAGATTGAAAGGGCTGGAGATCCCACCTCCAAGGTAGAACAACCAAAGGAGAAAAAATCAGAGCCCACCGCCCAAGAAATGGGTGAAATGACTCAATCCTTACAGGATTCACCCCATGAGGAACTAATTTCTGAGAACTCGGATAGGGATGTCGAAGGTCTAGAACCGTCAGAATATGCAGATAGTCAAGGTCTAGAGCCTGTTGGCGAAGAAGATGTTAAGGAGCACTCAATGGAACATCAAACCGATGCCCAGGTGCCACTCCCTGATTTCTATGCGGAATGGTTGGAAAAACATCGGAAGTCTGAAGAATCGAAACCAGAGAATCCCAAGGAAAACATTATAACACCAAATTCAGAAAAAGGAACGGAGAAGAACGTTATATTTCGTTTTCAAACCTTTAGAAAGCTTTTGGAAGCAGAAAAAGAGATGGAAAGGAAAATGGGATGCCCGCCTGATGAACAAATAGCCCATAAATTTGATCGATTGATAGAAGAATATTGTTCTGACTCAAAAAGAATTCCAAATAATGGGTTTAAAATTGCCAAAAGTTTCAAGAAGTGGATTAAGCAGCATCCCTCAATTAATGAAATGGAGCAAAAGCTATTGGTTGAATATTGTAATTACCTCGAAAGAGAGATCCCAGCCACTTTTCTTAGAGGATTAGATGATATCTGCAAGCAGAAGGGATGGAAACTTTTAACAAATGAATTTATCAATTCTAAAGCCAAAGTAGAGGTTGAGTGTGACAAGGGACATATTTTTCCAATTCGCCCAAATGCTCTTTTAAAGCAAGGGTGTAAACTATGTTTGGATATTAAGAGAGATGCTGAGCGAAAGCTGAGATATAAGGAACTAAAAGATATCTGTATAGAACAGGGTTTTACATTATTATCGCCTGATTATGAGAATGTAAAAGCAAAAGTCAAAGTACAATGTGAAAAGGGACATATATGGTATCCTACTCCGGATAATTTGAAAAGAGGGGTCACAGCATGTGGTAAGTGTTCAATTGAGAAAAGATTACTCAAGCATAGGTTAACAGCGGGCAAAGAGCTACAAGAAAATATCCGACAACGGGGAGGTGAGCTTCTTTCAGAATACATCAATAACCATACAAGAGTGAGAGTAAAATGCGGTGAAGGGCATATCTGGGAACCTAGACCTTATGACTTAAAACATAGTACTGCTTGGTGTCCTGAATGCTTTGAGCATGAAGTAAACCAGAAGCGTAGTCAGAAAGTGAAGAAACTTCGTAAAACCGTTGAGATGCGGGGTGGTACAGTCCGTTGGGCAAGACATGTTGGTGGGCGCATGCGAGCAGAACTAGAATGTGAAAATGGTCATATCTGGGAGACTTTAATGTATAATATTTTAGAAAAAGGGAGTTGGTGCTCAGAATGCCAATCTTGGAGGGCTGAACGAGTTTGTCGGAATATTTTTAAAGCAATTTTTAATGATAGGTTCCCGAAATTGTGGCCAGAATGGTTAATCAATGATCGGGGAAATCGGATGGAGCTCGATGGGTACAATGAGGATCTAAAGCTGGCATTCGAATATCAAGGAAGACAACATTACCAGTTCGAAGGTTTTTTTAATACAGACATGAGTGATTTAGAGAATAGAATGGAAAATGACAAGATGAAGAGAGAAATGTGTGTGAAAAACGGGGTTAAGCTGATTGAGGTTCCATTCACAGTAAAATTTGAACAAATGCCCAATTACATTATTAAGCAATGTGAGAAAGAAGGTATTAAAGTTCCAAAACTTGAGGAGCAAACCGATTTTGGGGAGATAATTAATAAAGCTTATCGATTAAAATTAAAAACCGGACAAAGTCAGATTGATGACTTCGCCTCAGAAGAGCATGACATATATGAAAATGAGGCGGAGAACGAAAAGTGATAATACTTTCAGGGATCTCTTTAGTGTCTGTTCAAACGACGACAAAATTCCAAAAAAATAAAATACGATATAGGCATTCAAAAGAGTTGTAATGAATACTCTCGAAAAGCTAAAATGCCTTGGAGCTAGCGCTCGCTTCGATACATGCGCATCGACGGCCTCCAATCGGAAGATCCAACGAAGTAATGGATATATTGGAGCCCCACTAAGTTCGGGAATCTGTCACAGTTTCACCCCAGATGGGCGCTGTATTACTCTACTTAAAGTTTTGTACACGAATCAGTGCGTCCACGATTGTAAGTATTGCTTCAATTCAGCGGGACAGCGAAATAGGGCTTCATTTGAACCCCAAGAATTAACACGACTATTTATGAATTTGTACGTGAGGAACTATGTGGAAGGGCTTTTTTTAAGTAGTGGGGTTTGTAAAAATGCTGAGAAGACCATGGAAGGAATGGTAGAGACGGTTCAGCAGTTGAGAATGAAAGAGAATTATGAAGGATATATTCATTTAAAGGTTCTTCCCAGCACGCCATATCATTTAATCAAGGAAGGGGCAAATTTTGCAGACCGGCTCAGCGTTAATTGTGAAGCCCCGAACAAGAGCCGGTTTCAAGATTTAAGTGGGACAAAAGATTTTAAAAATGATATTTTAACGCGAATGGCTTGGATTAAGGGATTAAAGAAGCGTAAATTGGTCCCATCTGGTCATACGACTCAATTTGTAGTTGGCGCGGCAAACGAATCCGATAAAGAAATTCTGAAAATGTCGCAGTGGCTGTATAACAAAATGTTTCTTAACAGAGCATACTATTCCGCGTTCAGTCCTGTTAAAGGAACTCCACTCGAACAGAAAGACACAACTCCTGTCATTCGAGAGCACAGACTTTACCAAGCAGATTGGTTATTACGGATTTACGATTTCAAATTCTCAGAAATTGAGCTAGCGTTTAATGATAATGATGATATTCCGCTTACTAAAGACCCAAAATTACTCATTGCAAAGGCAGATCCAGATCGATTTCCTCTGGAGGTGAATGAAGCGAGCTATGATGATTTACTCCATATTCCGGGAGTGGGACCTACCTCCGCAAGCCGAATAATTAACTTAAGGCGGAATAAGATCAGGATCGAAAATTTCAATCAACTATCAAATGTTGGTGTGGTTTTAAAGCGAGCCCGCCCGTACATTATGGTGGCTCGTAAAAGGCAAACCCAATTAGATAACTTTTTAAGTGAAAAGGATATTGAGGCGGTTCAGCATGTCATGCATAAGCGGTGCTAATCTCACGAAAAACACAGCGGGATATTATCTCGAATTAGCAAGTAGGCACAGGAAGTCACAACGAGATGATTTAATTCCAAAAGTGAAAAAAGTGCTAAAAACGAATCCCGCTATAATCTATAATAAGATGTCGAAGTTGGCTAAACAATTTTACTTTCGTGGTCGAGAGGTAATGGGGGAATACCATCGTTTAAACGCATTTATTCGATTTCAAGCCTATCCAGAATATCTCCTTGTAAGCGAGATCCGCCCAGAGCATGATATCTTGGATTTCATGTTTAATTACTTCCGTCGGAGGTATCCTGATTTTATTATTCTACTCTGGGACCAACAGAATGGGAATCTCTCCACAAGACGGACCCTTAATTTCCCTGCATTAAGTTATAAGAGGAACTATTGGTATTACCCTAGGGCGAAATATTCCTTGCAGATGATTCGGAATCGCATCCGCTCACAAATTTCAGAACTATTCAACGTAGATAATTTTACGTCAGAGATGTGGGAACATTATTATGATTCACAGTACATTAAAGGCAGGAAGAACATCAAGCTTGCCCGGAAAGCCATTCCGAAAAAGATGATTGAAAAAGCAGGTGGCGGGATGAGCTACGAGGCTAAACGGTTCGATGAAGAAGAACACAATAGACAAAAAACGACGTTGTTAGATTTTCTAGAAAAGTAAATTTCGAGATTATTTGAAGGAGGCGGTTATAATGCAACCTTTATTAGTGAATTCGATATCCAACGGCACTTTAATATAATCGAGGAATTTTCTAAACAAAGGAGAGCACCAATATTTGCAATAGCCTTGACCTTGCAATGCCCAAGGTTGTTCTTTACATCCTAACTTCTTTACCGCTTTGTTAAATCTCCTTTTTGCTTTACATTTGTTGATAATGAGCTTTCCAGAGTCATCTGTTATTTCAACGGTTTCAAAGCATTTCAAGGGAATGAGAAACTGCCCCTCATCAATCAATGTTTTGATAAAGGTATTCAACAACGCCTTTTTAGCTAGTTTTTTGAGCATCTGGATTAGTGCGTTTTTTAATGGGCCGATTCGCCGTTCAACGGATAAATTGACATCCCATTCGCAGTACTTTTCAACTTCCTCCATCGAAAAGTTCTCGTAGAGGTATTTCATGATGAAGACATTCTCATTGGTTAATGAATCGATGGCGGCTTCGAATTTATCTTTGTCAGCCTTTTCTTT
>JAEOSY010000209.1 GCA_016840125.1 Candidatus Helarchaeota archaeon | reverse complement strand
TATTTTTGAGTAGCGTGTTGATGGGCTTCTCATTAATTAATGCAATAGTTTGATTATGGTCTTCAGCCTTAAGAGGATTGCATTCTTCATCCAATGCCAGCTTGTATTTTTCTCTAAGCTTGTAAAATTGAATAAAGAAATCTACTAAACGCTCCTTTGGGAATACTCCCTCGGCGTCTCTCAATTTGATAGCAGAAAATAAAGTGACCAGTAAATAGGCGCATTTCAAGTCGGTAGTTTTAATAAACCTAACGAAAGTTTGATAGTCGGTGACAGACATTCCCTTTTCTTCTCGATTTCTTGTGTGACATTGAATATTAGGCGTAATTTTCTATTTAATAATTATCAGGTGATATAATAAAAAGGCTCATAACTTTTAAGGGGTCTCTTTCCTATAAATGAGCATATTAAATTCTATTAGAATATTTCTCAAACCATTCCAGAAATATCTCGTGGTGCTTGAATTTCTCCAAATCAAAATTTTTTCCCACAATGACTAAGTTCCGCAGTGAGTTCATGAGCGCTTCATAGAACTGCTCGTCTATCACGGCAAACTCGGTTGTATCCTTATCGTTATCGATAAGATAGAGCTTATAATCATCCAAATCCACAGATTTATTCTTGAAATAATTAGAATCATGGAGTGAGAAATTTAATTCGTCCACTAAGAGGGTTTTGAAAGCTTTGAGGGTGTTATTTGTAAATTCTCCACTGAAGAAAATATTCATGTAAGCCATGATATACCCTTGATCGTCGTTAATGGCTTTAAGTTGCCGCTCGGCTTTCTCGACAAACAAATACTCGACCGTTGCATCCGGTTCCACGAAATTATCCATTACCTTTTCTTCGTCAAAGATTCCATGAACAAAATTGTAAAAATCGTCAAAGACCTTATGAGTTTTAAATTGCTCTAAGTCGAACTCCTTTCCAAAGATGATTAATTTCAGGGTTTTTTTAAGGGCGGTGAAGAATGTTTCATCCACAGTATCAAACTCAGTGATTATTTTATCTTCCTCAAGCACACCATATTTATAATCGTGTAAATTAATTTCCCTGTCTTCAAAATAGATCAGTTCATCAGCCCTAGCCCGAATTATGAGAGGTAGTAATTTGCTAAACGTAGCAAAGTCAGTATTTTTCCGGGATCCTGTAAAGTATAAATCGATTGAATCATAAAATGTGCCTACGTTATATTTGACTGGTGCTTCTTGATTATAATCCTTCTCGACAAAGAGATATTCCAAAATCGCATCTGGCTCCGTATTGGCTGTCGGTGTTTTATTATTTGACATGTTAATTCACCCTTTTTCCAAGTTTATTATCGGAAGAGCTTTGTAGGAAAGTAATTAAATTGTTATGGTTTTATTTGCATTAAGGATTTTAAATTGAATATCCGATTACTGTAACTATTTCAAATTTAAAGTTATGTGGGAATTTAAATGAGCATTAAAATTTCGAAAGATGAGATAAAGGAATATGAAAAAATGAAAATAAAATCACAAATAACATTACTAAACGAAAAGAATATCCTTTTTGAGAACAAGTATGGCGCCTCTATAGAAGATTTTAATGAATCTATGAAGAATAAACAAGAGAATTTTGAGGAGTGGGATGATTATATTGAATGGAAGGCTACTGTCGAGGCGATAAAAGATCTAAAAACCAAATTAGATGAAATTGAAAATGCAAAAGATATCCAGGTTGTTTAAAGAGAGCGAAATAATCAAGAATTTTGAATTTACTGATTTTAATTCTGGATCGAATTTTTATTATTACAAAGCGAAATTAATTTTAATTAATTCAACCATCCTTTTCATTAGAGAATATGTTTCCTCTACGGAACATGCTTATTCATATCATTGGCAAGATCCTAAGGGAAAAATGATTATTAGATGGGATAATTCACCTCATTATAAAAAATTGAAGACTTTTCCCCATCATAAACACACTCCTGACATTGAGGAATCCTATGAAACTAATATCAGTGATATTATGAAATTGATTGAGAAAAAATTATTAAAATAATAATTTATCAGGGATATTTTAAATTAAAAAATGTAAGGTAATTGTTATGGCGAAAATAATAGTATTAGGTGGTGCGGGCGTTGTTGGATCAGCCGCCGTACAACTACTTGCTAGTCAAAAAGAGGTTTTTTCAGAAGTTGTAGTTGCGGATTATAATTTGGCTGCTGCAGAAGAATTAGCGAAGAAATTCGGAGCACATGTGACTGTGATTAAGTTTGATGCAAACGATATTTCGAGTATTAAGGCCGCAATCAAGGGTAGCGATGTAGTTTTGAATACTGTGGGCCCATATTATCAATATGAGAAACCGATCCTCTCCTCAGTTATCGAATTAGGGATGAACTATGTTGATGTTAATGATGATACAGGCGCAACCTATGATGCACTCGAGATGGATCAAAAGGCGAAAGAGGCGGGAATTACCGCTTTAATCGGCATGGGATCCTCTCCGGGTGTTACTAACCTGCTTGCGGCTTTTGCAGCGAAAGAATTATTGTATGAGTGTGAATCGATTGATATGTTTCATGCTCATGGATTTGAACCATCGGAGGGCCCCGGAGTCATCGGGCATCGCTTTTATTGCATGAGTAATCCCATTCCGATCTTTATCAATGGAGAGGCAAAGTTAGTAGCGCAGAAAGATAGCGCGACGTATGAAGAAGAAGTGGAATTTATCAATTTAAAAGGGAAATATCGAGTATATCCCTATCCACACCCCGAACCGATCACATTACCAATGTTTCTGAAGGCAAAGGGGTTGAAACGAGTAACTAACAAAGGGACAGTCCTCCCAGAACAATATTACGACCTCACCCGTACCATCCATTCGCTCGGTTTGGATTCTACGGACCCAGTAGAAGTGGAGGGGCAAAAAGTCACGCCCTACAATTTCGCGATTGCCTATTTGATCAAGAAGCGTGACGAATTTATCAGTCAAGAAAGTGACCAGGAACCACGCGGCTGCGTAAAAATCGTTTGTAAGGGAAAAACCAGAAAAGGAAAAGAACAATCCTACATCTTTTCACTCGTTTCGGAAGGGGTAGGAAAGGGACAGGGGTTAGGAATGGGTACAGGCTTTCCTGCAGCTCTTGGAGCGGTATTAATTCAACAGGGAAAGGTGAAGGAAAGAGGTGTGGTACCGCCAGAGGCATGTGTTAATGTCTATTCGTTCCTCGATCTAATGAAAAAAGCGCTCGATATCGATGACCAAGTCGAGGAGAAGAAATCGCCCCTTATTATTGAATCAATTGATGCGGATGGGGTTGTTAAGAGGATGAAAATCTGATCCCCAGAATTATCAAAAATTTTCTTGAATCAAATCATTAAACAGTTCCTGATTAATTAATGGTTCCGCGGTCTCATCCCCAGAACGTTCGTAAAGATGTTCAACCTGTTCTAAAAACGTGTTCAAGCGTGTTTTTAGGAGAGGAATGTTTTCTATTACAAATAAAACTCCTAATACATGATTACCATGGGTGAAGAGGATCGTAAGAGAGCCAAGCTCTATAGTTTCAACTGAGGGCTTTGCTGCTAAGAGTTGTTTTAATCCACTAGACATTGCATAAACGAACCCACCCAGTAAGAAGCGGTCCGCTTCTACTGAAGATTCTCCAAATTCATGATGGTAAAGAATCTCACCCCCTTCCTTTCGCATTAAATAGAGAGATTGGAGAGCGAAATGGGCGTTGAAAGTCTCTACAAACCCGGGATCAACGAGGACAACGGTTAATCCGAAAATCCAGAGAAAAGTTATTGCTATGAAGTCCAAAAGAAGGACGTCGGCGGTGACAGTAAAGAATAGTTTTGAATAATTGTATCCTAAGTTATAAGCGCGTTCTATTACTAGAACAAACAACATAAAACCTAAGAGTAAAGTTTGCACTATCAATTTTCGGTTGTTAATTTGTGTGAGGACATTTTTGGCAGTGATGATCAGGAAGAGCATAATTGGAATATAAGCTGCGAGTACGAGCAAATTCAACACTGGATCAACGTGGTAAATATAATATTCAGAAATTGTTGTGTCTGATCTACTGTATTTTATTAAATTCAAGGTGCTGAAAATTATCACAAAGAGCATGTAGAGGAGCCTAATGTAATTCGCTCTTTTTATTGGATGACCACTTCGTTTACTTATGACTAGGAATATTCGTAAGATCGCATACATGCTGAGCAGAGAAAGAAAGACAGAGATTTGAAATCCAAATACATCAATTAGTACATCTACAGGGCCGAAAAATTGGAAATGTATAATTCTGAACGAGGTATATATGATACCTAAACCAAACCCTCCAAGAGCCATTAACATGTAGCGGGTTAGTTTCGAGCCATATTTTAGATGGTACAGGAGGTAACGTAGGAGTAATAGCGGAATGAAGATAGAAGCTAAAATCGCTAATATAATTATGGTATTATCAAACATCCACATTACCTAAAAATCTCTATAGTCCAATTATTTATCAATTGTGAATCAAAAACCCGCAGATTACCTTTCCAGCGTTCGAGTTCCAATTCATAAGTAGTTTCAAATCGTTGCATGAAAAGAAACAGATTAAGGGGTAAGATAGGGCTTGGTTCGTTCGCGAAAATTAACCCAAGAATGTGCTTTCCACTTTTAAAAATTAATGTTAGATCCCCAACTTTTATGGTCTCCATTTCCCCCCCGTTTCGGAGGGTTTGCTTAAGTCCATGAGAAACCGCATGGATAAATCCCCCTAATAACAAAGTATTGGGGGTTAAAGTTTTTACCAGCACATCTTCAGAAAAGTGATTATGATAAATCACTTGCCCACCCTTTCGCTTTATGAGATACAACGACTTTACACAAAAGTAGGAACTAATCCTATTTAAAAAATCAGGATTTGAATAGAAGATTGCAAGGAGACTACATAAAACTATATTGAGTATAACTAAGCCACTGATAAGAGAATTCACGGTGTTTGGAAATGCTGAGAATCGGCAGATGGAAAAACCTCTATCGAGAGATAGACCTAGAAAAAAGGTGAAAAATAGAGTGAGTAGTTTCGATAGCTTCTTATCTTGTATTTTTTTCGAAAAAACTCGAGTTTTAGTAATTACGTAAAAGAGAACGGGCAAGTAGAGAAGAATCATGATGTACGCCAAGATTGGATCCATCTGGTAAGAGATGAGTCCGAGCTCATTGGGGGACGTTGGATCGGAGGTGAATACATTGATTAGAGAAATGGAAATAAATAAAACAGTTATTATTGCCCTTATAGTCACCTCATGTTTGATAGGATGTCCACTCTGTCGGTTTAAGATGAAAACCGCTCGGAGACCAATTGATACTGCGAAAAGAATCAGAAAAACGCTTATGATAAAATATAATTGGTAAGAAAAATCATCTATTGGACCAATATAGTTAAAAGCTAGCAGTCTATAACTTTCAAATAATATAGTAAAGGTGAAGGCGGTTATGGAGAATACTAGAATTTTATTTATTTCTGTGATCTTCTGCGTATAAAGACGCCAAACTCGCAGCGTTAAAAGGGCACTTGCTATTACCGAAATAACCGCCAAAATTACAATAAGTTCCAGAGAAGATCACCTACCATTCCTTCTCGAAAAATGAAAACTGAGATATTAAAGAATACTGATAAAAATTGGTCGATTCTTTTTATCACTTTGGAATTTTTTTGCTTAGAAAAAAGGTAGTTTGGAGATCTTCTTGGTTTATAGTAGATTGTTGTGTAAAATCGTGAGAAAAATAAAGAAGGTTTTTTAAAAAAAAAAAATCGCTATTTTCCTTGACATTTAATTTTTATTGGTGTTCCAAGGTCAGAGTTGGGTCGCCATACAATACATAGGATGCCCATCCCATTTCACGTCCTTCAAACTGCTCATAAATAAATTGCTTTGCCCGTCGTAAAGCTTCGCCAATTGGAGTACCGCTGAGAACCTCAAAGTAGAAATTCAATGCAGTTGATAAGGCAACGTCATCACGGATAGGCCACATGGACCCGACGTAGTTGATACCATTCAAGAGAAAAGACGCAGCTAAACCACTAATTTTAGCCTCGAATTCAATTTCTGTTGCATCGCCCATCATACTTGATTCGCATGCGTTGATAAATGCCATGATAGGGGGCGTCGTTCCGAGAAGTTTTCTTATTTTTTTCGCCATTAATTTCCCATCGTTGAGATAAATCGCACTATTATCAGGGTCCTCAACATCAAAGGCTGCATGACCTGAATAGTGAATAAAATCATAATCGGCTTGTAATTCGCGGGTAACATTCTCAATCGTTGCCTCTTTTCCGAGTAAGAGCTTTGTAGTAACCCCCTTTATCTTTGACAATTCGTCGTTAATGAATTGGGCTTCTTTTTCGGCTTCGGGGAGCTTCCATCCCTTTTTATCAGAAGTCGGGTCACCTATAATTAAAAATTTCGCCCCATTCCGAATACCTCGGTCGTAGGGTATGGCTTGTTGTAATTGCCGCTCAGCAACGACATAACGTCCAATGCTGTATTTGATTCCAAGATAGTTCTCGCCGTCAAACGTTAATTCCCACGGATAGGAGAGTAAATCATCATCAATTCCCACTTCCATTGTCTTAACATTATAATCTTTTATTTTATCATTAATTGATTCTGGAATAAAATTAGAATAGATTTGAGTTCCTATTTCCTTCAATAATTCTTTTACTGAATATTTCTTCAGTTTAACTTCCACTTCCTGTTTAGGACCCATTTTACGCATGTTGTTAAGTTCATGCGTGAGATAGCTGATTTCCTTCTCGATGGTTTTAAAAACGCTGTCAGATACATTAAGTCGCTGGCTGATTGGCTTTCGCACAACTGTGGGCGGTTCTAAAATGATATCATAATTATCTTTACTTTCCATTAAAATAGTTAATCTACTTTTGACGCCTTCAGGAATCACCCTAAATTTCCCTATGGCATCAGGGCGTCGAATCTTCGGTTGCCTTTTAACATAAACGATGTATGCGGAAGCTGCACCAACGGCTGCAATTAGGATGATGATGATGATTTCGAAAGGAAAGGGTGGTGGGGGATATTCGAATGTAAATGAGAAGAATGAACCCCCATTATCATCATTTTCCCAGTGCCCCATGGTATCATTAGCATAAATCTGGTATAGGATAGTTGTTCCCTCAGGATGCGCGGGGATCACTGCGGTGCCATTCCAAGAGGATGTACCCGTTCCAGTGGCGGTAATATTATGCCATGTAATGCCACTATCATTTGACCAACTCACTATTACCTTATCCACTGAAATAAGATCGGTTAATCCTAAATGCAGAATTACAGGCAAATCGGGAGTAGTCGCCCCCGTACTCGGTGTTTGAATAACCGGTGCTGTGACATCAATGATATAAGTATATCCAATCCCGCTATTATTGTTGAATGCCCAGTTATTTGATTGATCCCGAGCAAATAGCTGGTAAGTGATAATTGTTCCATCGGGTTGCCCTGGAATTGAACCGTTGCCTGACCAAGTACTCGTTCCAACTCCGCTCATGGTGATATTATGCCAATCGACTCCACTATTATTAGTATAACTCAAGATGACTTCTGTGACATTGTTCAGATCTGTGACGTTCGTAGTAATTAGAATAGGGCTATCGGGTAAATTGGCGCCTCCTATAACACCAGTAATGTTGGGGGCGACGAGATCTGAAAAGTTAAATGAGAAATATAGACCACTATTATTATTATACCCCCAATGATTTGAAGTGTCGTTCGCAGAAATGTGATAGAGAATTTTGGTTCCTTCCACGTGTCCTGGAATAGTTGCATTTCCAGTCCAGACAGTGTTGCCGCCCCCATCTATTGTATTGTTATACCAATTCAATCCGCTATTATTGGACCAGCTAAAAATAATATTATCAATGCCGAAATAATCGCTTATTCCAAAATCAACGACAACAGGTTGGTTTAATTTAATCACACCTTCTATCGGAGGACCTATTGTAGGGGGTAGTTTATCCTCGTTTGAGAAGACCATAAGTTGGGTGTCATTGGTCACCCCAAAATAGGTTCCATCACCTGAGATTCTGACTAGGCGGTTGGTAGATAATCCGCCTGTTACATTAAGTTCCCAAAAGGGAGTTGAATTATCTCGATGAATGAGAGAATATATACCGCCTGAGTTACTACAAAGAATGTATGACCCATCAGAAGAAATATCAACAGAATTACCGTCTAGAATTCTATCACCAAAAGTATGATTCCATAACGGACTAGAATTTGTTCGATGAAACAGGCTTATATTATAATCATGGATTAGCGCGATGTAACTACAGTCATCTGAGGCAGATAAATCGAATGCATAATCTCCATAGATATGGAGAGGAAATTCCCATTCCGGAGAGCTAGAAGTTTTATTATAGAGTCTCAAGCTACCTATGCTACTAAAATGTGTGGCTGCAGACACGAAATACTGCCCATCTGTAGACATATCGAAATACAGGGGGACACCATTATCAACTCTGTAAACCTGCCATTCTTCAGTGCTTCTGTTCAGTAGTACGTCATATCCTTGGGTAAAACTCTTTTGACCTCCTCCAACGAATTGTGTTCCATCTCCTGAGATCGCCACTCCATACCAAAACCCAATGGGAGTCATACCCCCCTCATGGTATCTTAACATCGGATCTGGGCTCGTTCTATTAAAAAGCATTATTTCACCTTGGTAATCAGTAGTAACCGCATAGAATCCATCGTCACAAATATCCACAATAGGAGAGGTACCCCAATAGTAGTCACCACCAGGGGTGTAGTTCCATAGGGGAGTAGAGTTAGATTTGTGGAAAAAAAAGATGTGAGAAACTGTACCCGCAATAAAATAAGACCCATTCTGTGAAATTGCCACCGAATTAACTTCAGAGCCTGTGGAAAAGTTCCAAAGAGGAGTAGAATTAGAGGTTTCAAAGAGGTAAATATTTGGATCCGGTGTAGCACAACCAATGACTATGTAATTTCCATCTGCCGACATGTCGATTGCCGTTATAGTCGCGTTGGTGGTGAAATTCCACATTGAGGTTGTATCGGCGAAGTTGAGTGTCTGAATAGGGAGTTGCTGGTCTAACATTATAGAAGATCTATTATTATCATATAACGGATGAAAAGAAGAGGATATAAATAATAAGTTTAGAATGAAAGTAAATAATATTATATACTTGATATATCTATTTTTCTGAAATAGTACCATTTTTCAGTCCCACCCTTAAATTCAACAGAATAAAGGTTTCTTGTAATTTTAACTAAAGTAAATTGCAATTCTCACCTTTCTATAAAAATAGTTTTACTCAATTTTGAGGGAGCTCTATTGTGGATAGTAGAGAAGTAATGTTGTTGTATTTGACAGATCTAGTATACAAAATTTTGATTTTTGATTTTCGTCGGAATAGTAATCTTTATATACTTTGTGACGTAGAGTATTCATAGAATACTAAAAATTGTAAAAATTATATCGAATAAAACAATGAAAAAAGGATGGATTGTATGGCAATGGAGAAATCGGTCATTCCCCTGTTAATAGAAGAGTTCCATGATATCTTTGACAAGACAATTGAAGAAGATCAGAAAGATTTTAGGGAATATCGGTTTAATGTTGCTCGGTTTTTACTGGAAATGTATGGTGAACTTGGAAAATTGCCATATCATCCACAGTTACTGGTGTAAAAAAATGATAAAACGAGTTAGAGAATTTGGTGACGCGGCGTTTATTACATTGAAGCGAGTGTTTCTAGAGAACTTTGAGTCAGAAATTTTGCGTGGGATATCAACATTAACGATTTTATCGGTAATCAACGAACATACAGAGGAAGGAACGTACGGATATGAAATTTTACAGGAGTTAAAGGAAAAAACTAAAGTGTTAGTGATTGAGGATGGAACCCTCTACCCGATTTTAAAGAAATTACAACGCGAAGGGGTAGTAGAAGCAGAGAAAAAGGAAGTGGGTGGGCGAAAAAGAACGTATTATACCCTAACCAACGAAGGGCGAAAAGTTTTTAATCATATGCAAGGATTTTTCAATAAATTGGTAGAATCTATTGCGCCATTAATGGATATCAAAGTAGGGCTTGAAAGTGATCGTTTTATATATTGTGAAAATTGTGCCAACAAAATAGATCTTTATGAGGAACCCAACTACTGTGAATCCTGTGGAGTACCGCTTGGTAGAGATATTAAGGGGGTATAAAAATGAGTGATGAAAGATACAGAGAAAAAATAATCAAAGAATTTTTGGATGAAGTAGAGGAGAAACTTCCTTTTTGGCTGAAAGTTGAAGAGGAAGAGGCAAAAGATGTGTTAAATGAGTTAAGAGAGCACATAGAGGATAAGGCAACGGCACTTGAGGAGTCAGGTGAGGCGGATTCCGCCTTGAAGGCGGTACAAATGGCAATCGCGCAAATGGGGAGCCCTTCAGAGATTACACGGGAATATAAAAGACGGGGCACTCCGAAATTCTATATTACTGAAGAGCTGTTCCCCATGTATTTAAAGGTTCTAAGGTATGCAGGGCTTGCGATAGGGCTACTTGTCGCGATTCTCACCCCCATTAGCATTCTAATAGCCGCCCTTACGGGTGGCGATTGGGGTGCTGCGCTTTGGTCAGGGGTGTCCGGCCTCTTCATCTGGATGCTTATCGCGGCGGCAGTGATCAGCGTGGTGTTTGTCTGGCTCAGTTACGAGGGGTATTTCGAGGCCGACATCAAAAATGTTTTCAAATCGAAGGAACAGAGGAAAGCGGCAGCGGTCCAACCACCTAAAGTAAAAATCGAAAAACCGACTGTTACAAAAACTGGCGCGAAAAAAGAGGAAGAGAAACCACCAAAAGGTGTTAAGAAACCATCAGAGCTTAT
>JAEOSY010000208.1 GCA_016840125.1 Candidatus Helarchaeota archaeon | reverse complement strand
GGAGGCGAAAACTCTACAATGCTCCTAGTGGATCAATCCTGAATTCAAAACAAATGCATCACCTATTCTACCACTCAGGATTTCTAGATATCTTAATAGAAGCTCTTATACATGTATTAAAAGACGAAGAAATCAGGGTTAAAACCCTTCATCACATGGCAGAAGCTGGGGAACTCTTTACTGAAGAAGCAATATCCAAAATATTCGATTACATCAGCGGAAAATTGGATAAAAAAACCTTCAAACGCGCAATGAACGAAATAGAGACCAGCTTAATGATTAAATGAGTTGTGGTTTATGATTCTAAATAAATTACAAGCATGCAACAATGAACATCCTTGTTAAATATGATGAATAAAGTTGTGATGGAATTACTGCTTTATCATTTTCCATCTTCATAATCCATATTCTCGATAGACTTCCCGTTGGATTAAGAACTTTAAGATTTCCGTCGTGCCGCCCCCAACGGTAAGGAGCTTTGAGTCGCGCAAGTAGCGTTCTACCTTTTTTTCATTGGTGTAACCGATTCCACCGAGGATCTGCATGGCACGGGACGCAATTTCCACGGCGGCTTTGGCGGTGTACATTTTTGCCATAGTACATATTTTCGTGGCGGGTTTGTTTCCAATCTTTTCGAGCGCCCGGGCCGCTTGAACTGTGAGACCCCGTCCAGCTTCGATTTCGGTGGCCATATCGGCAATTTGAAAACTGATTCCTTCATAATAACGGATTTGATGATCGAATTGGACTCGTTCCGTGCTGTATTTGAGCGCTTCTTCAAAGGCGGCTCGCGCCACGCCAATCCCCTGACTTGCAACGCAGACTCGTTCGGAATTTAATTCATCCATGAGGATTTCAAATCCGCGATTTTCAAGACCGAGTAGGTTCTCCTTTGGGATGGCGAGGTCGTTAAATTTGATGTGCCCCACTCGGGCGCCTCGTACGCCGCACAAGGTATAGTATTTGACTCGTTCGTAGCCCTTCGATTTAGTATCTATAATGAAGGCGCTCATGCCGTTCTTTGGGTGAACTTTAGGGAGGGGGGTCGTAATGGCGAAGCAACACATAAACTCTGCTTCCGTCCCATTAGTGATGAATCGTTTTTCTCCATTTAAGATGTAGTAATCGCCATCTTTCTCGGCTTTGGTTTCCATCCCACTCGTGTCAGACCCGACTTTTGGCTCCGTAATTCCAATACACCCGATTTTTTCCCCCCTAATAATCGGTCGCAGGTACTTTTCTTTTTGTTCGTCCGTTCCGAATCGTTGAAGAGTCATTCCAAAGAGGGCGATTGATGCGATTCGTGATAAATCAAAGGAAAAGTTGATTCGGGCGCACTCTTCGCCCACGATGGTATCAGCAACGATGCCTTGCCCGGTTCCACCCCATTCTACAGGATGGAGGGGACCTAAAAAACCCTTTTTACCCATTTCAATCATGAGAGTTCGTATCGGGGTGTAGGATTTACCACTTTCAATTTCTGGATCTAGAGATTGAATACGATCTTCCGCAAAAGCTCTAATCTCCTCGCGAAATGCCAGTTCTTCCTTTGTATATAGAACCTTATTGTCAAGCAAATAGATTCACCTAATTCGTATTCTATATTTCAATTCATCAAATCATTCTGTTGTGCAGAAAATACATGTTGTGAGTAACAATTTCTATTCTTTTTGAAGCTCAGGAAGTAGTTTTTCAAAATGATCTAGGGATTCGGGATTATTTAAAGCACCTTTATTAGTGATTAATTTGCCGGCAATCATGTTTGTGATTGCACTTTCAACTTTCTTCCCACTAAACGTGTAGGGGACGTCTAACACCTCAAATATTAATGCTGGAACGTGTCTAGGGGACGCATTTTTCCTTAGGGTTTTTATAATCTTAGATTTTAAGTCGCTTGATAATTTCTGACCTGGTGCCAGTTTTACGAATAACAAAATTCTCTGATCTCCTTTCCATTGCTGTCCAATCGCCAGACTGTCATCTATCTCTTCCATTTCTTCCACAATGTTATAGATTTC
>JAEOSY010000207.1 GCA_016840125.1 Candidatus Helarchaeota archaeon | reverse complement strand
TTCCATTGGATAAACCAGACGAACGCCATTTATAAAATCACCAATTCCATTTACTAGTGCGTTATAAAATTTGGGAAGGTTTTCAGGGGGCATGGTGAGGTCCGCATCTAATATCATCAGGATGTCCCCTTTTGCTTTTGAGAAACCCAATCTCACTGCATCCCCTTTACCTTCGCCTTGTTGTCTATAACAAGATAATTTAATTTTTGGATGAAGATTTATTTGTTTATTGATTTCTTCGAGGGTATTATCTGTTGAATGCCCTTCGACAAAGATTAATTCATAATTCTTAAATTCTTTAGGGATTCTTTTTATGATGGATTCAATGTTCCCGGCCTCATTTCTTGTGGGGACAATTATGGAAATTAAAGGATCTTTAATTTTGTTTTGAACATTTGGTTTCAAACGAGCTACCATAAAATGGGTCATAGCAAAATGCTTAAATGGCCAGAATCTACTGAAGAATTTATTGAAAATCGGTGTGATTATTGGAATTGAGAATGGGATTAAGATCTCTTCCCATGATTTAATTACTTCAAATCCTGCGAGGTCTAATAGATTTCTTGCATCTTCCACTGTTAACCAATTCTGGATAAGATTTGGTTTGGCAAGATTCATTTTTTCCGCAATCTTGATCGGAAATTCCCACAGACGGTTGTAAAAATTGATCATCAAACGCCCATTTTTAGTGAGAACCTTGGAGATATTCTCAAGTGTTGATTGAACATCCCAAAGATCATTGATCGTATCGGACATGACCACAAAATCGAATTTCCTCTTGAGCCTAAGTTCAACCGCGTCCATTTGAAGGAATTCTAGATCTGGGTGTAACTCTTTCGCGAGCTTTATCATTCCATCCGAAAGGTCAATTCCCAATCCCTTTTTTGGTTGTAGAGACGCAAGCAATTTTCCACTACCAGTACCAATTTCTAAAACCGATTGTTTAGGAGGTATGTTGAACCGATATATTTCACTAACACGAGAATTGTAATAATTGCCCAGACCTCGCCAGGTCCTCAATTTTTCTGCAACCTTATTCCAATGGATTATGCGTGTTTTATTGTAGTTTTCCATTTCTGTTTGGGTGTAAGAACAACCAATAGTATAGCATTTTAAGTAGAAAATATCCGTCCCTTGACCTGATGAATATTCAGGTTTATAATTCAACGATTGAATATTGAACCTATGGATAAACAATTCACCCCTTCAGAATCCGATCTTACGATATTGGAACATATCGAAAAAGAACCGGATACTACCCAGGCTTCATTAGCAGAGCGCTTGGGTGTTGCGGTGGGAACAATAAACTGGCATTTAAAACGCTTAATTGAAAAAGGGTATATCAAGGTTAAGCGTGCAGAGCGGAAAAAATTACGATATATCATCACACCGGAAGGAATCTCACTCAGGGCGAAATTGTTGGTGGACTTTATTCAATCTTCGATGGAGGTGTACCGACTTGTTCGAGGCCGATCAAAGAAAGCAATTGTTGGTTTACAACAGGCAGGATGGAATAAAGCACGAATAGAGGGAAATGGTGAAATTGCTGAAATTTTGAAACTCACCTGTATGGAGTATGGATTATCAATTGAAGAAAATGGAAATTACCCTAAATTGAAAGTGGTTGGGTTAAAAATTTTTACAGTATATGAGGATGAATAGAGTCAGATGAACAGAGAAAATTTCTGGAAATCTCAATCGGTATGTGTAACCGGCGGGGCAGGATTTCTGGGAAAAGTGGTTGTGCGTAAATTACACGATCGCGGAGTAAAGAAAGTTTTTGTGCCGAAGATTGAGGAATATAACCTGATTAAAATGAAAGATATCAATCGTATGCTAGAAGATGCAAAATCAAATTTGATCATCCATTTAGCAGCACAGGTTGGTGGAATAGGAGCAAATAAGGAGCGTCCAGCAGAATTCTTTTATAACAATCTAATTATGGGAGTTCAATTAATGCATAGGGCATGGGAAACTGATGTGCAAAAATTTGTTGCAATAGGTTCTATCTGCGCATATCCTAAATTTACTCCAGTCCCATTTAAAGAAGATAATTTATGGGATGGCTTCCCAGAGGAGACAAATGCTCCATATGGCTTGGCAAAGAAAATGCTTCTAGTCCAAGCGCAATCCTACCGTCAGCAATATGGATTTAATGCTTTATTCCTGTTACCAGTCAACCTTTATGGACCAGGTGATAATTTTAACCCCAAATCATCTCATGTGATTCCAGCGATTATTCGAAAATGTGTAGAAGCACAGGAAGCCGGTGATGAAGAGATCATTGTTTGGGGCGACGGCTCACCTACGAGGGAATTCTTATATGTTGAAGATGCTGCAGAAGGGATCCTTCTCGCTGCAGAAAAATATAATGAATCCAAACCAGTAAATTTAGGAGCAGGAGAAGAGATCAGCATCAAAGCGTTGGTGAAAATGATTGCAAGAAAAACTGACTTTAAAGGTAAATTGATTTGGGATACGTCGAAACCAAACGGACAACCGCGTCGAAAATTGGACACAACTCGTGCATATGAGAGCTTTGGATTTAAAGCCCAAATGTCCTTTGAAGAAGGCTTGGATCAAACAATTAGATGGTTTCGAGAAAATCGCGAATGACTTTTCTGAGTAATGGATAAAAAAAATAGCAGAAGAACAATATTAAAGCCATCAACTGGGTGGGCAGCGCTGAATTTGCGTGACTTGTGGTTATATCGCGAATTGATCTTCTTCATGACTTGGCGTGACTTGAAGGTTCGTTATAAACAGACTCTACTTGGAGCAAGCTGGGCAATTCTTCAGCCGTTTTTGACGATGATTGTTTTTAGTATTTTCTTTGGTAATCTTGCGAAAGTTCCGTCAGATGGAGTTCCATATCCAATTTTCACATACACGGCGCTCATTCCTTGGACATTATTTTCAAAAGCTCTTCAAGACGCGAGCAGATCATTGGTTGCGAATAGCCACATGATTACAAAAGTATATTTTCCGCGAATGATCTTACCCCTATCATCAGTGATCGCTGGTGTGGTTGATTTTTTAATTGCATTTGTTGTCCTCCTTGGAATGATGATGTTTTTCCACATTATTCCAACAGCAAAAGTCTGGGTGCTACCGCTTTTTCTGCTCCTAGCTTTAATTACAGCAATAGGCGTAGGATTATGGCTCTCTGCTTTAAATGTTTTATTTAGAGACATTAATTACATACTTCCGTTCTTAACTCAATTCTGGATGTATCTCACTCCAATTGCATACCCATCAAGTATGATCCCATCAAAATGGTGGATTATATATGCTTTGAATCCAATGGTTGGAGTTGTTGAGGGTTTTCGATGGGCGTTGCTTGGGACAGGTCAACCCCCTGGAGTAATGGCGATGGTTTCGAGTATTGTTGCGGTACTTTTACTGGTCAGCGGTATGTTCTTTTTCAGAAGAATGGAGCGGCTTTTTGCCGATATGGTTTAGGGTATGGGACAAACAGCTATTAAAGTAAACCATCTTGGAAAGAAATATATTATTGGGAGTTCAATCAGCGCTTACCGTACATTGAGTGAGACTATTTCGGAAAAATTCAGCGTGAAAAAAAGACATCCAAAATCCCCTGTTATGTTCCCTGAAAGCATTTGGGCATTAAAGGATGTGTCGTTTGAAGTGAAGAAAGGTGAAGTTCTTGGAATAGTTGGTAGAAATGGTGCAGGGAAAAGCACCTTATTGAAAGTGCTTTCACGGGT
>JAEOSY010000206.1 GCA_016840125.1 Candidatus Helarchaeota archaeon | reverse complement strand
TGAAATTCAATAATCATGATATTGTATTCTTCTTCACGAATACTATACGCGGCGAATATCTTTTCATCGGTCCTTATCCAATCCTCCACTTCTTTTACATTAGGAAAATCAGCATATACAACAACAAACAAAGGATATTCTTGATAAAGATAAATAAAGGGGCAGTTTGGCTTATTTATTATATTAAATTTTAATAAATTTTCAATTCTTTTTTTGATTGTGGACCGATGCCTATTAAGCTTAGTTGATAACTGCGATATATTAAACGAAATTCCTTCACCTTCACAAATCTTTTCCAAAATCATTAAATTAAGGCTATCGTTAACGATGCTCTCCTGCTCTTTTTTCTTCATTCAAAACCTTCAATTTTTTGATTATACTGATATTTAACTTTAATTTTACTAACATGAAGTGCTGAATTATTCTCAAATAACCCTTCTCGTTTTTGATAAGTATGAATTTGATATTTTCGCTATTTTTTTTGAGGATTTTTGAACTCTTTTTATATTATTAATTGATTAAAGTGATTTTCTTTTTTAGTATAATGAATTTACTTTTTAAACATTTTTTTTTTTCCTCAGAAGATTTAAAATGCTATTAAAAAAAAATAATTATGCTTAACATTTGTATTAATCCCAGTGAAATAGGGTTATAAAATAGAACGGGACCTCTATGCAAAATAGTCAAGAAGAACAATTTCGCCTGATCGCAAAGGAAATCACCACTGACCTTGGAAAATTATTAGTTACTCGTCCGTATGTTGCGATCATTGATATGCTAGGGTATGTGCATTATTTTGATGAACCCCTTGAGCAATTCCTTGAATTTACTCAGAATTTTGTCAAATCAAACTTCAACCTATTAGAGGTAGGAGACCACAGCCTTCCACTTGGTGGTGTTAATCTGGCATTTTTTAAAGCTTCCTCTAAGGCAATGATTGTAATGTATACAGTTAAGGGGTTAACTGGTCAGCTCCTGGCGTTTAAAGCGAAAATGTTTGAATGGACTGAACGAATAGAGGCACTTTTAGGTGATCTTGAGTTTCCTGCACCTGCTATTCCCACAGAAACAACAACAATAGGAGTTGTAAGCGAGCCTGAAGTTGCGGCAGCTCCCCCACGCCCTAAAAAAAGAGGGATGAAGACTGTTCCATTTCTTACAAAACAGTTATCCGGGAAAGAGAAATTTTCCATTGACGTAGCTCAAATTTTACAACTTTGTAATGGTGACAATACGGTACAAGATATTTGTGATGAAACTGGTTATCCCTTATTGAAAATTAATGACATCATTAGAACTTATCAGAAGAAAAAGTGGATTGCTCTTAAACGAATCGTATAAATGAGGTTACATTTGCCGATAACGACGCAATTTAAGATCTTCTTTAACCATCTTTATGATCTGCTCTTTTTGGGTTGAATTTAATTGTGCTAAATGGAGATTTGTAGCTTGCACCATTAGACAGAATGCATAAGCATCTTGAGAAATTCCATGTTTTAGAAGATCTGGGTTTTGCGAAGTTACTTCTAAGAGCAAATCGACTACTTTTTCCATTTTTTTTGCAGCCAATGATTCCCGAAGTACCTGTTTAAAAGGATCTGTGAAAACAGGATCGACTGCATCGAGATGTGCCATGCCAACAATATCAGGAGTACAATGGGTTCCACAAATGTCACATCCGCTTTCTTCATAAGGTCGTTCCCTCATTTTATCAAGTAGATTCTCAATTTCATGTACATCTATAAGGAGAGCTTGATTTTGAAAAGCTTCCTTGGCTTTTTCATAATAAGTCTTAGCTTTTGCATATTTCCCCCTATTATAAAAAGCGATACCCATTTTCTTAAGACATTCTGCGACCCCTCTATCATCTCCCAAGTTTCTTTTTATGCGTAATGCTTGTTCATAGCAACTCATAGCTTCACCCGTCCGATCTGCACTTATTAACAGCTCCCCAAACCTCATAAGATTATTTGCTTCCCCAATTGTATCATTCATCTGGCGGCGTAAATGCAAAGCTGCATTTTGATATTCTACAGCATCATCTATGTGACCAAGTCCCATAAGCGAATCACTAATATCAACAAGCGCCTCTGCCTCTCCAAGGCGATCTTGATTCTCACGGATTACTTCTAAAATAGAATATTGATTATCCAAGGCTTCTTGGTATTTATTCAGCTTCGTAAGATTTTTACTTAATGATAATAAACAACCAAGACGCAACGAATCATATTGATATTCTTCAATTATTGTTAATGCATAGTTAAAATCATGGGCTGCCTGCTTATACTCCCCTGAGTCGCCTTCGGCCGTGGCAAGACTCATAAGAATTTCCGCTTCCATTTTCTGATCACCCATACCACGTACAGCCTCTAATGATTTTTTCAGATAGGAAATTGCTTCCTTATACTGTTTCCGGAGAGCTAAAATTGTACCGATTTGATATAAATCTTGATATTGTGTGATATTATTCTTCAAATCTTGAAGATAAACAAATGTCACAATTGGATAGAAATTTGCCTCGCCAGGTGCCATCGCGATGATATCCTTTCTTGACTCATCTCCTAAAGTGATTAGGAGCAAATTCTTTCCTATTTCATCATATGGTATGTTACTGGCAACGAATAAAACAATTTGAGAGAACCCATCTGGAATACTGAAAAGAATCATATCTTCATCGTATCGAACCAACACATCAGTTTGTATCGTTATCTTAATATTCTGCGGTAAAATAACTACATTCTCTGAACCTTCGAGTTTTTCATACGGGATATTTAACTGCCATTTCATCGCCCTTTCAATATTATGGCTCACCCGGATAGCTGCTTGTCCCATGTTTAATCCCTGAATTACTTCTAGTTTCCGAACACCTACTTCCATATTCTGAGAAAATATTTTCTTTTGAATCCCAGTACTCAAACTCACAGTTACATTAGTCGTATCCAGTAGCTGGTCATTGGGATCTAACGCTGTAGAGGTAAATGTTTCATTCGATAATTCAACTCTTCGAACTGAGCTAAAATTCTCTGAAAACTGCACGATTTTTTTAAAAGCCCCATCTTGTATAGAAACAAGTTTACCCTCTGTTATTTCTAAGGATATTCCGAATTTCTCGCCGAAAACCGTCAATCAATTTCTCTCCTTGCTTAAAATTAATCGATTGTTTATTCTATCAATAAATCAAATAAATAATTAACTGAAAAGATGCATTTAAGTATATTTTGAAAAGATTATAAAATAATCTAAAGGTTGCGTACTCAGGACGATAAATTTGAATTGGGTAAAAAATGAAGAGATGATTGCACAAGCAGGTGCAATTGCAGCTCTATTAGAAGTAAGTGGATATCCAAAACCAGGAAACGTTCATAGAACTCGAGACTTCAGAGATACTCGTTATGAACACTTTTTAGTAAGTAGTATTGTGATTACACCTATCTTACGTGAAGTAGCGTTCATTGGAAAATGTGTTAAAACAAAAGAAATCGCGCTAAATAACATAAATTTAGGGGAATCTATTCTTAAAGCTGTAAAAATCACTCAATCATCTCAGAGTGGTGGGAATACAAATCTAGGTATTATTCTCTTATTTATCCCTTTAGCGTGTGCTGCTGGGATGTTACTTGATCATCCTCATCCTTCACTCCCGATGCTACGAGAGAATTTAGACACCATAATTCGAAATTCAACTCCAGAAGATACTATTAAATTGTATGAAGCTATCCGACGTGCTAGTCCTGGGAGTCTTGGTAAAGTCAATGAATTTGATATAAACGAGGACTCATCTGAGGAATTACGGCGTGGGAATATGAATCTATTTGAAGTTTTTAAGATCAGTGCAAAACGAGATAGTATAGCTCATGAATGGATCACTAAATTCCAGATAACCTTTGAGGTAGGCTACCCTTACTTCTCAAAACTTTTACAAAAGACAAATGATATTAATATTGCGACAGTGCATACTTATCTAAAAATAGTAGGGGATCTTCCAGATACGCTAATTGCTAGAAAATATGGAATAAAGATGGCTGAACAAATTAGCTCTCAAGCAAAACATATTTTAAACCAAGGGGGTTTACTTTCTAAGCAATCAAAAGAATTATTATGGGAATTTGATTTAGAATTAAGAAATAAAAAGAAAATCAACCCCGGCACTTCTGCAGATTTAACAGCTGCAACAATTATGGTAGCATTGTTAAGCGGTATCCAATTTTAGAGAAGTGAGATATAGGATGAGTCCTCAATCCATTGATCGGTCTAATGCGTTAGAATTTAGAATCCTCGTCGCAGGAGAGGATGGTGTCGGTAAAACTTCATTAATATTGAAATTTGTTCATAATCGCTTCGAAGATTCGACAAATAAGTCCCTTGAGGGTGATATCATGACTAAGAAACTTGAACTCTTCGGAGCCCCAATTAAATTACAACTTCAAGATTCTAGATCTTCAGATTGGGCAGAGGTTGTCTCTTACTACGTTAGTGATAATTCGGGGATTCTTTTAGTATTAGATACCTCGTCAAAAACCAAAATGAAATCCTACTTAGATTACTGGTTAAAGTCTATCCGTAATGTGGATACTGAAATTCCTGTGGTCGTTGCAGGAAATAAGAGTGATTTATCTAAAAAAGCCAATATTGCTAAAGTTTCCCAATATGTCTCAAAATTGGGTAGTAACTTTATCGAAACAAGTGCTAAAACCGGCGAGAATGTTAGTTATGTGTTTAAATTACTCGCCTCCGAGATTGTGAAACAGAAAGCTGCTGCAAAGAAGCGTTCTGAAACTCGAAGAGATGATGGTCTTTCACCCATTTTTTCGAAATTCAATCTATAATTATAAAAAAGCTTTGCAACAATAGAATTATCGAGTTGTGAATCAAGAATAATCCTTGAATTGATGAATGGTTTAATTGAATATTTAGCTGAGAAATAAGTAATATCTTATGTGGTATAGTAGAGTTGAGATTTTATGGCAGTTCCTGAAAAAGAGAAGTATGGATTTAAAATTATTGTGATTGGGGATCCGGCGGTGGGGAAATCCTCATTAATCCGGCGATTTGCAGACAATAAATTCGAACAGTCTTATTTACCTTCAATTGGCGCAGATTTCACACTCAAAGTAGTCGAATTCGAGAAGATTCAGGCAATTCTTACAATCTGGGATATTGGAGGGCAGCGTGAGTTCGATAATATCCGGAATTTCTATTATTATGGTGCTAATGCTGGCATTATGGTTTTTGATGTAACTCGACCTGAAACCTATGATCATTTAATGAATCATTGGGCCCCACAATTCAGATCTGGTGTTGGTGAACCAAATATCCCGAGTGTGATTCTTGCCAATAAAGTTGATTTAACAGTTGATCGGAAAATCACTGCCTCTCGTTGTAAACAACTCTCAGAACAACTGGGCTATCCGATTTTCGAAACGTCAGCCAAATCTGGCGAGAATGTACATGCGGCATTTGAACAAATTGCACTCATGTGCTTTGGAGACAATAAAGGAAAATAAATATTTTCTTTTTCTCTTAATTCCCATCTTAGAACTTTTCCGACCAATATTTTTTTTTATTTACAAAAATAAACTAAAAATAACTACCACAAATAAAGAATGGATTAAAATGATCATAATAAAAGTCGAAAAAATCGATGATTTCGTTTCTTTTCTTAATCGACGCCTTGGAAATGAAATATTTTATGAATTTACGGATTCAACGGGAGATATGGGTACGCGGGCGATATTAGGGTTCTTGGCAAAGATTGATGGTATAACTGTTCTTTACCAAGGTGAACTCAACTTTCCAAATATTCGCGATCAAACCGCTATTAAGAAAAAACTGGATGAATTTGAGTTTGGTGATATTCGATTAATCTCTGGTAAAATACGAGAAATTGTCATGTCAATTTCTTAAAAAAGGCTAAAAAAACTCAATCTATCAATAAAATAATTTTAAATAGAGAAATTCCTAAGTTTCTGGAAGTAATCTGGATCTAAGCTCCTTTTCTCCACTCTTAAACTTTTGAAGCTGACCTTCTAATAAATTATTTAGTAAAGTTCCTAAGTCTGAACCTAATCCTTCCTTTATATTACACTCACGCTTATAGCGAATAATTTTCTCATGAGTTACTTGCATGATACTAATGACTTTCTTTAAACTCTCTATAATATCCATAATCTCCTTGTTCCATAATTTTTCTAATTGAAGAATTGTTAGAACAAACTCCTCTTCAGCCGCTAATGAAAATAAGCGGACGCTCTCTTGTATTTCATCCACGGAACCGCTTTCATCAATCATTTGTTTCAAAGAAGAGATGAGATTATTTAATGCATTTAATGCATTCTTCCGGATGAGAAAATATTTTTTAAATGGTTGAATCCCAGCTTCAACTTTTTTCATATCCTGTTCGATGCCCTCAATAACCGTTTCAACCTGTTTTCTAAGCTCGTCATGAAGGAGAATTGAAGCACTTCGTAATCGAACACCACTAATATCCTTCTCTACTAAAAAAACTAACTCTAAGACTTTACTTAATGCATCGATCGTTTCTGAAAATTTCTCCTCAGTCATAGTTTATAATTACTTGTGTAGTACTATATATGCTTAGTGGAATTAAATTGAAAAGAGAAAAAAAGAAGAAGATCACGGATCTTCGATTCCCCGTCCGGTAATTTCGAAAATAGCCTCACCTTCTGGCAGGCAAGGGCTATCAATTAGCCTAGCAACACGTTTATCGCCTTTAGACTTCCGCAAATATAATCGATATGTTGAAGAATGCGCAAGGACATGCCCCCCCACAGGTCTGGTGGGATCACCAAAAAACACTCCCGGAGATGCCATAACTTGATTTGTAATGAAAACTATCACATTATAGGCTTCGGCAATTTGTAAAAGTTTATGCACAAACTTATTTAACTTTTGTTGTCGCTCGCTTAAGGTTCCACGTCCAATATATTCGGCCCTGAAATGACTCATGACCGAATCCACAATGATTAACTTGATATTCTTCTCTTGAATGAACTTGGGTGAGCTATCGACAATGACAATTTGATGATCACTATTATAGGCTCGCGCATAATATACGTTTTTTAGAACCGTATTCCAGTCTAAATTATATCGATCTGCTATTTGAAGGAGTCGTTCAGGTCTAAAAGTACCCTCCGAGTCTATATATAACGCTGAGCCTTCAAAACCCCCTTGATCATAAGGCAGTTGGACCGTAACGCATATTTGATGCGCTATCTGCGTCTTTCCAGTTCTAAACTCTCCGTAGACCTCAACAATCGCGCGAGTCTCCATCCCTCCTCCAATAATCCCATCTAATTTTTCACATCCTGTAGTTAATCGTTTAATTTCTTTCCGTTGATTAAATATGTTCTCAGCTGTGGTAAACCCAATATTTAACTTACCCCGTGCCGAGAGAATAATTTTCTGTGCGGTGGCTTCTCCAACCCCCGTAGCCGCCGAAAGTTCTTTAGGGGATACAACCGCTATTGCTTCATAACTATTATAATCCCCCTCGAATAACTTTTCCGCAATTGTTGGACCCACTCCGGTTAATTCCTCTAAGTTAACACTTCCATCCATTATTTTTTCAGGTGTAGGTTCCTCTGTCTCCGTTTCAACCTGCTCCAATTCTTCTAGCTGCGCCTTTTTCGTGGCTTTTGCTGAATTTTTTGCCATTTCACTCACAATTATATTCTCTCTTAAAGCTTTATAGACTGCTAGAGCGCGTGAGATAAGTGAATACGATACGAAACTTTGAATATCATCTCGGTTTCCAATTCCTCAACTCAATTCTCATTTTGTGGATTTTGAGATTAATTGAACTACCACTGCTTAAAGGCAGATGGTTTCCTCCTTCCTTGACCACTGCCCGCTAATGCAGGTCTTATACGATCTCCAGAGGCGTGACTTCCCGTAGTACCTACGGTAGTTAAGCAATATAAGTTACTTAAATTATTATGGGATTCTCTTCTATAAAAGCATGAGAGATACCTGAAAGTATTATATGAGTTACTACAAAAAAAATTCTCTTGCTCAACTTCTATTCATTGTAATTTTAACTCATTCACTCCCTCAAGGAAGTGGCTTTTAATTATGGTAAAAAAAGAAGTGAATTAAAAAAAATGAAAAAAAATTGAATTTAACTTAAGAATTTTTGATTCTCTCTCCCTCTTTTTTTAAAAAAAGCAAATTTTCTCTTGGTTTCTTTATAAAAAGTTCGCATAAGCTTAATGAACAATTTTCAGGTAAGAGTATAAATGAAGATTAATTGTGGAGCGTATGTCGAATGAAATTAATTACAGTTAATATCCCCAAAGCATATTTAGAGGATTTAGAAGAATTAGTAAAGGTTGGTATGTATAGTTCTCGAAGCGAAGCAATCAGAATTGCAGTTCGCGATTTAATCTGGGACGAATTTTGGAATCAACCGAGTTAAAACCAAAAATTTCACTTATTCTCTCTTTTTTTAAAATCATATTCAATCGATAAATTTTTTGATTTTTATCGTAATTTTCTCTCTATTGGGCAACATTGGGGTCTCTAGTAAAAAGTTGATTTATGTCGGCTTTTTTTACAATGATACTCTAAAGAAGGAAATATGTCGGCTTTAAGTTATGAAAATCATTCTAATTCCGAACTTAATTTGAGGTTAACGAGCAAAATATTTATATATAACAAATTTCAGCAGAATGTTAGTGAGGTACTTATTTCCTCATTAGTATTTGTCATCACACCAAAAAAATTTGAGGGATAAAATATGGTAAAAAGAAGGTATTTTGCATGGAGTCCTCTTAGAGCTCTAATGTCGTCTGTTGGAGCGAAAATTGTTGCTCGCGAGGCAGTAAGCTATTTAATCGAGCATCTGGAATCAAAATCAATCGACATGACTACAAGGGCTCTAACTTTAGCCCGACATGCAAAACGAAAGAAAATTACAAAAGCGGATATAGCTCTTGTTATAAAAGGACTTTAAATCCGTTTAAATCTCTTTTTTTTTTAATTGAAAAAGAAATACTAAACCCTAATAGTGTTTTGGTCTTTTTTGCGGTTCAGCTGTCGCTATAAGCTCTTCGCGTTTCTTTTCCATTTCCTCTTTTGTTGTACACCATTTCACATTTCCCTGAGCGTCAGAGAATATTTCCCCAACATAGCCGTAGCCATACACTCCATCTTCCTCCATAGCTGTGAAATCGATTTGGAACCTAATCGCTTGGTCTCCCCCCTCGAGTTCAACTAAAGATGCACAGCATGCGACATATCCTGGTCCTCGTTCATTCATTAAAAATTTGGATACATTCCAATCTACCTCTTCAGCGACTTTCCCTGATTCATAAAGCACTTTTGATACTTTGGGTGATTCTGCCATTGTAAATAACTCCTCACTTTATACTGGATAGATGCAGAAATATTTATTATTTTCGTTTTTATCCTTTAATTGAAAAAATCAAATTTCAGTCTAATAGTGACGTCGATGAAGTACTCAACCGTTATATTCGATTTGGGGTTCACGCTGTTCACCTTTGAGAATTTCACACTCAAACGCTACTTCAAGACCTTAAATAAAGGATTAGAAAAGATGATTGAGTTTTTAATCGAAGAGCAAATAATCCAAGATTCGGATTTATTCCGGAAAAAATTCAAAAAATTACGAAATCGTAATTTTCAAAGGTCTTTAGCTAAGTTCAAGGAAGCTACGACCGCAGATACGTTGAATCAAACATGTGAGGCATTGGATATCCCGCAATTAGATCCAGAAATAGCTCACAAAGTCATTATGATTTATCATTCTACGGAAGGGGCATTTTGGAAACTCAAATCTTCGGCAAAGCCCCTATTACATGAGTTACGCGATGAAAACTTTAAAGTTGGGTTACTTTCGAATGCTCCCTATCATGCGGGCATCCGACTTCTTTTAGATACCCATAATTTAACACAATACTTTGATGTGATCGCAACTTCTGCACAAATTGGCTTCTGTAAACCCGATAAACGTACCTTTGAATACGTCCTAAAGGAATTGCAGAGCTCGCCTCAGAACTCTGTAATGATTGGTGACGATTTAAAAAACGATATTTATGGGGCCCAGCAAATGGGGATGAAGGCAATTTATGTGAAGAAAGATTTTCAAATTACCCCCAACGGAACGGTCAACGTTACCCCGGATGGGATTGTAACCGATCTCAATGAGATCATCTCAATCATTCGTGATTGGAATAATAGTTAATTCATCATAATCATTAATATTATAAATATCGATTACAGACTATAAAATACAAAAACCACTTTTATACTCATGGTGAGGGTACTTCTGTAAATGTCGGGTGTTCGTGATACATTTGAGCGGAACAAAGAAGGTTTGAACGATTTATTTCTCAAATGTAAAATTGAGATAACGGATAACTTCAACAAATTGCTAGCAGACGGACAATTTGATGGCGCAATGAATATCGTCAATAATCAGATTTCTGCAGCAATCCTAGAGTTTGAGAAACGCAGGAACAGCGTCAGACAAATATTGGACACAAAACTAAAACTTTCTTTTGATGCAAAGAATGTGGGGCTTGTCACTGAATGGGAGAATGCGGTTACAACTGTAAAATCGCAATTAGAAATGCTAGCAGATGGTTTCAAAGCCGAACTCAAAGAAAAGCTTACTGAAACGGTTGGAGTTCCTGCCATTGAGAAATTCCTGATCGATGCTGCAAATAAGAAAGCATTTACTCGACTCCCCTTCGATTTTGTTGCAAAAAAATTGAGCGTACCTGAAAATAAAGTAGAAGAAGTTGCTGAAAACCTCATCTTTGATGGGAAATTACCCGCCCAAATTGATCTTGTTTCAAAAATGTTGATTTTTTCTGATGTAATTGATAAAATAGATGTCCTCACACCCTCTTCCGGAACCGTTCCACCCGCTCCCAAACCTCCTGCAATCCCCCCTACCCCTAAACCCCAGTCGATATCGTCTGTACAACCTGCTTATGACGAACCTCAGCCAATTGATCTCGATAGTCCTCAACCTATTGACATCTCACTAGAACCTCCTGAACCCGAAATATCTGAAGATGTATTGGAAATGCCCCCTGAGGCACTAGACCTACCCCCCATGGACGTTGAGGAATCCACTACGGATGCACAAACGACGACGGCATTGGATATATTAGCACAAGACGAAACTACCACACCCGCTGAACCTGAGGCTATGCTTGAAGCAACTGATATTTCAGAAGATGCGGAAGAAGCCCGCAGTATTATCTCCTTCTTCAAATCCTCTGTAGAAGAGTTGAGTGAAGAAGATCGAGCTGCAGCTCGAAAAAAACGGGCAGAGAAAAAGAAAAAATTAGAAGAAGCAAAACTGAAAAAATTAGAAGAAGCAAAACGGAAAAAATTGGAAGAAGAACAGGCAAAAACTGCCGAACCTTCTGAAGGTACCTCCTCTCCCAGAACAGAACTCGAAAAACTCATAAAGCCAAAAGCTGAGGAGTCACCAATTCCACCCGAAAAAGCAGTTACGTGTATTATTTGTCAAAAGCAAGTTTCCAAAGAAGATCCAACCGTTGTTTCATGTCCGCATGCTTGTGGTGCTTTCGCGCATAAAGCGGAGCTTCTTGACAAAGGCTTCTGTCCTGCTTGTAATGAAGAAGTTAAAGAAGTTGATATCGAATTCAGTACGTTTCTCTAGATACTCTCTTCGCCAGCTTCAATCGTCCGAATTCTAACATCTGGAATATATTTTTTGGCGATTTCTGCAAGATCCCGAAGGAGACCATGATCCGTTGCTGGTAATTTTGAGAACGATTTGTCTAATGTTCCTCCCGACGCACGGAACTGTTGTAAAATATAACGGGAGATATTAAATTTGGAAAGCCTTTCAGTAATCTGCTGGATTATTTGTCTGGTATCGTTGAAATTTGGAACAATGGTTGTTCGTACTTCATATGGGAGCGAGCTTCTCTCTAAAATTCGTAAGACTTCGTTAAGATTCTTTACTGCTCTCTCCCCTATAGATGCATTTCCTATGGCCTTCCCATATATAATCGGTGTGAGAGGTGCCTTTACATCTAGGGCAATATAATTTAATAATTTGAGTGTTACTAATCGCTCTATACGATCTGAATAATAGCCATTGGTATCTAGTTTATTCAACAGCCCCATTTTTCGGGTCTGTGTAAGTAATTCAATAAGCCCTTCAATTTGAAGTGTTGGTTCTCCTCCTGTTATACACACCCCTGTAATATATTTCTGATTACGCCTGAGCTGCTCTAAAATGGTGGTAATATTTACCTCATTGCATTCTTCTGCAAATACCAAGGCCCAATTATGACAAAACGGACATTTAAATGGACACTGACACAAAAAAAGAACTGAGGCAAGTTCTCCGGGATAATCTATGGTGGATGCTTCTTTTATTATGCCTATTAACAAGTTCAATTTGATCTACTTCTTATTAGTCGATAGCCATGGTTAAAAGATCTAATATATCCAATATTTTAATCTCAGATTTTTCCAATGCGTTTGCTCCTGCTTCCAAATTCGTTTCACAAAACGGACAGACTGTAACGATCGTTTTCAATTCTAGTTCCTCGGCTTCGAGAATACGCCCTTGCGCAATTTTCTCTGCCATTTCAGGAAATGCTGCCTTAACTCCGCCACCCGCCCCGCAACACCACGCATTCTCTCTATTCCGCTTCATCTCTACGAATTCGATACCCGGTATTTTTTTAATGAGTTCCCGAGGGGGATCATATATTTCCGTTGCACGTCCCAAATGGCATGGATCGTGGTAGGTAACCTTCATTTCTACCGGTTTAGTAAGGTTTAGTTTGCCTTGATTCACGAGATCTAAGAAAAATTCAGTGCCATGATATACCTTAAATGGTAGTTCTTTTCCGAGTATTTCTGGGTAGTCTTCCTTGAATGTCTTGTAACAGCCTGCACAATGGATAACCACGTTTTTGGCACCTGTCTTTTCGATAGCTGCCACATTGTGCTCTGCCAATTCTTTCGCTATTTTTAAAAATCCAGTGCGAATTGCGACAGAACCACAGCACCATTCATCCGGATGGATAACAGTATAATCTACCCCCGAAGCATCCAGAATCTGTACCATTTTTTTGGCTAATTCGGGTAGTCGATAGGGTTCAGTGCATCCCATATAATAAACCGTTTCTGCCTTTTCTGGAAACTTCCTCTCGCTCAGCCATTTCACACGATCTGCGTGTTTCTCAAAATAAGGGTTGTGTTCATCCTCAATTGATTGCATGAGTTCCTTATGACGTGGGATTGCAAATCCTAGATCTACCAAATCAGCCCGAAATGCTTCCCAGACTCGTGTGTGATCCATATAATTACAAATAAACCAGTTAATATTTTCATCGTAGGATTGATGACAAATACTTCTGCAACTTCCACAAGTTGTACATTGAAAGAAAACGTTTGCCATTTCTTCGCTAGGTTCTAGTGAGCCATCTAATATTCCAAATAAAACTGCAAATTTACCACGCGCATGGTACGGCTCAAACCCAGGCGAATTTTCATAGGCTGGACAAACACCGAAACGTCCAACGGCTGTACGGTATCCGATACGGCAGTCACCTATTCTTGAGCAGCTTATAATCATTTTTTCAAATTTTTTCGTATTTTTAAACCGTTCCGATTCTGACATGACTATTTACCTCCGAAATAGAATTTGCCCGGTGACAATATTCCATTAGGATCTAGAGTGTGTTTCACTGCTTCCATAAATTTGTAATAAGGAGCTAAATATGCATCTGCTTCTATTAAAGCCCTTGAGTAGAGCATCCCTACCATATATGGCATACCACCTGATTTAATAACCATATCCATATTCGATTTCATTATCTTCTCATTTTTTTCAATATATTCAGGGTTATTCCAAATTAATAGACCAGAATCTATCTCTACTGTTGTATGATCACATAATAAACAAGAGCCTACACTCTGAACAGCTTGCACCTCTGCCAATAATTCCTGGTTATCACTTTCCCATTGTGTCAGAAAATCAACCATCTTGGGAATTTGATGGATTGGCACATGATGTTCGGATGAAAAAGCAATCGACCCTTCTCCAGCTGCGCCCCAAAATCCATGGTATATTTGCCAATGCCCATTTTTCTCATAATGCCACTTCGCAATGTTCCCATCTTCGATTTCAGTGCCAAACATGACAACACCTTTCTGTTTTAGTGCAAGCTCATTTAATTTTTTAACATTTTGTTCCAATTCTTCTTCTGAATCCGCCTCACAGGTATAGAAAAAAATATCTTTTCCTTTAGGATTGACCTCTTTCCAAAGCTTGTAAACAATAAATGGAAAGGGGAAGACTCTACCTAGACCATCTGCTACCACAAGTTCTGGAAACCAATAAGCATCATAAAGCCCCAAGTCCCCTGCTTTTCTATAATCCAATAAGATGTTTGTGTAAACTTGAGGAGCTTTTCGTTTCATCATGAATGTGCGATAGGAACGATACTCTGGTTTCGGATAGATCATCAATGTCGCCTCAGCTTTTATTCCCATGGTACCTTGATCCCCAAGAAATATGCTGGTTAAGTCGGGACCGAGTCCCCATCGACTGAAGGGCTCTTTTATATATTTTGAAGCCCCCGATCCTGTGGTTATAATCTCACCATTTGCGAGTACGATTTTTAATCCGATACAGTGGCGTGTTACAGCACCGTATTTCGCAGCGCCGCCCCCTCCAACAGAATGATGCGATAAACCACCCCCAATGACGGCGGACATGCCAGATCCTGGTCCCAGTGTACCCGTATAATATCCCCGTTGGAATAAGAAATCATTTAATTGAGCCCATGTTATCCCACATTGTGCCGTTACCGTAAGAGTATTTTCATTAAACTCTAGAATTTCGTTCATCCGGGTCATATCAATGACCATTCCCCCCGATATAAGGGGTAGTACTCCTTCATAGAACCCCGCACCACCCCCTCGTGGTATTACTGGAATTTTTTCTGAATTGGCTACTTTCATTATTTCTCCAATTTCTTCAGCAGATTTTGGGCGGATAACTAAATCAGGACGTTTATCTACAAACCCACCTGTCATTCCTTTTCCATAACTCTGGAGTATGAAATCCGCATCTGATGCATATTCAGCTCCTACAATATCCTTAATCGTTTCTATTACTTTCAATTTATATACACCTTCCCTTCCAAAATATAATTAATTATAATTCCCACTCAATTAATATCGTTTTTTCATTTGTAGTCGGTTTAATGACTTCACGAGCATAATATAAAAGTCCACATTTCAAACATGTCACTTGAAAGCGAATATTATCCCTCTTGAAATTCACAATTTTAGGGGATACATCCAAGCTTTGGCATCGTGGGCAGCCTTCAAACTCAATTATTTCCGGATACCCTTGGTAACTTCGTACTGAACTTGGGACTTCCAATTCTTTTTCAGGCATTGTTTCATTACCACGTAAAAGGAATTTAACCTGTGTAATAATAGAATAAAAATAAGTTTATAATTATTTTTTTCTCTCAATCTCGAATTAAATAAAAAAAAGTTAAGATATGAATGATTTAAGATTGTTGAAAAGTTCCGGGTTTGATCTGAAGGTAATCTAGGATTTTCTTTATGTCCGAGAGTTTTTTGTTAATTCGTGGTACGCAATCTAAGATCTCTGCAATATCGCCTTTCTCCGTTTTCATGACAAGTTTTGCGCAGAACGGGGGCATGATTCGCTCAAAAACATCATCCGTGTGTTTTTCAAAGTGAATCCCTGGCACAGGATACCGTCTTTCATCCGCTAGAATTCCTACGTGGTACGAAATCTGCTGGTGTGTGATCTCAAGATAGTTAAACTTTCTAGATACCCATAGCATCAGAAAAATTACTGAAAAGATGATCAAGAAAACTAAATAGAATTCTGTAGATATTCCAAGTTGGGGAAAATTAAAACCAAGTGTTCCGGGAGGTAAGAGAAATAATGCAATCAATACTCCAAAAATTATCATTATAATTGCTAAAAATTTTCCCGCGGCAAATTCGAATGCAATGACAAAGATATTAAAGGTAAAAAATCCTATCCATATCCAATCCAGAGTTATAGCTGTTGAGGTTCCACCACCGACATCCACAAGACCTGTTACTCCAATTAACCAAAGAATAAATGACAGAATCCACGTAGGCCATAGAAAAATGATTTTTGGATAACTAGTGACATGCACTACGCTGGGGATATCTTCTTCTTGTTGTCCACTCATATTCTTATCACTTCATTACATCATTTATATAGATAAATAAATTCAATTTGTACATCCTTACTTAATTCTAATTAATAAGTTTTTATTTCCACAAAAGAAATTAATATATTATTAATCTTTACGAAGGAACAGAATTGGGTGATATCTCATGCATACCTTTACACAGGAACAAAAAGTTTTTCAAATTGGGAAAGTACAAATCGGGGGGCAACCTGGGCAACATCCCCCTGTCTTAATTGGATCCATCTTCTACAAATCGCACAAAATTGTTGAAGACGAACGAACTGGAATTTTTGATAAAGCAAAAGCAGAAGCTCTTATTAATACACAAGATGAATGGGCTGATAAAACTGGAGTACCTGCAATATTAGATGTAGTAGGTGATTATCCAGAAGCTTTAATCCGTTATATCGAATTCGTTACCTCAGTAACTGACACTCCTCTACTAATGGATGGTGTAACGGCAAGTGTTCGCATCGCTGTTTGTCAGCACTTGAAGGAAACTGGAAATATTAATAGAATCGTTTACAATTCAATAGATTTTCATTCCAATGAGGAAGAAATTGCAGCGATAAAGGACGCTGGTATCAAACAGGCGGTGCTTCTGGCCTACGGCCCGCGTTTTATTTGGCCAAGAGATAAGGTTAATTTAGTGGGGGGCGAAATTAAGGGGAGAAATCTTCTCCAAAAGGCACAAGATGCTGGCATAGAAAAAGTAATCGTCGATACTGCAGTTTTAGATGTCCCCTCTATTGGTCTTTCGGCACGTGCAATCTACCTAGTCAAGGAAGAGCTTGGGTTACCCGCAGGAACCGCCCCGTGCAATGCCATCTACATCTGGTCTAAAGGAAAAGAATTTAAAGCTATTAAAAATTCCATTATCTCGACTAGTGCAATGATTCATACCTTGGGTGCCGATTTTATTTTATATGGATCAATTAAAAATGCACCGCTTATATTTCCTGCAACCGCAATAGTGGAATCCTGTATTGCTTATAACAACCGACGCGAATTTAAAATAAAGCAAGGTGAAAATCACCCGATGTCAAAAATATTCTAAATTTATTTAGAATAATCTTTTTTTACTCAAATCTTGCTTCGACATCCCTTACACTGCTCACCCTTACGCCATTCGTAAATACTAATCGAAGTATGACACTTCTTACAGGTGAATCGAGGAATGTA
Organism: Candidatus Helarchaeota archaeon; assembly: GCA_016840125.1. Next base: position 9,733 of record JAEOSY010000206.1, on the reverse strand, counting down.
TGAAGCATAATCGGTTGCCATTATTAAACCTCTTTCAGCTCATTTTTGTCTTAGGATTCTAAATGCATTAGAAGAGAGATCTTTAAAAAGAAAAAAGAGAGTAGATTATAAGTTAAACGTGTGAAAATGAACGAGTACTCCACGCCAAGTATTTATACATTGTTTGAAATACTCCGACAAAAAAGTGAGCCTATCTTTTTTCGAATATTCTTACAATCTAGATTGAATTCGATTGTTTAATTCGAAAATACAGATGTTCAGGGTAAACTCTCTTTTAAATCTTCAAGATCATTAATACTTTTTACTAATTTTTGTTCCAAATAATAATTTCGGAGCTCTTTGAAAATTTCGTCGTTTTTTCTCTGTTGAAAATAAATGAGTGCCGTTTTCAATTCATTGAGTGCTAGTTCATAATAATTTATATCTTCAGGGATGCCACCCTCTGGCATCTGGAAGTGAACAGCTTTATCTAAACTTAATTTAGGAGATAATTGTCGAATAAGAATTTGTAAAGATTTTAGTGGATGTTCAAATTTATGACGTAAATGAAGTAGATATTTGGGTAATTCTTCAGAGTAGCGTTGGAGATACACAATAGTTCGTGCTAATCTAGCTCGGATAATGTCTTTTAAAACCTTAGTATCCAAATCCATGCATTTTCTCCTAATTAGTGAAAATGAAAAACCTCTGTTGGAGAATCAACAAGATTGGCCATGAAATCACTCAATTTTATGAGCTCTGGATTTGAAATCGCTCTAACTTGCGGTTCAGCAGGTGGCCGTTTAACTGTATAAATTTGGACTTGATCCGGAACTATCTCATTAACAGCCTTCGCTATTAACGCAACATTCTCTTCTGTTGCATTACTTTTAAGCGAGGATGGACTCCGAACTTTAAATAATAGCGTTTGAATATAGAGTTTACTCCCCGACTTCATCTCTGATTTAAGTAACTTAATATTTTTTATTATTTCCTTGAGTGGTGGGATTGATACATGTGGTTTATTAGTTGAATGAAAAATTACCTGAGATCCTGCATCTAATTTAGCAACCACAATGTCAAATGTTGACAGGACTTTTCTAACGGTGGGTTCTCCCAATGTGGATGAATTGGTTAGAGTTGTAATGGGAACTTTTTTTATTCCTGCTTCGAATCGGAGCTTGCGAGCTAGATCGAAATAGATTTGAAGATTCCTATTTAAAGTCGGCTCTCCATTATATCCAAAGGTAATCACATCAACATAAGCCGAAGCATCCACTAACTTTTCCCTTAATTCCACTTTCAAATCTTCTTTCAACCGTGGGGCTATCTCACATTGATGTCGAATATTAACAAATCCCTTTGAACTTGTTTTCCCCAGTTCACAATAAACACAATCATACGTACACGTCTTTAATTTGGGCATTATGTCAATTCCGAGTGACCATCCATATCTCCTGGATCGCACAGGGCCATAAGTATATTTCATTGGATTTCCCTACTCTTTTATGTTTAAACTGAATAAATTAGAATTACAGTTAATTATACATTGTTTTCTCTAAAAAATGTTAGCAGAAATAAAAATAAAAACGTAACTTACGCCAAATGTGGGATTCCCCCAAAAAAAAAGAAAAATAGTTAAGCTTCTAATTCGGTTTTTAATTTTTTACCAATCTCCAAGCCACGTTCAAAGGCTTTAAGGTTGACGTCAAGGAACTTTTTGGGAACGAAGTTTTCCACACAGATTTTACCGGAAGCCTCGGTGATTAAGCCTGAAATTCCAATAAACGCCCCAAACATGATAGAATTTTGAGTCACAGGCATTTTCAATTCTTCAGTCGCAATTTGGTTGGCAGGAACCGCATATCTGGTTGCTTTTACTCTAAAACGTTTTGCTCGAACAGTGAAGGGGTCGTATATCGCGACTCCCCCTTTCTTTACGTCACCTTTATAATTTCTAGCAGCCTCTTCAGAGAACACCATCAATACATCAACGGGAACGATTGCGCGTGGATAATCAATCATACCTTCATCAGAAAGTACTACCTCTGCCCAACAAGCCCCACCTCGAGCTTGGGCGCCGTAGGCTTCAGTTTGTGTGGCAGTTATTCCATCTTGGTGGAGGATTGCGGCAGCTGCAATCATTTTACTCAAAGTAATAACACCTTGCCCACCGTACCCGGCAATCTTTATTTCAGTTCGACTCATTTTTTCGTCCTCCGCGCCCGCTCTATTAATTCAATGTATTTCTCACTCAGCTCTCTTCTGTCAGATTCCTTGAATTCACCAACTACAAATTTTCCCTTTAAATCCTCTTCATTGAGACCTTTAGCTTTATCGATTGTAAGTGAATTCCCTTTAATCCAGTTAAATACATCGACCGGCTCTGGCATATCGTTTTTACGCCCGAAGTATGTAGGACATTGACTGACCATATCAATGAACGCAAATCCCTTCCATTTAATTGCTTTTTTGAGCGACTTAATAAATTGTCTTGGATGTGCGGTTGTCCAGCGTGCGACAAAGGTGGCACCCGCAGTTATTGCTAATTCTACTGGGTCAAACTCTGTTTCTAGAAATCCATATGGTGCAGTAGTTCCTCGCATACCTTCCAATGTTGTCGGTGCTGCTTGTCCCCCTGTCATACCATAAGTATTATTATGTAACATTACTTGAGCGATACCAATGTTTCTTCTGCAAGCATGAACGAAATGGTTGGTTCCAATGGCTAGATTATCGCCATCTCCAGCGATACAAATGGGTCTCACATCTGGATTTGCTAACTTGATCCCGGTCGCCACGGCTAATGTTCGACCATGGAGCGTCATCCAAATTCGTCCTGGTAGGATGAGGGGCATAATACTATAACACCCAACGCCCACAATAAAGGGATATTTTGTCTCATCAAGGTTTTCATCCTGAAAGACTCGGTTGAAATGTTGTCCAATCGCTCCATAACCACAACCGCGACAAAACAGGTGGAACGCAAACCCAAACTTCTTTCCAGTGAAGGAACTCTGTTCATAGGGGTGCTTCGGGTTATCAACTGTGTAGGGTGGTAATGACATTAGTTTAAAACCTCCTTAACCTTATCTAACAATTCTTTAGGTTCATGTAATCTGGAAATTGCTGGTACTGGTACTACCGTCGTGCCATCTTCGACCGCTGCTTCTACCCAGACTAATATTTGCCCTAAATTAATTTCAGGTACAATGATTTTCTTAACCTTTTGACTTAATTCGGCTACCGCCTTTCGTGCAAAAGGCCACACTGTGACCAATCTGAATAAACCCGCTTTGATACCCTCTGCTCTTGCCATTTTTACTGACCGGAGTGCAGTACGAAACGGTAATCCATAGCAAATAAAGGCAACATCAGCATCATCTGTAAAGTATTCTTCAACTTTTACGATTTTTTCCTCATTCTCAATAATTTTCTTATTAATCCAATTCACCATATTCTCTGAAACTGACTGGTCCTCAGTTGCGATGGACTGCGGGGAGTGGGTAACAGCAGGCATCCATTCTGGAAAGTAATCCGTCGTAATATTGGGGGGGATCGTTATCTGATACTCACCTGTCTTTTTGCTTTGCATTGTAAAAGGCATATATTTTTGCCGTGGGAGGGGTTTTCCCTCCTCATCAAAGGTCTCCAATTTGCGAGGAATACTCCGCTTTTTAAGTTCATCCAAGGGTGGGATCTTAACTTCCTCGTGAATATGGCCTAACCAGGAATCCGAAAATACTATCGCAGGCGTTCGCCAAGTCTCTGCTGCGTTGAAGGCTTCAATAGTTAGATCGAATAATTCTTGGCTTGAGCTGGGTGCATATGCAATTACTTGATATTCCCCATTTCCCCCATACTTGGCTTGAATTATATCACTATGATGGGGAAGGCTTACAATTCCTGCACCAGGTCCCGTTCGCTGCACTTCTCCTACCACAATCGGGACTTCAATCGACGCCGCCCATGACATCGTCTCCTGCATCAGGGAAAAACCTGGACCCGACGTAGATGTCATTGCTTTTAAACCACCTACAGATGCACCAACAACCGCTGAAATCGAACCGATCTCATCTTCCATTTGGATAAATCGTCCCCCTACCTGGGGTAGGCGCAAGCTCATACGTTCTGGTACCTCATTCTGAGGGGTAATCGGATATCCTGCAAAGAATCGGCATCCTGCAGCTAAGGCCCCTTCAACCATTGCCGTATTTCCCATCCAAACGTAAGACCCTGCTGGTACATCATAATCATAAATATGTTTTGGCATGGAATCACATTCACTTTTTGACGATATCCTTTAAAGGAACCACGTAAATGGAAAAATCCGGGCAGACCAATTCACATGATTGGCAAAACGAACATTCCCCTCCATCTTTGAATTTGGGGGGATATTGAACCTTGGTATTTAGTTCGGTGCTCTTTTCTAAACATTTCTTTGGACATACTTCGATGCAAATATGGCATCCTCCACACCTATTGTACTGGAGGAATAATGCTTTTTGCTTTTCCTCATTTTCACTCATTACTGGAATATAAATACCTCCTTATTTCTTTATCAAACTCTCTCTTCTTGAATGATCCAGAGAATCTTGAAAGAAGGTTTAATACAATTCTAACAAATGTTTTCTTAAGTTTTATTAAATGTTTTCTATTCACTTTTAGAAAAAAAAGAGTATCCTAGAGTTGTATGAAGCTTGTTACTCGAATTTCATAATCAAACTATGCATTGAAACAAAGTATTTAAGAATGGATACCCCTCAGGTTTCTCTCCTATTTTATAATGTCAAAACGGCTTCCTTTATTCCCAAACATATAAATATGAACTCTTCAAGATTCGATTATCAATTGTTTTATTTATTGTATAACTTAATATCCAATGGCTTTAAACTTGAATTTTAATTATTTCTGAATGAAAGGATATGATTTAAATGGATGTTAGAATCAAAGAAGCCATCGCGGCTGGAATAACTATCACTTTACTTGTTACCTTAGTTATGACGGGTTTGGGTGCTTTACTTTCGCCTGTAGGGGGGATCTGGAACTCTTCAAACCAAGCTTATTACCCTGAGTATATGGAGATCCATGATTCTTCATTAGAATCCACTGTTGTATCTTATCGGGATCATATGGGTATCCCACACATCTTCGCCGCCTCGGAGGCAGATTTTGCCTTTGCGATTGGTTATTTACAAGCCCAAGACCGGTTGTTTTCGATTGATGTTATGCTTAGGTTTGTTCAGGGCCGGGTGGCCGAGTTTCTCGGGGATGACGGGCTTGATGTTGATATTGGATCGCGGCGCATGGGATTTGGACGCTTAGGGCAGCAAATGTGGGCTAATTTACTAGCCTCTTCACATCCTAACGCAAATTATTTAGGGTCTCTTCTGTGGCGCTTTTGTGATGGGCTAAATCGTTACATCAGTGATATTTCCCCTAACAATTTGCCCATGGAATACCTCTACTTGGGGATCCAACCTGAACCTTTTGAGCCTGCAGACATCTGCAGTTTAGTAGTCTATTTTGGGTATATGCTTTCTTTCCAATCCCACGATTTACAGATTACAAGGTTGGCCGATGGACTCAGCAAAGACACGCTTTTTGAACTAATACCAATGGATCCGTATCCGTTTGAGGTGCCAATTATTCCTAATTTTACCGTTCCCGCCGATACTGGGACCCCACTAGTGAAAGGGCCATCCGAACCAGAGGAGGACTTGACATTAAAAGCGTTCTTAGCTGGATTAGCTTTGGCGCAGCCGGGACAACTTAAATCTTGGTACGAACAATTTGGCGGTTGTAGTAATAATTGGGTGGTCAATGGATCCCTCACTACTACTGGCTATCCCATTCTCTGTAATGATCCCCATTTAATGCTCATGCTCCCTTCAATTTGGTGGGAATTCCAATTTATTAACACGGTTACGGGCGAGTCGTTGTACGGGGTTGCGTTCCCTGGCACGCCCCTCTGTGAAATCGGTACCAACAACTTCATTGGTTGGGGCGCTACAATAACCGCTATTGACTGTACCGATTATTACATGGAAACGCTCCGAAATGGAGATACTGAATATCTCTTTAATGACACCGAATGGCGAAAAATCGAGCAGTTGACCGAAGTAATCCACGTTAAAAACGAACCGGATTATATATTGACAGTAAATCACACCCGCCATAACTACAATCCTGCCGATGACTTTCTATGTCCTATTTATACTTCTTATAACAATAGCGCAGTTTCGGTGAAATGGTCTGGATTTGCTGCAGATCCCGGTATCATATTTGCCTTTTGGGGAATGGCACACGCGCGTAACGTGACAATGTTTCAGGATGCCTTACGATACCATACCGCCCCTGGAATTAATTTTGTGTTTGGAAGCGTTCATGGCGACATAGGAATGTTCCCCACGGCCCGTTATCCCGTTCGCAATGGCTCTGGTTCGCTTAAAGATACTGATGGGTATTTTAAAGGCATTCTCCTCCTCAACGGTTCTACACATGAGGATGAATGGACAGGATATATTCCATTTGAATGGATCCCCCAAAAAATTAATCCTGATCAAATGTATTTGCAATCCGCAAATCAACGGACGGTGAATACAACCGAATATGACAAATACTACCTAGCATGGCAGCAAGCAACAGGGTACCGTGGTCGAGCAATTGATCGCTATTTGAAAAACGCACCACTGCACAGTATCACGGTCGAAGATATGCAGCGCCTTCAAGCAGATACCTTTGATGTAGCTGCAAGCGTTTTAATTCCAGAAATACTCACAGCTGTTGATACATATTATGGAAATATCGCGGATCCTCAATTAAATCAAACCGTCGAAATACTTACCGCTTGGAATTTATCCGGTACTTATGCTGATCGCACTGAAATCGCTCCAACAATTTGGGATAGATTTCAAAATGAATATATAGATGAGACATTTAGAGACGAATATATAGATGCTGGAATCCCTAATGAAAGAAAACCTCAGCTAAGTACTCTAGAATACCTTACCTGCTACAACGCAACTTCCATCTGGTTCAATGACACTCGTACCAGCCAAACGGAAAACGCCTCGGACATCATGCTTCGCGCCTTGAATGATACAATCACTTATCTTGAAAATAGATATGGCAACGACATCAACGAGTGGGTTTGGGGTAATATTCACCAAATGGAGATTCAATTCCTTGGCTTTGGTGGTTTTGGGGGCATGATCCCTGCATTCGACATCCCGAAATATCCTGCAGACGGCAATGGATGGACGATTAATGTGGCGGGGGGTCACAATGTTCATTCGGGACCGAGCATGCGGATGATCATTGACTTCAGTCATCTCGCGCAGAACGATACATATGTCGGATACTTAAGCTATCCAGGCGGGCAATCTGGAAATCCCCTCTCCCCACACTATCGCGATAACTTCGAATTATGGAAGAATTATCAATACCACTCGATTCTCTTCCCGCAGTCTCTTGACGCGTATCCAACCGATTACATTGAGGCAACGGCGGTGTTCAAGCCATGAGTATGAAACGAAAATTTCTTGATTCCTTAGACATCTTCAAGGACATGGTTTTGGATTTTCTAAAATTGAAGCATGGCTATCTCGTCGGCTTGGTACTTGTTGTCATATCTGGAACTCTCTTTGAGATGGCGGGATGGTGGTACCTCATGCTTCTGGCAGGTGGGATTGGTGGGTTTATAATGAAAAGATCTGCTCTGGCTAGCTTACTCATAGGGTTTGTAGGTATTGCTCTCGTTTGGTCTGGATTTTTCATCTATTTCGATATTATTGGTCCTTTAGGTGAATTCACCGTTCTCATTAGTTCACTTCTTTCTTCCATTCTCGGATTTGCCTTAACGCCCGAACTCCTTATCATAATCACAGTTGTCATCGGTGGTCTTCTGGGCAGTTTGGGGGCTCTTAATGGGACTTTTATCGCGAAAATAATTTATCCGCCGGAATCGAGTGAAAAAGAATTAAAATTGAAAGATTCTAAACTACTAAAAGAATAATTGTTGGGGTTTCTTGATGAAACGTTTAGAATTAATCAACTTATCAATTGCAAATATCGGACTGGCATTAGCCTATAATGTCCTTACAATGAATCTGCAGAGTTATTTTGAATACACAATTTTTTCAGCTGATTCATCATTAGCAGGTCTTTTGGCGTTCACAGTTGTGACAATAGCTTTTGCAGCAGGTGCATTCACATATCTCTTTGCGGGGTGGTTATCTGATAAGACATATCATCGCTGGGGGCGACGCCCTTATATGCTTGTTTCTATACCAGGTGCCATAGCTTTAATATTGCTAGGTTTCAATTATGTCTCCTTGGGAATCGCGGCCGCTTTTATTCTACTTTCAGCTCTAGCAACTTGCTTCACTGTTACTTATCGATTAATGTACACATCCTATTTTGCTCTTTATCAAGATCTGACAGACCCTGAAGACCGTGCAAAAACAACAATTACTTTCAGTATATTTGCTTTGATTGGTGTTGCTGGAGCCATTGTCATGCCCCTTGCTCCAAAAAATGCTAGTGCTGATAATATTCTCATTACGGTTATATGTGGTGTGGCCCTCGTAGCCACTGTCTTGTATTCTTATTTCTTTGGTCCAAGAGAAAAATTAAATCGCACTCAAAAGGAAGGTGAAAAACATCCTAGTGTGCTTCATTCAATCAGGGAGACCTTTAAAAATAAGGATTTTAAAAATTATGCACTTTCTGCATTATTTGCTGGATTTGCCTATTCAATGGTGATGTTTATTTTGAAACCTTTTATTGATTGGAAGACGGATCCTGTTGCAACGATTGATTTTACTCCCCGCCTTTTCCAAATACCAATTGATTGGTGGATAATCATCATAAGTCTTCTTCCAATTGCACTAATAATATTTTGGTTCTGTGGTTATGCCTCTAAAAGATGGGGAAAACGGAAGTTCTTTAGCTGGGCTCTCTTAATTGGTGCGATTACGTTCCCCCCCATGATCTTTCTTACAAATCAAGGATCGCCAATCTCTCTCATTATTCAACTATATGTTGCAATTATTATCATTCTATTTGTCGTAGTCACCATCTTGAGTTTACAGAACGCTATCTTAATGGATGTTACACCCGCAGGTAAAGAAGCAACTTATACCGGTGTTTTCTTCTTTTTAGTCGTTATACCATTCCCATTTGCCTCTCAACTCGCTGGTCTACTTCGCTATATATTCTCATTTGACGTTGGTGGCTTTTGGCTTGGTAATGAAAGCGGAAGCGACTTTGCTTATGGACTCATGATTGTAATTATGGGAATCTCCCTACTTATCAGCTGGCTATTCCTACGACGAGTAAAATATGAAGAAGTCAAGGAACGTTAAGGACCCTTATATAAAAAATGTCCGCATCTGACTCCTCCTCTAAACGGGGAGTACTTTATCTAACCATAGCTGCCGTTACGTGGGGAACATCGTTCTTACTAATAGATTCCACGGTAGATCAGCTACAACTTTTATATGGTAATGCTGGGTTTGCTATCAGCCTCTTTTTTCGATTATTCTTTGCCTTCGTATCATCTCTTATCGTTTTTTTTGCTATCAATATGAAAATACTCAAAACGCAGTTATTTTATTTTAAACGAGGGGTCGTTTATTTGTTAACCGCTTTAAATGTTGGAGGGTATCTTTTTCAATTTCTGGGAGCTGCACTTACTGAATCCGCAAAATTAGCTATTTTAGTTAATGCAAACATAATCCTAGTCCCTATT
>JAEOSY010000205.1 GCA_016840125.1 Candidatus Helarchaeota archaeon | reverse complement strand
GGTAGTCATGCAGAATTTGGAGTTAAAATCTTCCATCTTGAGTATTATATTTCACAATATCCCTATTTCGCTGATCTCCTGCGAAACGAACAGCCAGTTTTTTTATATTATTATGAAAGTGACTATGGCGATTACTACCAACTAGGAACGGGACACGAAATGGTAGGTGAAGATGATATTCCCACAGGTAATAAATTGTTCATGTATGCCGAAATTCTCAGTGAATTCGTTAAGGCGGGTAATATCAAAGAGGAAATCGTAGAGATTATTACGAACCTGCATGAATTAGTAACTATTGGACTAGCATTCAAAGACGTACCTACTGTGGTAGGAAAAATAAAAAATGATTTTAACTTCAGGTCTGAATTTAAAAACAACCCAAGAAACGCTGCTGAAAAAATAGGATTAAAAATTCGGAAAAGGGTTCGTGATTCCTAAAAAGAACTTTTTTCTTTTATTTTTTTAATTCGGTGGTCCTTCCCAGTCCAACAGATAAGACTTTCTCAGGGGTAATTTTTTCATCCGTTGGTGTATCATGGTCCATATCTAAGTAAACTCCCTTCAAGCATTCTTCTGTTGTGAGTCCCAGTTTTTCTGCGGTTATTCTATCGCCCTCAGGATATTTGTAATCAAAATTTTTGAAGTAATATGTTTCTTTCTTTTTCCAATTCGGAATCTCCATTCCTAATGTTTGAGATGGTGTGGGAATCCCTGTTTTCTCTAACTTTTCGAGCCAAACTACATCTTTGGTTTCAGGAATAGTGTCCATAAACCAGCTGCCTGGATTCCCAGCTATACCCGGGAACTGCATTTGATGAATATAGAGGTTGTGTCCGGAGCATAATCCGCAGAATCGTGAGGTAAAATTTGCCCGTGGCATCCCAAATAGAGTGGTCAAGAGAGGGGGCCATGGTGTGAAGCAGAAATAATATTCCCCAAAGGATTTCTTTGCATTTACACCCTCCCAGATGTAGCTCACGGTCTCATAATTACTTTGCTCTAACCCTGCATTACACACTCCTCCGCTATACACCATCAGAGTGCTGTAGGCACTATCTGACCATTGAGGGGTTCTCTCGTTCCGCACATCCTTCAAAATCTCAAGTAAGCGAAACCCTGATTTAGTCATATCCTTAGTTTTATTTGGAATATCGCGGAGTTTCCAGCCCAGTTTAATATGGCGGCGGTCTAGCAGTTCATCGCCGGCATGAACTAACCACCATTCGACGGGGATCCCGGACTCAGTATGTGTATTAAGTAAGAAGGCAATTTCACCCGTGAGATCGGAGGTAACCACGTAGGTTGTATCTGTGGATTCCCCATAAAGAAGGGTAGTTGTACCCTGTTGTAAATCAGATCGAATACAAAGCACAGGTGGGAAGAAATAATAGCTAAAAATATTGTTTGCATTAGGTAATTTCCCATCAAGTAGTAATTTTGAGGTCTGAATCGATTCGTCAAGGCGTAATCGCACAATATCGTAGAAGTTTTGAACCGTTTCATGCAAAGCCATCTCCATATAATCCCAGCCCAACTCTTCATGTACCCTCATTAAGTTTCGGTTCATAGGAAAATAGGATTTGGTTTTTACGGTATCTTTTATATCTCCATAGGTATAGGGCATGCCATTCTTACCTCCAAAAGTATCTAATCTTAGTCTTTTCAAACAATTATTTTAGCTATTTATAAATATTCACAGCAAAAGAAAAATGAGATAAAAGAAGGTTCTGGTAATGTAATTAAGTTTAATCTTCAGTAAAGCGTGTTAATTCTTTTTCTTCTTTTCGTATCTCGCTTTTGCCAAGAGTGCTGCACCTAATGCGCCAGTAATTTGAGGATCTTCTGATCTGTAAAGTGTCTTGCCTAACTCTTTTTCAATCGCTTTTTTTACCCCAATATTTTTAGCGACTCCCCCACAAAATACAATTTTCTCCTCAACCCGTCCTAATCGATTTACCATCCCGGTAATTCGTTTTGCAATGGCAGTGTGCAACCCTGCTATAATATCCACTTTCTTCGCTTTTTTCTGTGCGAAAAGGGAGATAACCTCGCTTTCGGCAAAAACGGTGCACATACTCGAAATTTTTGCAGGTGCATTAGATTCCACTGAAAGCTCCCCCATTTTATCCAAGGATTCGATATTAAGAGCATTAGCCATAACTTCTAAAAATCTACCAGTACCAGCTGCGCATTTATCATTCATGACGAAATCTAGAACTTTCCCATTCTCCCCGATTCTGATAGCCTTACTATCTTGCCCTCCAATATCTATAACAGTATGTGCATCTGGGAAATAATGATTTACACCTTTAGCGTGACAGGTTATTTCGGTAATATTTTCGTTCGCAAAGGATATGAGTGCCCGTCCGTAACCTGTCCCTACGAGATATGTAATATCGTCTTTTGATAGATTACACTTATCTAAGCATTGTTCATAAGCTTGAATTCCTGCCTCTTCATATAAATGTCCCGATTTCAGGATGATATATCCTTTTATAGTAGTTCCTTCCATGACTAGGGCTTTCGTTGTTAAACTTCCGATATCGACACCTGCTGTAATAAGCATTTTCAAAAACCTCGCTAATTCATTTAAACTTGCCAATTTAGCAATATTACTTTATTTTATATCTACCTCTTTTTTAACATTGTAACAAAATTAACCACGCTTTTAAACTTTTAACTTACAAAAGAAAAATATTTTAAAAGGAAAAAAGGTATTAAGAACTATTCAATAATCTTAGCTCTTTTTTTCCAGTAAGTTATAGCTTTCTTCAAGTCTTCAGCGATCGTATATTTTTTGAGTAATTTTTCATTAGCTTGCCAGTATTTCAGTATTTTTAAGATACATACTGATTGGGGCATATTGATAAAACCGAATTTCTCTTTCAGAATTTTCTTGTCTGCCAATTGCATGGGCAATAAATCAAAATTTTTAAGGGGAAAAGGATCTTGGATTGTAATTTCTAAGATTTTTGGAAAATAATACTGAAGAGTCTTTACATCTAACCAGATCATATCGGTTATCAACCAAGCAACATCCTCTATATTGAGATTACTTTTCTTTTTGTTCTTAAAACGTGTTTCAATTTCTACAACATATGGATCTTCTTTTAAAAAAGGTCTGACTGTTACGTATTCTGGGATTTTAGTCTCTCCAAACAATTTCCTTACACAATCTAAAACTTCTTCCGCCATTTATTCACCTTTTTTGAAAATATTAGACTAAACTGTTTCCAGAGGGTTTAAAATCCACCTTTACTTCCTTTCCCGAGAGAATTTCTGATAAAGAATGGATTGCCAGATCCCGTGATAAAGTCTCGTTATTATTTCCACAATAGGGGGAGAATGTACATCTGGGACACCCTGGATAGCTTTTACATTTACACAATTTTAATATTTTTTGTGCCCGTCTAAAGGCTTCTTTCATGCGATCTTGAAGAAGGTGGGTAATTCCCGACCCTCCATAAACTCCATCATAAATAAAAATTGATCCATCCGGGTAAGAAATACCTCCAATCTCTGAGGCATCGGCACCTGTTAGGGTTACTGCGGCGGAGATGAGGACGTGTTCTACAGCATGGGTAGCTTCCGCTTTTTTCATTAGTGGCCAAGATGAATCTATTGGAATTTTGAAGTATAGGATTTTTGTGGGGAATTCATAATCAATGGCAATCTCCAAATTTTCAGTATCAATAGGTTTACTTGTGAAAAAATTGATCTTAATAAAGCCATATACATTGGTACGAATCGCACCTTCTCCATGAAAGAGATCCAATCCAAATAGATGGCGTTGACGATTCGGATCAAAATTAATTACCTCCGATTGATAGAGCGCACGAGTATAATAATTGGTCCGCTCATATATTGGTTTGATCTGAGCATTAAATTGCTGGAGATCAAAGGTTTCAACTTTGTAGTCTGTACCCCCATGCATGTAAATTGCGTTCGGATACAATTCACGAATTGCCATAGGTAAGGAACGGGAACCTATTTTTGTATCATCAACATATATTTGAATTACCTCTCCTGTGCCACGAATAGATGTATTTCTGAAAAATTCACGCCCCTTCTTTGTTGGTACAAGATAGAGTTGATTCCAATGTTCCAAATATTGTTCAGTCAACACATTTTGGGCAACATCTCGTTCCGTCTGGCTTAGGTTTACTAATTCTAATGGAGTAATTGGCTGGTCTACTGCCATCGCCACGAATTCGCTTCGGATGATATCGGGGTTGGTTGGATCTAAGTATAGCGGTTCAGGTTTGGAGTTGTAGAACTTTTTAGGGGCATTGGCATAAAAATTTGAAATCGGGTCATCACCAATTAAAAGAAATGCCGTAGAATCTAAGCCTTTTCTACCAGATCGTCCAATGCGTTGAAGATATTTGGAGAAAGTTACCGGTATCTTAATGAGAATAATGTTATTTAAATCACCAATGTCAATTCCCAATTCAAGAGTGGGAGTTGCGACGAGTGTAGTGAGTTTGCCTGTCTTAAATTCATCTTCAATCTGTCTTCTATAGGTGGGATCCAAACCCCCTCGATGAATACCCAGTTGAAGATTTCGAGTATCTGCAATTTTTTTAACAATCTCTGCAGATAGATGGCTATCCGTAAAAATAATTGATTTTACGGAAGGATCTTCTTCCTGTATCCCTTCAATCAGAAAAATAGCCTCTGAATATAAACTATGCTTAGGACGGATCATAAGATGATGCCTATCACCGCTCCAATTGTGTTTTGAAGTGATGATACTGAATTTTACTCCAAAAATTCTTTCTAAAAACTTTTTTGGATTTCCAATGGTAGCTGATGAACCAATAAATTGGCACTTCTTTGGATTATTAAGAAAGCGTTTTAGTCTTTTCAAGACATAATGGACATGTGCCCCGAAAATTCCCACATATTGATGTATCTCATCCAGAACTATAAAATTCACCTTAGAAATAATCTTCTTTAACCGATCATCAGACAGATGAAAATTTAACATATCCGGATGGGTAATTAGAATGGATGGTGGATTGGTTAAAATTTTATCTCTTTTTTCTATAGGGGTGTCCCCATCATACCGTTCAAAATTTATATTGAGGTTTTTGGTTAATTTCTCTAAACGGTCCATTTGGTCTTGAGCTAAGGCTTTGGTTGGATACATAAGAAGGGCAACCGTTTGTCTAGGATGGTTCAAAGCATACTCTAGGATGGGAATAAGGAAGGCTTCGGTCTTGCCAGAACCAGTCCCTGCAAGAATAGCCACATTCTTTCCGGAACGAATCTTTTTGATTGCGCGTTCCTGAAAACTGTAAAAAGATTTGATGCCACTCGTTTTTAATGCTTTAATTAAATCGGGATGAAGATCAAGGGCTTCCACCAAACAGGAATATTTGGGCTCGCGGCCTGTTTCCTTTTTCACATGGACAATTTCACGAATGTCTGTGACTTCAATTGTGTTTAGGAGCGAATCAAAATCCATTAATCCAAATGTCGTCCTTTCGGCATATAATCTTTGTTATATCCGACAAAAATTCCATTGTAGTTCTTTCTTAGGCTTAAATTATGAGGCAAGAAAAGCATATACTATATTATATCAAGTGATACTTGAATTAAATTAAGAAATCAATAAAACCGTAAAGGATATGATACTTAAAATGACAGAAGAAACTAGCCTGAAAGGAAAAATTGTCATGATTACTGGTGCCAACTCCGGGATCGGAAAAGCAACGACTCTCGGGATCGCCAAACTAGGTGCATCAGTTGTGATGGTATGCCGTAGCCGAGAGCGTGGTGAGGCGGCACTTACTGAAATTAAGACCGATTCTGGAAACCCAAATGTCGAACTATTAGTCGCAGACCTTGCTTCTCAAAAAGATATTCGGAATCTTGTTCAACAATTTAAAGGAAAATATCAAACTTTAGATGTTTTAATTAATAACGCTGGGATAGTACTCACTAAACGTTCATTGACTGAAGATGGAATTGAGACCCAATTTGCCGTAAATCATCTTGCTCCATTTTTGCTCACCAATTTACTATTAGATATCCTTAAAGCTAGTGCCCCCTCAAGAGTAATTAATGTAAGTTCTGGAATGCATAAACGTGCAAAGATCGATTTCGACAACCTACAAAGTGAAAAAAAATATGGGGCATTTGGCACATACGGTCGATCAAAGTTAGCCCTCAATCTTTTCACCTTTGAACTCGCTCGGCTATTAGAGGGGACGGGTGTGACAGTGAATGCACTTCACCCGGGTATGATCAGAACTAATCTCAGTCGAGATATGAATTGGTTTATGCGAGGTATGTTTAAACTAATGTCGAAGAATCCAACGAAAGGGGCGGAAACTCCAATTTTTTTAGCTAGCTCTGCTGAGGTGGAAGGTGTAACGGGCAGATATTTCGCTGGTAAAAAAGAGATACGAGCCTCAGACGAATCCTATGATGAGGTCGCTGCGAAACGGATTTGGGAAATAAGCGCTGAGCTCACAAACCTATCAAAATGAATTATTATTAATTTTTTTATATGATAGGGAGGATTTATTCTATTACAAGTATTCTTTACAGACATCACAGTAATATCGCTCATATTGAGCGATGAATCGCGTCGCTTTATTACACTTTAGACAAGGCGGCATTTGTTGTGAAGGTGCTGGCTGAACTCGTTTTTTAGCAGTATGAGATTCTGATGATTTATCCCCCCTCTCAAAAATAATGTTAGGGTATTCAACAGTTGCAAAGAGTTCTTTAGAAGCACGTAAATAATCAACAATGTCAAGTATGTGTTTCGAACTACACTCAAGAAACGATGCTAGTTCCTTATAATGCACAATATGATAGAGACACGCTGCTTTCATTATTTCAGGCTTCAACCTCCTCGCCAATTCTGAAATCATCTTTTCTTGAATTTCTTTTCGTTCTATCTCAGCTAATTCTTTAATCGTCTTTTCCGCTTTCCTAATTTGACCCTTTCGCTCTTCTAACATTTCCTTCCTAAGTTCCTTATCCACATCTTGCTTCTTAATCATCGAGATTTCATCTTTTAGTTGAGCTATTTTCCTCCTTAATTCAGAAGATTTGTTATCACTCATTTTTCCCACCTATTTGAATTATATGATTGCAAGAAACGTGCAAAAGACCGCTGCACCAACAAATATGCACACTGCTATGATAAACTTTTGACCCTGCAAATTTTTAAACTGGATCACCAAAATAATGGAGACGAGAATCCATCCCACAAAATAAAACCGAGGCCATTCCGGAAAAACGGGGATTCCCTCACCCAAGCCTTGTAAAAAGGGAAATCGCGTGTCAAACCAATTACCCACAGGAAATACATATCTTAATTCGTGGACACTCTTTGTAATCCAATATGTAAAATCCTCGTTTACTGCGAATAATACAATTGAAGAAAGTGCCAAACCAACTGATTTACGTGAAAAAATGAACACAATGGTAAAATTAAGAATTGTCATAAACCCCCAGTAATAATATTTATCTCCAAACACCTGCTCAAACCAAAGTCCAATATCAAAAAAAGAGTTCCATGTCGCATCAAAGAATATATATTCATAGACACCGTAAAAGATAGCTAGAATAATTGTGGCAATCAAACCTCTTTTTAAATATTCTCGTTTGATCCATCTCTGTTCAAAATATACAAAAAAGAGTATTAATGCGCTCCCAACTAGCATTAGACCGAATAACGACCAAATAGTCTGAAATAAAGGGATTGCGATAGCTAGACCAACCGTAACAAGAATAATGCAGGATTTATATTGTAACGATAAGCTCAAATTCCGTACCCTTCTAAGGTTATATTAAAGTAAGCTTAGCAAATATTAGATATAATTTATTTTAGATCTTTCTTAACTTTTATTATAGAATCCTTCAGATCCGTTAAATCTTTTTCGACAATAATCCATATACGATTTATATTTACTTTCGAATATGAATGAATTAGAATATCCCGCATTCCAGCAATTCTTCTCCAAGGAATTTCAGGATATTCTTTTCTAACTTCTTGCGGGATGTGCTTTACGGCTTCACCAATTATTTCCAACCGTCTTAAAACACCATCCTGAACTAGACTATCTTTTTGAAATTCTTTTTTAGTAATCCCATTGGTATATTTCTCGATTCTATTAATGCTCTCCAAAATATCCTCTATATATACCAATATTCCCTTTTTCATAGGATGGTCACTTCTTCACTTAAAATCTGTTTTTTCAAAAGTGGTTTGATTGAATCATACTCGATTAGGTCAACTTTCCTACCTAAAACTTCCTCAAGCTCCAATTTTATTCCAATAAAGTCAAGTAAACTGATTTCTTTTTCTATTTCGACGAGAATATCAATGTCGCTATCATCTTTTATTTTTCCTCGAACATAGGAACCAAAGATCCCTGCCCTTTTAATACCATGTTGTTGTAAAATGGGGTGAACTTTTGCTTTTATCAGCTCTATTTGGTTAGACATAAAATTACCTCTTCTAATACTTCATATAATCCTATTCTATTTAAATTCTTAAATCTTGAATAAGAACTTTATAGTTAAAAACAAATAATTAATTACGATCTAAACTTATATTAAGGAAGAAGGGAGTAAAACATGTTAACTGAACGGATTCGAGGACATTTCCCAAGTATTATAGTCAAAATTGTATTTATAGATGCGAAAGACATAAAGAGAAAAATTGTAGCAGATTCTGAAATAGGATTTAGTGATGAATACATGCAAATTATAGCACGAAAATTAACTAAGCACTTGAGTGTTCAAAAGAATTGGAGAAAATACGTGCAATCAAAAATACCGTTGATTTCGGAACATAATTTGCACCGTATCCTAGATCTTGCTAAAGCCAGGACCCTAAAATGGTGGTTGTTCATGAACATTACCTTGGAGCTGAAGAATGTGAGGTCTATGGGTGTGAAGACTATCCTGACCAGACCTCCTACTGTAAAACTGCAAATAAGAACCCCACATAAAGGTGCCCTAATGAAGTTAGATAGTCTTAGATATGGCGAGGGAGCTCGTTACCCCCAAATAAATCAAATTCACGATATCATTACTAAATATGGTGGGGACTTGGAGACGAACAATAATGGTAATGGTGGTTCTCCTTTGAAATTTCTTATGTAAAAATTTTGATTAAAGATTTTTCTTTGAATTAACTCGTTTAGCTATTAATGCGGCCCCCAACGCCCCGATTATTTGGGGATCTACTGGGAATTTTTTGAATTTTGTTCCGATTATTCGTTCCATATGTAAAACAACACCAACATTTTTAGCGACGCCTCCGGAAACTGCAATATCTTCCTCAATACCCACTTTTTCAGCAAGATTGATGACACGCTCTGCCATTGCCTTATTAATAGCCCCAGCGAGCGCTGGCTTCTTTATCCCATCACTAATCAATTGCATGACCTCCTGACGTGCATAAATCGAACACTTACTAGCTAACGAAGTGGGATGCTTTGCCTTCAATGATATAGTTCCTAGCTCATCTAAAGTCAGATTAAGGGTCTCAGCCATGATCTCAAGATAACGACCCGTCCCTGCTGCACATTTCTCATTCATAATGAAATTTTTCAGTTTTCCTCTCTCATCTAACCGAATAACTTTACAATCTTGCCCACCTATATCTATTACGGTCCTTAGTGATGGAAGTAAATGGTATGCTCCGGTTCCATGGCAGGTGATTTCGCTTATCGTATCATTCGCGAGGGGTATTTTCCGTCTTCCATATCCGGTTCCTACGCAATATGTTATTTCAGAGAGATCTTCAATATTTACCTTTGGTAAAACATCCTGTAATAGCGCCTCAACGGTATATTTTGGAAGTTTTTTCACATAGATTACTTTCTGAGCTTTAATCTCATTGCTGCCATCAATTATTACCGCTTTTCCTGTCAGCGAACCAATATCAATTCCTAAAAAAAATTCCATATTTCACACCTACTTGGGAAGATCTGTTGCATATAAGGCTGCCCCATAGGCAGCAACGTAGGAAGGATTAATAGAAAAAGTTTTTATGGGGATTTCTAAACGTTGTTCAACATTTCGCCTGATCTGAGAATTATTAGCAACACCTCCCACTAAGGCAACATCTTCTTCCATGCGAACTCGTTTTAGGAGGGAATAAACTTGCCCCCCAATAGAGTTGCAGACACCTGCAGCGATATCTAGCTCATCTTTCCCTTCATTAACTAGATAAATCACCTCGCTCTCTCCGAAGATGCTGCATTGACTTGTTATAGTTAATGGATTTTTTGCTGCTGTTGCTCGTTCTCCTAACTCTGAGATATTCATTTCGAGCGCTTTTGCAACGAGTTCAAGGAACATTCCGGATCCGGATGCGCATTTATCATTTATTACGTATTCCATTACCTTTCCATTATCGTTTATTTTGATGGCTTTATTAGTGAGTGCCCCCATATCCACCATTGTACGAATAGACGGAATTAGATCATAACTACCCTTGGCTATACAAAGCACTTCCGTCCTTTCTTCGTTTTTGAACGGAAATTTTTTGCGATTTCTGCCTGTGGTGACGAATTTTATTTCTTTTTCCTTTATTTTTAACGAAGATAAAATGTCTTTTATTATTTTTTTGGATATACTTTGGGGATCTCCCTTGATTGCATTAATCACTTTTGTTTTTATTTCACCATCATTAATAACAACGCATTTACAATAACTCGACCCTAGATCTACTCCAACAGAATACATAAGCACCGCCTGAAGAATCGCTGTAGTACATTTTAAAGTAACTACAATAAGGTTTTGGAAAAAATTGATCATTGATTATTAATCTGGTATTTCAATTAATCTACAGAATTTTGGACTACATTAAGAAATGATGTTGGATCAAGAATCCCTTCTATAAAAAAACAATCGATAAAATCTAATATGCTATCATAATCTATTTGGATGTAATAAGCATTATGCCAAGAAGAAATTGAAACTTCATCGAACTTATCATATCTAAGTTTTAAAGTATTACCAATTAGTTGAAAATCCATAGCATTAAAATCATTATCTAGTTCAGACGCTCTATATCTCTCTGCTAAATGATCCTTTTTCACTTTACCTGCTGAAATATACAAATCCTGATTAGTCAATAAATAAAAGACGTTCTTATATTTACGATTCCGAAAATGTCGAATAAAAAAGAAGAGAAGAACTAAACCTATAACCGTACCCGTACCGAAGTTCAATAGGAAAATTAAAGGTGGTAACTCAGTCCAATGAGTAGATAGACCCCAGAAGGGTAGAGTATATAACATCAGAATAATGAAAATAGAAAAAGCCAACTCAAGGATTGCACGATATAGAATAGATCTTCTCGTTGTGTTCGGATCTGGAGTGCTACTCCACAATACCTTCTCCTCTTCGGCTAGCAATTTTTTGATTTCTTCCAAAATAATAATCTCCTTCCTTCATAATCCTTTAATTTAATCTTCATGCTTCTAACAAGGCTGCGAGCTGGTTCCGAATTTCATCAATTAACCTGATATCACGGTAAACTAACTGGGGCAAAGTTCTAAACTTGTCAAACACGATTGTTAATACTCCGCAGCCGCATTGAGCTATTAAAAATATACCCCGCTTCCCTTGCACTATGACCCGTTCAAAATCTCCATGAACTAGCTCAATATTAACGCGATCTCCCAGTGCATAGGTACTGGCTGCCATATTTGCGATTAAACCTTCATTTGAACTTTCCCCCTCACGATTTACCATTGCTATGGGTAAGCCCTCCCCTGATACTAAAGATATTGCTTTGACTGCATCCGTATAAAGACTTATGGTATCAAATAAGGTTTGTAGGTATCGCTCAAAATTGGGTTCATTTTCCGCCATAATCAAAACCTGATTTCTTTTTTGTTAGTTTATACATCGGACTTAATACGTTTATTTTTTTTTGCGATGTAACATTTGATTAGGTTTTCTAAGAGGGGAAATATTTATAAGTTAGAAATGTGTAACATTATATTAGAAAAACACAACATAATGTTAGAAATAATTTGGAGAATGGTAGAAATGAACAGTATTGGATGGCCATTGATTATAATCTTAAATGCAGTTATTGTGGTTCTTGTTGGACTTATTGTTGTGTGGAAACTCTATAAAGACAAAAAGGCGGGTTATCCTAGAGGTGACGAGCGAACCTCGAGGCTCAGTGGGAAAGCGGCTTTAGGTACCTTATGGATTAGCTATATTTTCATGATATCATTAGTGGTATGGAACGTAATTGGAACGGAGTTTCTCGATTTACCTGAACTTGGTTCTGGCTGGACTGTAATTTCAATTATGGTGGTATGTTGTATCTCATTTGTTTTTTTGAGATGGTATTATGAAAGAAAAGGCGATGCATAATGAAATTCAGAACAAGAATCAAAGAGTTCAGGGCACGATATAACATGAGACAAGAAGATCTCGCAAAAGCCGTAGGTGTTAGACGGGAAACAATTCTCTATTTGGAAAAGGGTAAGTACAACCCCTCCCTCATTTTAGCCCATAAAATAGCTCGAGCTCTCAGAACCACTATAGATGAGCTTTTTTTCAACTTTACAGACTCTGAAGATTCAACTGTAATTGAAAAAAAGGAGGTGAAAAAGCCATGAGTGGATTGATTTTTGCGGCTTTGATAATTGGAATAATAATTATAGCGATTGCAATGATAGTTGTACTATGGAAAAGAAAAGAGAGTGGCGTTAATGCCGGAGAGGTAAACTACCGCGTTTTCTTCATAATAGGGATCGTCTTAATGCCTATGGGACTTTCTTGGATGGTTGTCGCATTATTCACGGAATTATATATAGCTGTTGGACTTCCCTTCCTTAGTTTAGGATTAGCATACATTGCAATTGGTTTGGGGAATCGCGATAAATGGAATAAGGGCGATTAGAAAAACTCTATTTCCAATAAAGCGTATTTTTTTTCTTTGGTAAAAAACGTTATAATAGGGTTTTCGTAAATTCCGCGACTTCGTATTTAATAGACTCGATGGAGGTCACCCGTTTGTCGCCGATGTCACACTCAATGGTGAGCAACGGGATCCCCAGCTCGTCTCGAAGAGCTTCTCGAATGAGCTGAACCGCTGAGGCTACTTGCTTACATCCCAGATGCGCAGTAAAGATTGCACAATCTGCTTGATACGTTTTTGCAGCCCAAAGCGCATCATCAATCATAGTTTCTAAAAAGTGCAAGCTTTGTCTTGTCATTGGTGAGTTCATGGCTTGCTTGGAAAACTCATAAAAAATTTCATCCATCGACTTATTTTTTGGGTCAATTGGGTCGAAATAATAATTATTAGTGCAGTCCATTAAAAAGCTCATACCCAGTTCTCGGTCCATCCATTCGTAGAAGCCAATATCAAAGAAGAAGGCGATATTTGGCCAGACGGACCGGATGTTTTCGTACCCAGGTCGGCTCTCATTATTCTTAATCCGCTTTTGCATTAAATCCCGGATGTCCCTGAAGATGAGCGCTTTCTCAGGCATACCCGGGAGAAAAATTGTGGATGCTGTTACTATCAAGTTCACAATACTTTCAATGGGGCTGGGCACTTTCCGGCGCATTTCATTGATCTCAATGAGGTACTCATGCGCCTGGCGGTTGGTTTCTATCGCCGCTTTAAACTTTTCAAGGTCTGGCTCTTGCCCAATGAGATTGCCTATTTTATTAAGTTGTCGTCCAAGTTCTCCGGCAAAATACCGGTAAGCACGGTCACTTCTACTCTGGGGCATATCCGCTATAAAAACGGGTATTTTCATGTGATTGAGAAAGAATTGGTAGGATGAAACTGAATTATCACAAGGGGATGAACTGCATACAATAAAATCGAAATCTACCAACCCATCCAGCACCATTCCCATGATTCCCTTTTGGGAAGTGCATGCGTGGTAGGGGTGCCCCCATGCATTTACCTTATCATAGAAATACTCTGCCCCATTTGGCATCATTGAGGACATCAAGTATGGAACAGCTTCAATGCAGAAGGGCGCTACATCAAACGCTCCCAGTATATCCCCTGAAAATGCGAAATGAAACCCTGCAACTGGTTTGCCCGCTTCAGCTTGGTCAATTGTCCGCTTGAATGCATTCATCGTATGCTTCATAAAACTCTTCAAGACATTTTGCTCGTCCTCAGTAACAATGCGTTCCACTAAATCGAGGGTTAACCCGAGCAGGTTATACATCATTTCATAGGGTTTCACGGTTTTTTTCAATGATATCACTTTGATCGAGTTATTCTAGGAGTGTTTTAGTAAATTCTGCAATTTCATACTTCACGGTTTCAATGGAGGCAAAGCGTTTATCACCAATATCGACTTCAATCGTAAGCATGGGAATGTCAAGTTCGTCTCGCAAGATTTCTCGAAGAATTTGGATAATAGACGCAACCTGTTTGCAACCTAAGTGCCCGGTCATAATGGCACAATCCGCTTTATAATCCCTGGCTGCCCTAAGAGTATCTTCCACCATAATATCGACGAAGGACTGTGCCTGATGAGTCATCGGATAGTTCATGGCCTGTTTAGCTATTCCTAGGAGTATTTTATCGATATCATTGCTCTTGATTGGCTCATAATAATAGTGGTTGAAAACATCCATGATATACGACATACCTAGGACTCGGTCCATCCATTCATATAACCCCAGGTCGTAAAAGAGCGAGATATTGGGCCAGATGGAACGAAACTTCTCAAACCCTGTCCGACCTTCATTGTTTTTTATTCGTTTTTGCATTAAATCGCGGAGGTCCTTGAAGAACTGCACTTTCTCGGGAGTACCGGGCATACTGACGGTCGCCATAGTAATCAGAACAACCGTTATACTCTCAATTGGGCAAGGGACATACCTTCGCATCTCGTTTATCTCAATTAAATATTCTTGTGCCTTCGTGTTATTATTCACTGCCGCCTTCAATCCATCCCAATTCGGTTCTTGGTTTAGGATTGTACTCATATCTTCAATATTCTTCCAGAGTTCGCCTGCAAAAAACTCATAGGCGCTCTCCGTTCTATAATAGGGCATATCTGCGATAAGAAGTGGCACCTTCATATGATTTGAAAAGAACTGATAGCTAGCTATTGTGTTATCACAAGGCGCTGTAGGGCATAAGACGAGATCATAATCCACCATACCTTCTAAGCTGAATCCCATAATCCCCTTTTGTGATGTGCAAGCGTGGTACGGGTGACCAAATGCTGTTATTCTATCATAGAAATGTTCCGCCCCGTTCAGTAATACGGAAGACATCGTATAGGGCACTGCTTCAAAATTGAATGGCACCACGTCGAAACAGTGTATTATATCTGCGGGAAAGGCAAAATGATACCCCACGATGGGTTTCCCCTCATCCGCTTGCCGAAGTGTCCGATCCAATACCGCCATTCCATTATGCATGAAACTTTTTAATCCTAGCATATCATCCTCAGGGGAAAACCGTTCTATCAGCTCATCTGCGATTTTAATTGCTTGATACATGATTCCATACGGTTTTATTCTTTCCCTTCCTTTCATCGCTCTACATCCCATAAATCTTCCTTTTACCTATTTATCGGACTTTTCAAACTCTTCGTTACCACCAAACCTCATACCCTTAAACGTCTTGGCTGCTTTTCTCAAGGATCCTTTGATTTTAATTCGTCTCCACAAAATATACTTAAAAAAAAGCTTGATTATTCCCCATCTTGGAGATGATTTTGTTACATCTTCTAACACATCAATTATTTTCTCGTCTTTCACGTTGATAATTATTTTCGCAGCTGGATCCTCAGCCGCCCCTACTTGGGTTAGAACGCGGTTCCCCTGGGGTTGAATTATAATTGATCCGTTTAATGCAGGAAACTCTAACTCAAATTCTTCTCCCTCTAATGAAATTAGCTTATCTTTATCTTCGGGCACCCCAAAAACATCAACCGCTAACCTAAGAAGATTTGCAATGACCGATAATTTTATTCGTTCATAACTCCAATCCATGGCACGATTCAACATTCCGCTTCACCCTATTATGAAATTTCAATAATAAAATATTCAGCTTGCTTCTACTTGTAGAACGTTAAAGAAGCGTTTTAGCGAATTCAGCAATTTCATATTTCACGCTTTCGATGGAAGTAAAGCGTTTATCTCCGATATCGACTTCTATAGTGAGCATGGGTATATCCAATTCATCGCGAAGTATTTCTCGGATGAGTTGAATCGCACTTGCTATCTGCTTACATCCTAAGTGACCTGTCATAATGGCGCAATCCGCTTTATATTCCTTCGCAGCCCATAGAGTATCTTCAACCATCACATCAATAAAGGATTGAGCTTGGTGCGTCATCGGGTAATTCATGCATTGCTTAGCTAAGCTGAGTATCATATCATCAATGTTTTTGCTGTAGATGGGGTCATAGAAGTAATAATTGAAGACATCAAGGAGGTACGTCATGCCTAGGTCGCGGTCCATCCATTCATAGAGTGCAGGGTCAAAGAAGAGGGAGATATTGGGCCATAGTGATCGAAAGTGTTCTTCTCCCGTACGGCTCTCATTATTTTTAATTCGCCTCTGCATGAGATCCCGTACATCCTTCAAAAACATAGCCTTTTCTGGAGTACCAGTCAGTATAACCGTGGCACCCGTAATCAAAAGGTTTATCATACTCTCAATGGGTGAGGGAACGTGACGTCTCATCTCATTTATTTCCATTAAATATTCTTGAGCCTTATTACTGTTATTAACTGCAGCTTTGAAATTATCCCAATTAGGTTCCTGATTAAGGATTTTACCCATTTCGTTGATATTATTAGATATCTCGTTAGCAAAATATTGATACGCCTCTTCCGTTCGATAGTAAGGCATGTCGGCAATAAGAAGAGGGACTTTTCCATGATTTGAAAAAAATTGATAACTTGCAACTGTATTATCACAGGGGGCGGTAGGACACAGCACTACATCAAAATCTGCCATGTGGTCCAACCACAATCCCATCAATCCTTTTTGGGCAGTGCATGAATGATAAGGCGAACCAAAGGAATGGATTTTATCATAATAGTATTCTGCTCCATTTGGGAATAACGCCGCAAAGAGATATGAGACTGCTTCTGAACAGAGTGGTACTGCATCGAAACACGCAGCCATTTCTCCGGGGAGGGCGAAATGATAACCAATAACCGGTTTGCCCCTTCGAACCCCCTCAAGATGTCTCTCTAAAACACTTTCAGCATTACGTAAAAAACTGATCATGGCTGCTTGTTCATCTCCAGCTGTGACTCGCTCAACCATATCAACTGTTAATCTAACAGCATTATAAAAAACTTCAAAGGGCTTTACTCTATCTCTCATTTTTAT
This sequence comes from Candidatus Helarchaeota archaeon, assembly GCA_016840125.1. Next base: position 3,801 of record JAEOSY010000205.1, on the reverse strand, counting down.
TATCCTACTAAAATTTGTTCTATGAAGGCTTCAACCCGTGTTTTAAACCTAGCTACATCACTCATCAAATATTCTCTGTCAATATTGAGTACTGGGATATCCAATGCCTCCAAATCGTGGCTGAATAACATGTTATCTGCCCCATGTAAATCGCAGAACTCAATCCGTTGAAGGATAACGCCATCAACCTTCGCATTTTTAACTTGTTCTTTAATAAAATCCAACCGCGCGGGATGGCTGTCCATCATTCTCGGACAAGAAACTTTGTGATAATAACGCCTGACGACATCCAATAAAGGATTCGCGGAGGGTTCAATCTGATCCCAGAAGTAACGGGTTCCATAACAAAGGGAATCTGTAACTATGAGTCCTCCAACCTCTTCAAAGATTTTTATAAAGTTAGGGTTATCAACATAACTACCAACGAGCATGAGTCGAGCTCGATAATCTTTTAAACTCTCTCGCTCCTTTACAATTCCTTTGATTTTGGTTAGTTCCTCATTACATTTTTCTTTAGGGGCTGAGGTATTAGCTATCATGAGCTTCGTGAAGTCCGTCCCTGTGATTTTGGGATCTTTCCCACTTCGAAGTTGATAAATATCCCTCAATAATTGTCTATTGGTATTGTAAACATCTATTGAATTTTTCAGGCTTTCATCAGTCAGCTTAGAGTTGAAAACTTTTTCTAACCCTTCTTTAAATGATTTAAACTCCGTTTTAATCCATTCTAGCCCCTCTTCAGTAAGCACATGTGGGATAGATAAGAAGAAGTAGGGAAATTCCTTTCTGGGAAGTTCTTTAGCTTTCCATATGTCAATCATTCGCCTAATATGATCGCAACTATTTGAGCAAACCATTCCATCTAGAAAATCATATTGTTTGTCGAGGGTTAAATTTAAGGTGGCTTTCATAAAGCTACAATTAAACCGGGAAACGATAGCATCTGCCAGTACTGTATCTTTACAGGTTGTTCCTCGAATTCGAAAAGGGAGCATTCCCAGCGCATGGATAATTTCCTCGGGGAGATAGGAACAATAATATCCGACCACTTTTCTGTTTTCTTTTTTCCATTGGTCAATATATGCATTTTTCAGCATGCTGGCTGTTTTTACAAACTCTAAATTATCAAATTCCACTGTTCTTTCATCCTATTTGATTGATTAATTAAAGTAATTCATTTAATAAGGAGACGATATCCATGAATTTGAGGTTTGAATTAGTATCCTTAATCGCATCCTCTAGGTTCGTCTTGCAAAAAGGACAAGCACTTAACAATATGGCGCATCCTGTACCTTCTGCTTCTTTGATCCGTTCATCTGAAATTTCAACGGCCCAATCTTTGAAACCAGCCTTCACACCCCCACCAGCACCACAGCACCACGCATTCTCTCGAATCCGAGGCATTTCAATAAACGTAACTCCTGGAATGGCTTGGATTACTGCCCGTGGGGCGTCATAAACCCCAGAATGGCGTCCCAGATGACATGGATCGTGATAAGTAATAATCGTATTTTCTAGCTTTTTGGGTAACTCTAGCTTCCCTGCCTCAATCATTTGCTGCAGAAATTCAGTGATGTGAAGGATCTCAACCCCTTCCAGTTGCTCCGCATATTTAGGAAAATCTATTTTCATGGTTCGATAGCAGCCCGCACATGAAGAAACCACCTTTTTAGCGCCTGTCTTCTTAATGAGCTCCAGATTGTGTTTCACAAGATCTTCGACTACTTCTAATTGACCTGTGCGCATGAGTGGGGACCCACAACACCATTCATCTTCAGATACGGTATAATCAGCTCCAATTTTATTGAGGATTTTAACCGTAGCCTGAGCAAGTTCTTTTTGCCGATAAGATGACGTACAGCCCACAAAGTAGAGAATTTCTGCCTGGTCCTTTTGGGGAACTTCACTTTCGATCCCTTCCTTCCAATTCAACCGGTTTGCATGGGCTTCCTTATAGGGGTTATGTTCTTTCTCAATTGAATCTGCGAAAACTTTCTGGTTCGGTAGGGGTCCGACACCATGCTTCACTGCATCCGCCCTCAGAGCCTCGAATATATCTACAAGTACTTCATGCTGTCTTGACTGGCATTGGACTGTACAATTTCCACACGTCGGACAAGCATAAATGATGTCCCGAATTCGGTCACTCCACTCAAGCTTCCCCTCAAGGAGTCCTCTTGCGAGATGAAGCTTTCCTGAGGGATAATAGGTCTCAAATCTAAATTTAACACCCGATGGGCATGAATCATCATAGATATGATAAATGTACTTACACGTGCCGCATCTGGTACAACTATATATTTCTTCTTTATACTTACTTATTTCATCGGTCATTTAAAACCCCACCTGCCAGGGTTCATTATCATATTCGGATCTATCGCATTTTTTACCGTTTTCAGTAATTCGGCCCAGTTCTTATCACAGCGTTCTAGAATTTGGTCGGTGAATTCTGCGGGTGTTTTATACGGAAATGCTCCCAACTCGAATAAGGATTCAAATAATTCCTGATTTAATTGGCGCATCCGTTCAGTTTCACCCTCAGTCTCCTTAGAGAAACGTAATAAGAACCGAAAGGCGTAGTAGTGTCCGCCTTTCATCATTCTCGTGTATAAACATTTCTCAAAATTATATTTTTCAATAAGATCAAATGCGGTATGAACTCCCTTGACTACAGTTTCGGGATTCGAGGTCATATAAGTGCCCACCCACGTTAAACCACCGTATTCGAGCATTCCCCCAATGGTCATAGGCATTTTTCGAAACGCGTTAAACTTTTCACCAAACATCTTAACCACCGCTTCGACTGAGCTATAGGCTGCCTTTGGATCAACGGCTTTCAGTTCTTTAAATGTGTTTTCAATAATTTCTGCCTTTGCTTCATATTCTTTCTGCGTATTAGCCGAAAAATCTAAAATTGTAGCCCAACGTGGCTCTCCCTCAATATGAACCGCCTTACCCAATGGAACTGCAAGAGCCATTTTCATTGTTTCAATCGATGTTAAAAGAATATCATTCATTATCTCGGTTCTTGCCAATTTCTTTACTAACTTATAGGTTGCCATAAGATCGTTCGATACAATGAATTTATAATCACGTATTGGTTTCCTGGGCCAGATTTGAAGCGCGATCTTCGTCACTATCCCGCTCATGCCCTGCCAACATGTAAATAACCCTAACAAATCAGGCATCGGGGCGCGTCCCCACCATTGATCGTCCCAGCACATACAAGTACCAATTTTGACTAATTTCCCATTTGGGAGGACGGCTTCAATCCCATTAATAACCTCCGACATGCAACCATATTTCAAGCTTAAATTATTCAAGCCACCTAATAATGCATTGGCTGCGACAGAAGCAAAGGGTGGTGCAAAGGGATAACAATATCTAAAATCGGGATAATCCTCCTTAAAACATTTATTAACATGACCAAAGGTGACTCCCGGCTCGATAATCATGTACATATCGTCAGTATTTACGTGAAGAATTCTATCCATCCGTTTTAAATCAACTATTAATCCCCCTTTCTGAGGGATGGTTAAACCACCAATATTCGCTCCAGTTACAAATGGTACAACTGGAATCTTGTTTTTATTAGCTAATTTCATGATATCTTGTATTTCTTCAACAGTTTGGGGCATGACAACATAGTCGGGGCTATGAGGGGGGTGTTCCGTCATATCATATGAATAAATAAGAAGCTCTTCTGGATAATTTGATACAAACTCTTTCCCCACTATTTTCCCGAGTTGTTCAATAATTTTATCCTGTTTTTCAGTTTGTTGTAACATTCTCTTACCTCAT
>JAEOSY010000204.1 GCA_016840125.1 Candidatus Helarchaeota archaeon | reverse complement strand
TTCTACTACATCCCTTTTCCTTTGTTCAACAATGACTCCGAAGTCATTGGTGTTATGATTGAAGTTACGATGAAAGTAATTTCCACTAATAAACTGTGTATTATGCACTAGCGGATTTATTATTTGGAACTCAGCACGTAAAAATTGCACGCTTAAATCCCCACAAGTGCATTAAATGCATCTACAGCATACTTTCCAAAGGTGGATTCTAGGTAATATTCTGTTATGGAATCTTGAATTTCTACATCACCGAATTTAACAGTGTGTTCCTGACTCTTCTCATTTTTGACAAATCCTTCTATCTCAGGGATTTTTTGGTTTATTTTGAAATCCTTGACGTGAATTTTGACTTGCCCAGAGCCGTTATTCTTATCCGCTCCGATTTGTATTCCGTTCTCTCGATTGATCTCATTAAGTGATGCAAGGAAAAAACCGATATTTTCGATAAATTCTTGTCCCGTCCCAGAATTCAGTGAAAAGACCACTTTGAATGGAAAGGTCCCATTTGCAGTATGCTTCATGAAGTTATTAACTGCCATCTCTGTTGCTCGATTGATGATGTTAAATGTTTCCACCTTGAGTGTCGACTCCCCATTGTGAAAAACAACGCAATAATCGAATCCAAAAATTGTCTTGATATTCTCATCCAAGTATTGATTCACTTCGGTAGGGATATTTTCAAGGGTGGCTTTGGCAATATAGGGGGGTGTGATTTTGATCGAAGCAGGGTTATACAAACTCCCAAATAGTCGCCGCACCATACACATTGGTGTACATGTTCCTTGTTCATGATACCCCAGTTCGACATGTTTTTCTAGAATCTCCTCGTGCGGATAATTAGCAGTTGGACAGCAAGGACTTTTTCCATGCCTCAACAGCCGCGCCTCAGCAGCCCTGCGCAGAAAACCTCGTAATCCCTTCATTTTATATAGAGTAAGAGGAACATTTTTCTGCTTGGTCGTTCTTTTTGAGGTATAGGAAACGACTACGTTTTTCTGCCCGACTTTGAGCATATAAGATCCCTTCCCAGTTGTCGTATTCAACGTTTTTATATCATATCCCTCAAGTTCACAAAAGAAGGTAATTTCAACTGGATTTGCGCATTTTGCCGTTTTGCGCATTTCCTCTTCTTCTGACTCACTTTTGCGCATTTTTTCTGTTTCTAATTCAACAAAATTATTAAGATCTACCGTCATTTTTATCAATAACATGTATACTATCATAATATTTAAACCCCACATTTTTTTAATCTTATATTTATTTTATTCCATTCGCCCTTTTTCTGAAAATGACCGGCTTTAAATTAAAGAGATAATGGGGTTTTCGCTTAATTTAGATTGAAAAAAAGGGAATAAATACGAAAAGAGAAAAGAATTATCTATTTCTAGATGCAATATAATATGTTATATCTTAAATCAATTTACTTGGATGTTCTCTAGACCGTAGACGAATCCATAGTGCTGAAGCTGTAACCAACCCGAACAGGAGATACGCTAATTCGAACCCTGGAATTCCTATAATGGACTCTGTGTATCTATCCATTATAAATTTTATCAGGGAGCTCTTAGGTAAAAAGTTGAGGGAAAGGTTAGGCAGAAGAAAGACAAGGAATGGTGATATGATAATCCTGTAAGATATCCTTTACAAGTCCATAATCATCCACATTGGGAGTATAGAGGAAAACAGAAGTCAATTCCTCCTTATATATGAGATCTTGAGCTAACTGACCCACAAACTCTTCAAAGGCGTTCCCCAATCGAACACCCCGAAACTTGCGATTTGAAGCTCCCTGGGTAGTATAAATTACTTTGTGATCTGTTATCCGAACAATACGCTCTAATTCTGTGAATGTAGGTCTCTTTGTTAGATGAATCTCCTGATCATGGCGCCCTAAGATGGAGTGAAGGTTATTTTCTGTAATTCGTCCCTCGCAGATCGCGTAAATAAGCTCGAAGCGGTACGCAACTTTCACGAAATCGGATAAATCGAGCACTATTCCAAACTTCGTATTAGTATGTTCAGCGACTCCTGGACATTCATAGCCATAGCCGTATTTCGTCAATAGGATTCGGAGCCGCTCGTAGCAGATTTTATGGATGTTATTGATGAGGCAGTTCCCCGGCGTGTAACCCTTGGAACCCCGGAAGGGTTGTTCTAAAAATTCCCTCACATAGCGCATTAATTTACGATTTGAAAGTTTGAAACCAAGCTGCTTGAAGATCTTTTTACAAACTTGCCAATAATGCTTGGCAATGACACGTTCTGCGGTTCGAAGTTGCTTAATCGTGGAGGATTTAGAGCATTTCTGGAATTGTTCTAGTTGACCAAACACGTGCCGATCGATCACCCAATCCTCAACCATCCCAAACGCCTTCAATTCGAGGGTAGCCAGAATACAGCTTAGCAGAATAGCTAAAATTCGCGGTCGGTAAAATTCTACCTTGCCGTACTTATGCTGGAGATTTTCCCTGAGTTTAGGGTCATAATCTATCTCGTTTTTTTTCTTTAGAACCTTTTCAGACGATCTCTTTCGTTTGTTAATGGTGGCTCTATAGCGCTTTGTTATTGCCTTCTTCTTCTTTAAAGACTCATCTTCCTCCATTATCCCACAGATTCGCCGCAATTCCTCTTTCTTTGCCTTGCGAACATCCACATTGACTTTTAAAACCGTTGTACCATCCGGTTTTGTCACGTGAGTATATTTTGAATGACATTTCGGACATTTTAGAGTTCTTGCCGTAGGGGAGTAGCGCATCTCTCCATCACATTCTCTGCAGGAAAGCAGATCGATCTCCTCGATCACTTCCCCCTCAGTACTTGACAATTGATACTGGGTGTCGATGTATTTTCGGATCGATTTGAGTTCATAATCCTTTTTTTTCTCATGGAAACTCTCACAAGCTATCATGCGGGGGTGAATCCTTAATTGTGGAGATTCATATTTATCTAAGATTAATTCTTTTAGTTTTGAATGCGGAATGCGTTCAGGACTTTCGTTAGCGAGATGATATGATGGCACACCGGTTGGTGCGGGTGAAAAATTGACATTTGCCACAGATCTTGTTGCTAAGATGTGAAATCTTAAATTCAAACTGCACGATATAGAGCTTGGGGCGACCAAAAAACCGAATTATTCCATCTTCTTTGTCAAATCCTTTAGGTTCGACGAACCAAGGGGTCACTTCCTTGATTATATTCTCTTCCAATAGTTCCTGGATCAGGCGATATCCCTTAGTTCGGGAGAGCTTTATCGTACGAGAACCCTCAGCAAAAACCCTAATCCCATGAATGAGCCAAGTTATCTTCAGCTTGCTGGAATAACCAGCGCTTGGCATTATCCCAAGAATTCAGATCCCTTGAACTAAACTGAATCCCAAGGTCACGAAACCGGGTAGAACATCCCCGAATGGTCGAAAGAAAGATATGCTCACAGCTTGTGATCGGGAGGATCCATTTGAGAGTTTTATGGAGGGCCCAAAAAGGTTCAAGATCTAACTCGTTCAAGAATCCAATTAGATCAGCCCATGTTTTTACAACAGACGGTTTATATTCCACTATGGATGTATTAAGGATATCTTCAACCTCGTCTAACTCTTCCATCGCAAGTAACTTTTGACGAACAACGCATTTGACGTAAATGTTATTTAGTTGTTCCAACGTAATCTCCGGAGAAAGGAGGAAACCTCTAGCGTTACTCCAAGTCCTCACATTCTTTTGAAGATGATCGATGTTTAAGCTATTTAATACCGCATTCAACCCCGAAAGTGTCTCACTTTTTGCGATAACATCGTACATTTTTTCCCGATTTGATAACATAGGATAAACTCCCACCAAACAAAGACCCAAGCTTACTATTAAATAACAAACTGATGGAATAAAAAGTTGGTGAGAAGTTGTTGGGAGATTATTTCCTACCAAAAATTCAAAACACGCAACAGTACTTATTTATAGAATTAGTAATTGCTAGTTAGAATCCTCTTTCCAATGACCTTGAAAATATTACCAAGGGTTTGGTCGGAAATGAGCGGAGTGCAAAGTCTGAGGTTCTGAAAATGAGTAAATTACGAGTCGCGTTTATCGGAACGGGTCGTATTCTATCGTTGAATGCCTTAGGATATGTGGATCACCCAGATGCTGAGATTTATGCCATGTGCGATAAAAAAAGAGGCAAAGCAAGGAAAGCAGCTGAAGATTGGGGTGCAAAAGTCGTTTATAAAGATTACCTAGATGTCATGAAAGATGACAATGTGGATATTGTGGAAATTTTAACCCCTCACAAGCTACATATGCCCATAACAATTGCTGCCTGCGAGGCGGGGAAGCATGTAAGTTTGCAAAAACCTCCCGCCCTTAAGCTTAGCGAAATGGATGCAATGATAAGCGCTGCACAGAACGCAGGAGTAAAATTTAAGGTCTTTGAAAATTTTCGATTCCACCCCCCTTACGTTCGGGCGATGGAATTAATCAAAGAGGGGGTTATTGGGGATGTCTATGTAGTCAATTATCGGATGTGGAGCTCAATCCGCCCGCTTTCTTCTTGGAAAGTACCCCTTATGACTTGGAAATGGCGCATAGAAGAAGCAAACAACTACAAAATGCCAAATATGGTTGATGATGGTTATCATAAGCATTCGGTAATCCGAATGTTTTTAAATAGACCCGTCAGGAGTGTTCAGGCATGGGCTGGTGGCTATCGTATTTATAAAGTGATCAAAGTCTCGGATATGCCCGCGGTGGTCATTTATAAAACCAAATCTTCTGCGAAATATGGACTTTGGAATCTTTCAGTAGGACCTAAACTACCTATCCAATCGGATTACTATGGATGTGAAGAGTTCGTCGAGATTCAAGGATCTAAGGGAATCATGTTTATCAATGGTTGCACGGGGAATATGTTTGTAGGGTGTGGATGTGGTGGTCCAGGAGCTCCAGGGTTGTATTGGATCGACTCCAAGGGTGAGTGGCATGGTGAATGTGATATGGAAACGAATTGGAAATGGAGTTTCATTAATAGTACTAAACATTTTATTGAAGCTATCAAAAAGGATGCGGAGCCGATTCTTTCAGGAAAGGACGCCCGGGAAATTTTACAGATAACCCTTGGAATCGTTAAATCATTACGTACCGATTTTCAAGATGTCAAGCTTAAATCGATTATAGATGGAATAGAGGGAATAGATGAGGTTCCTCTCGAAGATGACGCGGTTGAAATAGATAGTTATGATGAAGCATTCGGAATTTGATAATAGAGGTGATAGATATGAGTGAAATTTACTATACAGATGCACGCGCCGACATTCCCTTCACTGAAGTGGCACATGGGCGGCAATCTTGGTTTCAGCCAGATTATAGCCTAATTAAGAAAATGGAAAAGTTGATTCAGAAAAGTAGGATTCTCAATATTGTTGAAAAGGACGATCAAGTCGCCCTTAAGATGCATTGGGGGACTCTTACAACCACTCGCACGATCAGAAGTATTTTCATCCGGAAGATCGTTGAATTACTCAAGGAAAAAGGTGCCTATGTTTTTCTAACAGAGAGTGTGGGATTAGGTATGCGAAGACCCCGTAACTATGGGGTAGGACGGCTTCAGTTAGCTCAGGTTGCTGGCTATACGTTTGAAACGTGCTTGGCTCCCCTTATTCCTGCAGATGGTCTGCAAGGGTTTGATCATAAACTCGTTAAGGTCGAGGGGCAGCAATTGAAGGAAGTGTATGTTGCAAAGATGATTGCAGAAGCGGACAAGGTTATTTCTGTAGCACACGTGAAGGGCCATCCACGAGGGGGGATAGGTGGCGCTTTGAAAAACCTAGGGGTGGGTTGTGTCGCCAAACCCTCGAAATATATGATTCATGTTTATAATGAAACCCCTCAAATCGACAAATCTATCTGTGATAAATGTGGTAAGTGTCGGGACATCTGTCCTGCGGATGCAATCACTGAAGATTATACAATACTACCAGAACGCTGTAAAGATTATCGCTGCGTGGGTTGCAATGAAGTTTGCCGTGATAAAGGTGCAATCCCATTAAAATGGACTGATAGTAAGGATGCCTCCATACGTTTTGCAGATGCTGCAAAAGCTGTTATAGACACCGTTGGAAAAGAAAATTTTGCCTATCTCAATCTAATTTTAGACGTTACACCCGTTTGCGACTGCGTCCCCTTTTCCGATCTCCCTGTTATCCCTGACCTTGGCGTTCTCGCTGGCTTCGATCC
>JAEOSY010000203.1 GCA_016840125.1 Candidatus Helarchaeota archaeon | reverse complement strand
CCCTAACGTCAGCATCTTTAGTCTTAGTAATATTAATATTGGTGATATTATTCTTGTCCCACTTTGCTGTGTTGGTAACAGTGTATGTATATAGATGTGCCCTTCCAAATTTTTGATGTCCACTTCCCACTGTTGATGTATGTTCCGCAACTACATTCTCAACCATTGGAACCATCAGGAGTAAGAATAGCATTACTAAAACTACTATAGCTAGAATTCTTCTCTTTCTTATTCTCATATTTTTTCATCTCCTCCCTTTCTCAGGTCTTTGAGTACTTCTAACATAGCGTCCCCTCTTGACGCTCTTCGTTCGATTTCTCTCATATTTTTCTCCCTCCATTTTTTCAGTATCTTAATTATTCGAATCCAAAGCGAGCAATTCTGGCAATTAATGAATATGATATGATAAGGTTTATTGTTTTTTTCGCCATCTGAATCTGAAATAGATAATCGATGCCACCAAAGTAAATAAGATCACTATAGCAGATATAATCGAAGGTGTAAGAATTTCAAATTTATCAACTGGTTCTTCGGTACCACCGAATGGGGTGATGATCGCCGGTTCTCCATAGGTTGGAAATTCAATTTCTGCAAATTCAGCACCTGTTGCATTTCCCTCAGTTTCTGGACCAACCCATTTACTAACGATTGATATTTTAATGTAGCGCTTTTCGATAAATTTGCCCAGATCGACTTTAACGATCTCCTCATTTATTACCGGGGGAATGTTAACAACACCAATCACTTGATCGATAAATCCTTCGTCATCAGCACCAACCGCTATTTCTATCTTGGCCGGAGATGCATAAACAGACGAATTCGATGCATAGACCTTGATAGCACGGGTGCGACGAACTACTACCAAATCGAGGATGATCCAATTTGTGTTTGCATTACCAGTAGTTCTGGCAAATGTGGTATGATCTTTATCGAATGAGTGGGATGCCGGGTATTTTGGGTCATAGCCTGTTCCATTATCCTTGACTTTGGGTGTTACTTTTGTGGCAAGTACTTCACCCATTCCAATAGTGACCTGTGGGTCACCCTCCCATCCTTTTAAGATAAAATAGCTTTGTATTCCTTCGGTTGGTATTGCACTAGCACCCCCTTCATCTTGCGACCAACAATGTGTTTTTATAATGAAATTATTAAGAGTTCCGCCAACCCCTAAAGATACCCTATCCCCTTCCCAACGAGGATTTCCAGTCCCATCCTTACTGCAATCCCAATTTGCCGGTGAACCAACACTGTCCCAGTCAATCCAATGCGACTGCTTAGGGAAATCTATTTCTACACAATTGAAACTATCACTCCCCTCAGGGCCAGCATTAATTATAGTATATTTGTATACCCAACATTCCGCGGCCTCAGTTTTATTATCTTCTGTTTTACATTTTTCCGCATAACGTTCACCCTTGATATATAATACCGCGTCGGCGCTTACATTCACTGGCACTATCACTATACAAATAGTCGCAATTATCATCACAATCAAAAACATGCTTAAAACTCTTCTTCTCATCATTTTATCTGCCTCCCACATTCTAAGGATTTTGGGTACTTCTATCAACGCACCCTTCCTAGATGAAATTCGTTCGATTTCTTCCATATTTTTCTCATTTTTTTTCAATATCTTGATTATTCGAGCCCAAAGCGAGTAATACTGGTGATTAATGAATGTGAAATGAAAAGGTTAATTACTTTTTTCTATGCCTGAAGTAGACGACCGTTGCAACTAACGCAAATAAAATTACCAATGTCGAGATGATAGATGGAATCAATAACTCAAATTTGTTCACTTGTTCTTCGGTTCCACCAAATTGGACCATTCCTTTATCTACTAGCTTTCCATTAAAATTGTAAATAATATATTCTCCAGGGTTTGTTAAATGCCGTACAGTTTCATCATATATACTAGTGATATTTACAAAGAACTCTCCTTCTGCATCTTGGAGCACATATGTGATTCGCCGATTTGAATGATCCATATTTATTTTTATGGTAACATATGACTCTGAACTTAGGACGGTTATGATTGAATCTGTATTGGAGGTTTGTTCTGTAGCATAAGGATCCAAATTTTCTGAAGTTGAAATCCTGAACACATGATAATCTTCTTCATTTGTATTATTTATGAATCCAGTAAATGTACCATTTCCAAAAAATGATCTAAATCCACCCTGTGACATTTGTGTGTTAGGACCAATCTCTTCCCTTACCCAAAAATCTATTTCATCTGGATTACCACTACAACTAACTTTCTTAGTTATTACCCCGGCGGTATTTCCCCTATTCTCAATAAATATTGCGCGGCCTGGACCATATTCCCATGTACTGCAAACATCTACAGGTTTAGACAAGTTTTGGATAGAAAACCATATATCAGCACCTTCCGGTTCTTCAGTGCAATGCTTATAATATTTTGCTTTAGCTGATACCGTGGGTATACATCCAATAATTAATAGGAGAACCACAATAACGACCAATCCAAAACCTAATAATTTTTTTATCTTTCTTCCTTTCAATATATCTGCCTCCCAAGATATTTATTTTTTTGATCTTTCATATCCCCCAAGCGAGGTTAAATTTTTAATTGTTCCACTTGAAATTTAGGTAGATTTCACTAGTTCATTCCGTTAATTTCCTAATTACTGTTTCACAATTTTTCCTAAGCCTTCCTTCTTCCCTAGCTATGTTAATTATTAACATGGGTGAATATACTTTCATTTATATAATATTTTAGAAAATAAGTTCAACATTCGAAATGTAACTAAAATTTCAAATCATCTAAGGTCAATCAATATTATCAAACTTTCAATAATTTTAATTCTCGAAAATAATTGAATTCTTATACCATTCATTAATACTCCTGGATACATTATAATATTTCACACATCACACTTCAATCTATAATCCTCGATCTCTTACCAACAAACCATTATATATCCTGTAATCCCCTATCCCTCCTGGAAGGTGGAACCATGGATGAGAAAGAACCATTGGAGATAATTAGGTCGATCCAGTCAGTTGAAGATTTCATGGAAAAAAAAGATGATTTATTTACTAGTCTAGAAAAGATGGTTAGTTCCAATCTTAAAACTTTAAGGGAGCTCCAAAACAGCGGCTTAACTCAAGAAGACATTAAAATTGAATTTACTAAATTTCAACAGCATTTTGAAGCAATGGGTATGGAGCTGGAACCAGAATTCAATCGTCTTGACACCATTCCTGGAATATTCCAGAGTGGAGATTCGATCACAGATGAATTTCTTAAACGTTTAGAACCCATGGCAAAAGAAGGTGAACAATTAATGAATCAATTAATGGGTAAAGAACCTGGTGGCTATCCCAGCCCGCCAACGACTCAAGCTGTTAAGACTAATTGGGATAAAGGTGAAATATTAGAGATAATGAGATCCATCCAGTCAGCTGAGGAGTTTCAGGAGAAAAAAAATGCAATGTTTTACAATTTAGAAAAAATGGTTAAGACTAATCTTGATGTCTTAACACGGCTCTTGTCAAAAGGTTTAACCGAAGAAGAGATCGAAACTGAAATTCCTAAATTTGAAAGGGAATGGGAAGCGTTTGGAATGGAACTTGAACCGGAATTTAATAGGTTAGACTCGTTACCAGGGATTGTTGAGTTTGGAGCTTTGGTGAAAAATGAATTTCTTATGCGTATCCAACCATATGCAAAAACCATAGAACAAATGCTAAGTGCGTTCAAGGATATGGGGGATAAGGGTGGTCCGGCACCTGAAAAAATCGAACGCCAAAGATTAAATGAGTTAGACAGTCTTTATAGTATTAAATCAATAGATGAGCTGAAGAATTGTAAAGACCAAATACTGGATGCGATTGAAGATAAACTCCAGAATTACTTACAACATTTGAAATCATTCAAGATAAGTGATGCACCAAAAGAGGAGTATGTAAAAGAATGCCAAGAGATCAATAACCACCTGGATGTAT
>JAEOSY010000202.1 GCA_016840125.1 Candidatus Helarchaeota archaeon | reverse complement strand
TCAGAGATTCGAAATTTATTAATAGGATTTTCAGTTAATTCCTTCTTTAACCACTCTAAATCAATTTGTTTTCTCTTATTATAGGTAAATATGTTAAGTAATATACCTAAAGCCTTGGACCGCTTACCTTTCCTCTGCTTTTCAATGGGTTCTTCCATTACCTTCCAACCCATTTTTAACCTCTTAATTTAAGATTACTCTATTAAAATACAAATCATACGACCTAAAAAAGTTTATGGAGCCGCCAGGAACTGCTTGGCATATGTTATGCACATTTTCTCGTAGATATGCATAGTTAAAGAAATCTCTCGAAGTAACCTTTACTAATTTGCTTTATTCAATTGTATCTCCCTGGCTTTTGTTTTCGGAAACGAGGGTAGCGTAAATAGCGCTTTTTGAAGAGTATTAGTTATAACGTTTACCAGTTTAGGTTGGTCGACGAGCTGCTTCGCCCTTTTAGAGAGCTTTTTCGATTCCATTTTCTTACTGACTGCCTTCTGCACACCCATCCAAATGAAGTGGGGGATAATTTTAGTAATCGGTTCTAAATTTTGCAGCGCTTCGTGGGTTAGCTCAAAGATGAACTCCAAAGTGAACTTAGGCTTACCCCCGCTCATGGTATGTATATTCTTCTCTAATAGCTCACCTTGCGCGTCAAGTTGGGGTGTTATTTTCGATTGAGGTTTAGTAGATCCGCTTTCTTCCGCTGAACAATGGGATTTTTGTTCACTTTTGCCTTGCAACACCTTCACTCCCATTTCTCTCTCAACCCCAAAACCCGTCTATGCGATCCCCAAATCGAGCGGCGCCCCCTCCCTTAATACAAGCTGAGTAATCTTCCCCATACTCGGCTTGTACAAGTTGCAGTAACCTGTCTGGAGTCACATCCTCACAGTCAATAGTCTCAAGCAATGTTTTACCTGAAATTTTCATTTTGTACCCAAGCTTTCGGAGAAGCGTGATACGGTTGAGAATAGCCAATGCCCTCTCACCCGCTTGAGTAAAAATGTTTATTTCTTGATTGAAAATGTTTTGTTGAATTTGCCCAGCTTCGGATTCGAAATCCATGATATTACTAATCACTTGTTTAGAAGGATCTGCCTTGACCCTCTTCTTCAACACGCGCTTCATCTTCTCAACGGCAACATCAGTTTTATTAATCGCTTTTTGAATTAAATTTTTCTCGAATTTCAGGTCGACCTCCTTTTCCTTCAGGCCATACAACGACAACTCAATCTCTTCAAGCCCTATGTAGACGCCTAAAAAATTATATTTAGACATGTTTGATTTAATTTCCCCCTCTTTTAACTCATTGGACGTGTCAAAGCCTATAATCCAACCTTTCAGATCCTCAATTTCATCGAAAATCTTATGGGAATCTCCGGTGAGGGAGCTGAAGACAGCTCTCTTGGTATCTAGATTTTCAATTTCATCCTGACAAAGTTCTTCATACTCTTCCAACTGTAAAAAATCCTTGCCAAAAACATAGTTTTGACGATGTGGGATAATTGAAACTATCCGATCTAGCAAATTGTCAATGCTCTCCGGTTGTTTTCCGAATAGGACAATCGGGATTCTATCTAATAACATTCGCAACAACAATGCAAACTGTTTCACACCAACTTTTTCAATTAAACTTTTCAAAGAATATCTATTTTTCATTTAAACCACCTGTTATTTTTTCCTTTTCATAATTTTCTGTTCCCGGATCCCTTCTTGAAACTTCAATCACCTGTAGAACTGCCCTCCCCCTAACGCTGCTATTCTTCATTGAGAAAACTCTTATCTTTCCGAATGATTTGTACTGCACTACATTTGCAGCACACAGCTTTTTGAGGCGCTCTCGCACGGCTTTAGGCGATAATCCAGATATTTCAGCGATCATTGGAATATGTAATTCCCCGTGTTCGGCTAATATTAGTAAAATCTTGAATGCATTCCCTGAGAGAACGTCCTCAATATTGTCACTGCTCTTCTTTTTAGCTTTCACTTTCACTCACCTCTGCTAAATTCAACATTTTTTTCAATCCACCTTTCCAACTCCCCCTCAAAGGCAACTGGAATATTTAGCCTCAGGGGCGTCAGACGGTTAAATCTAATCTCTGATGGTTTCGCTTTCACATTTACAATTCGGAGAGAGTCGATGAACTCCTTTACAATCAAGCGATTTTCAGATTCATCACGTTGTTCGATTTTAAACTCTTGGTAAAGTGACTGAATCCGCTTTTGGACTAGATCAAATGTAAAATATGCCATTTCCGTCGCTTTTAATTGACGTGCGATTGCCAGAAGGCAAACTTTCTGGTACAGATCGAGTTCCCAGATAACAATTTTCTTATCCCCTGGTTCTAGGCTAATTTTCGCCTGCCTGACTAGCTCGGGGGTTATAATAGGAGATTCTATCTCATCTGCTTTTAGCCCCGAAGCCCATAAAAGTTCTAATGCGTACCGTGCATCCCCTACTTCCGCACCGAAATCTGAGATCAGATCAATACTCTCTCCCTGAACCGCCCCGTCATGAAACGCGGCTTTAATTCGAGCTTGAAGGATATCCCGTAATTGCGGAAAGGAATACTTCTCTAAATGGATTGTTCCACTTTGAAATGAACTCAGCGTGCTAGCGTCTAAGTATTTTTTGAATTCATTATCCTTCGCCACTGTTATTAACGAGAGGCGTTGCTTTGAAGTAGAAGCGTCTTCCCCCAAACGTGTTAAATTGTAGATAATTTCAGGATAATTCTTGATTAAGACATCCGCATCATCCAGACACAGGAGAAGGTAAACATCATTTCCCTGGAGAAGCCCCTCGGAGAGATAATGTAAGCGGTCCCCCGATGAAAACCCCCTTTTAGGGGCGTTAGGGTTAAGTTGGTGAATTACTTGATTATATACCATCATGGGTTTATGAGACTTCTGGCAATTGACATGAATATATTGGAGATTGATACCCTTCACTTTCGCTTTTTCTGTTATTTGTGCTCCAAACCGTTTAGATATTACCGTCTTCCCTGTTCCGGTGCTGCCTGTAATAACTACTTTTACACTTTTACCAGGGTTAAGAACTAAAAATTTGAAGGTCTGTATCAACTTTCGAATTTCGGACTCCCGGTGAGGGAGTTCCAAGGGCGTGTGATGAATCTCCAATTTTGGCGCATCTTTAAATATGGTACATTTGCTGAACTCTTCCTCCATTACTCTCTTGAGTGACACCAACTCACATCCCATTAACTTTATCCAAAAAGGTATTTTTCACTATTTTTAAGCACTTAACTCCAAACCCATTGCCCCACAACTCCCTTTTACCGAAATAAATTCTAAAAATTTTTGAGGCTAGTTCTTTCAGAACTTTCGGAGGGTAGAGTCCTGTAATTCGCATCCTTCGACCTGGGCTAGCTTTCAATTTTCCGACCTTAGCCGCAATAATATTTCGTTGCACCAAGTCGCCTATAATACGGCGGAATGTTGGTTTTTGACGTGGTTTTGCACGATACCGCTGACAGTCAGTACGATAATATCCATAAATCTCATTTATTGTAGTTGCTTTTATACCTTTATTCGCTAGCCTTCTCGAAATAGCGTTTATTGCCAATAATGCGTGGAAGCTTAACTTCTGTAAAAGAGGGAGGATACTTTCATAAAGAACACCCTTCCTAACTTGCTGTAAGATGTCAAGAGTAATCTGAGGTGCTCCCATCTCATCTACCATTTCACCTGCAGAGCGAAGAATCGCAAGGGCATGGTGGAGATTTTTCCTGCTCGTAGCTATTTGAACAATTTCCTCAAGGATCCCATTCGAGACTACGTGGTTCTTCAACCCTAGCTTAATCCGGTGGGATAGAATGTCTTTAATTTCATTCTCAGTGTATTTTTCAAACACAAATTTTTTAGTTAGAACCCCAGCAATTCGAGAATCAAGAAGCTTCCAGACATGTGAAAGACGGGCAATCAACATTATGGAAATTTGAGAGTTTCCAGAGAGACCATTGGCAGAAGTGGATTGTATAAGACCGCCCACCTTTTCTGGCTTAGGAATGTTCGCCTCATCTATGATCAATATAAGTTTCTGGCCGCTCCTTTTTAGTTGGATCTTCAAAATGGCTAAAATATCGAGGTTTGAAAGCCCACGCCCATTAAAGCCATGCTGCCTTGCAACATCTTGTAAAATACTGGCTACCGTGTTGTGAGAAAAACAATTGTAATATAGAGCGTTTATCTGGATTCCTATGGACTTTGCGTATTTCATTAGCCTATTACAAAAAAATTTTGCAACCAGAGTCTTACCAGTGCTACTCTCACCTATAATCACTAGATGAACCGCAAAAGTTTCCTCTTTCTTTGTGAACGTCTGGTATGCTCTGGCTAACTGCCTCAACTCTTGAGCACGCGCTTGAAGTTCTGGAGGAATATAGTTATGGTCGAGAACGCTTTTATTCTTGAAAACTGAATTACCTGTTAGTACTTCTTCTATCACATCAGATCTCAATGACCCCTCTGAGCTACCATTCATTTTAATCCCTCCCGCCCCTCAACTGGTGGGGCAACTGCCCTTTTTGAGAGAGAATCAACTGAAATCTTTAAAGCAGCTATTTTATTTTCAGCCAATAAATAATCAGGGATACAACGTTTCAAGTAACGTACCGTCTCTACGGGATCGCTTTCGATCCCTTGAAAGAGGTACTCAATTAAGTCCCCAAGCAGCGGCTCTCGGAACTCGCTACGAATACCTTCTAATCCTTCGTTAAACGATATCCTATTAAAATAAATTAATTCAATATACCTACCCAGAATTGGTTTCAAAGGCCCCTTGTAGTTGTAACACGCTTTGAGAAATGCCAAATGAGGGGAACTGTTATTGACTAGTTCTTGGGTTAGAACGAAAAGAAAGTGTAGGAACTCCTTTACCTCTACACTCTTCTGACACGCAATTCCTTGTCTTACAGCTTTCTCCTTACTCATTTTCAACCCAATTCCCTGCTATCCGCCTCTAAGTAACGAAGTAACTCCGCATCCCACTCCAACTCTTCTCGCCTTCTAAATGATACACTAAAAGCCGTTTAAGCACCGTATTTGGTAAAAGTACCCTATACAGAGTCTCTTCCATTCTCGAACCCGCCCTAGTTTTTAAGACTCGTTTGGTATTGATGATTTCAATGACCTCTGCAAGATACCAGAGCTCAAGTAAACTGCGCTCTTTAGTGGTAGGTTTAAGATCGAATTCTAGGCAGATTCGCTGATACGCCTCCCAGATTTCAGATTCACTCAAGAATGCGTGTAGCTCATGTTTATTTACGAGGAACATCGCGAAGAGAATCATTTTTTGCGTTAATGTGAATTCAAGTGATTTTCCGAAATCGAGCAAAGGTTCTAGATTCTTATATACCTGCCTGATATGTGATTCTGATACTTCGCTCGAATTTTCTGCACCAGCCAGCCTTCCCGCCTGCCAAAGGATTGTGATTGCATCCCTTACATTCCCTGAAGTCCTACATAACATCGCAATTAACCGTATGGACCGCTCGGAAACCACCCCCTCTTTGAACACATCACTCACCCGCCCCTGAAGAATGCCCTTTATCGCACTGTACTCATACTTCTGAAGGTGAATGTCAGAACCATAACAGATTTTAGAAGCAGCAGGCGATAAATTCTTCTTAACTTTATCCGACTTGACAATAAAGATGAAGAAGAATTGATTCATTTCATTCAGAAATCCCCCCCTCTTTTTCAATAAACTCATTAAAACAGGCGCATCTTTGGAGAATAATGCATCCGCATCGTCCAAACACACCGTAACATGCATATTCTTTGCATGAATCTCTCGCTGAATACAATTTGTAATGCTTTCGATTGATTGGCCCGGAATGTCGCTGTCCGAATTAATTCTATGAAGAATTTTTTTCAAAATTTTTACTAACCCGCTCTCCTCAGTACAAGAAATGTGAATGTATTTGAATTTACGACGACCCATAATGAGATCGCCTAATAACCGTCCGAATTCTCCTGCGACCGTCGTCCTTCCAGAACCTGCTCCACCTGTGAGATAAATTACAGTACTACATGTCCCAGGATGATGGACAGCCCCTCTGAAGGCATTCACTAAAGATCGAAATGCGCCCACCCTATACAATAGAGGGCCGGTGGAATAATTCGCAAATAATTTTACTTCGTCTTTGAACACGGTTGAACTGTTACCTTCTGAAACTGCCAATTTCCCCATCTCAACTTCACGAACCTGCGTCCTACAGCACCTTCCCCTAACCTAATTAACTCTCTTGAATTGCGTTAATTAACCCCTGCAAATCAACGTTTTTCATTATTTTAAAGGACGACTTCAAATTTTTAAAGGTGAATTCCACATCCTTGTGTGTCATTTGGAGTAATTGAGTCAACTTCAGGAGACCCAAATTGATTGTGTACTCGGTCACATCAATTAGATTGATTTCTAAATCTTCCGCCATTCTCTCAGTTTGGAAGGTAGCATTGGAACAAATAATTGTATCTATCCCCCACAGTTTCCCATGTCTAAAAACGGCTGGAGTTAGCCTGTTGCCAAGAATTACCCCTATCCGACTAACAAGGGTCTCTTCACTGCCGGAATAACGGATCGGATGAATGCCCATTTTATTTTTTATTAGTAAAAGTAAATCCCCAAATGTCATCTTCCGAGTAGTAGTTTGGCAAATGAACCCCGCCTGAACTCTTCCGTTCACCTCATCTTCAAACGACAGACTCCCAACCATTTGTAAATTGAAGATTTCTGTTAGAGTCTGAATTAACCCCGACTTGATGTTTACCCACCGTTCCGGTAGCACGTACAGGGTAATCCGATTTTCTAATAAGCTGCGGATTTTGGGGCGTAGATCATCCGTGATCCGGTTGAAATTCCAGCTGGCAGGTATCATATAACTCACGATCAAGTTGACGTGGTGCCGCACCGCTTCCGATAGAATCAATTTGCTCGGATACAGTGCGATGAGGCACTTTCTTACCTCAATTGTGGTCTGATCGTTAGGGTAAGCGACCCCTAATCTTACGGCATCCCCTGAAGTTTCTCTGAGACCTGTGAATTTTTCGATGGTGCTTATTAACTTGTACAAATTAGAAATTCCCATCCGCTCCAGTGTATACTAGTTTTTTCATTAACTGGACCACCTTTTCCCAAGTAGCAATCAGCTCTTGGACCAAGGCAGTTTTCTGGGGGGTGATTCGGAAGAATTGAAACTCCCCTAAGGACCTCACTTGCACCCAACCCACCTGGACTAGCGCCCAGAGATGCTGCTCATCCCTGTGGAGGGGCGCCTGCGGAGGAACTTTGGATTTGGTATACTCTCCCCCGGGGGCAATGTCGAGCAAGTTTAAAATTTTAATGAATAATACACCACTGCTTCTCCTCATCTCTTCCATAGCCCGCTCAAGCAGCAGACGACCATCGCTAACCTCAGTCACCCTCATTTACCTTATATCCATTTAGCTAATTTATCATATTTTGCAGAGACAATAGGTGTCGCCTTCGCCACAAGCTCCCGCTGGAAAATCAAGAAACCTACAATATCACTCCGGGGGACCGGGCGCCCAAAAGTGTCATACCCTCGGTTAGGGATTTTCTTTAATGGGTAATTCCCACGCTGCTGTTGGTACCAGCCCTTCAGGGCCTGCATATCGTAGACGAACAATTTCACCAGCACACTTGCCGTTGGGTCGCAGAATCCATACGAGAGGATGTCACTCTCGCATTTCAGCGTCCAGCCGAGACTCCCCGACTCGGAGTTGCTGATATCCTCCAAAAAGATGTTCGGGGATTGTGTGTGCCGGTCAGTCTTCAACTCCCCAGTCAACACGGTTCCATCCGGGGTGTGCAGCTCAATATCGATCCCTCGCAGCTGCTGGTCAAGGTCTGTTACCTCCTGCACGGTAATAATTTTATAGCCGTTGGAGAAGTGCGCGATGAGGAAAGGGTAGTGCTGCTTGTTGAGCGCTTCCTCGAACCGTTTCTCTTTTTCGTAATCAAATATCATTGAGTACGCGCCTCGACCACCTTGATCCATTTTTGCTCCTGTTCGATGAGCACCCACCCCCGATTGAGGTTCGTGCAAGCCACTGCAGTCGTCCCCGTCCCGGCGAACGGGTCCAGCACCACATCCCCCACGTTGGTAGCCACCTTCAACAACTTCTCAATGACCCGAACGGGTTTTTGGGTAGGGTGGTCATACTTCTTGGACGGGATGGGGGTTGCAATGAAGTTATGCATTGAATTATCCCCTAGCCAGTTGAACGTCTGTGGTTTCCCTTTCGCGGCGTACAGGATGTATTCAACGCTGGAGGTGAAGGTCTTCCTCATAATGTTGGGAGCGGGGTTCGTTTTATGCCAGGTTAACGTGGCGCGGTGCGTAAATCCGGTCTCCGCCAGAATTTGAATGATGAAGGAGAGGAAGGCATCGGCGGCAAAAATGAAGAGTGCCCCCCCGTCCTTCAGAACGCTATAAACTTTTTGAATCCATGTTTTGGTAAAGGTAAGAAACTCTTTCTTGGTAAATTCATCCCATGTCCCTTTCTTCTGGTCGATCGCCTTCCGACTCTTGAAAGTAAATTTCCGCCCGCTGGAGACGGTGGAGAGCGCGAAGGGGGGGTCGGCAATCACGCAATCGAACACGGTTTCCAGCCGTTGGAGCTCCTTGCAAGCGTCCCCGTGAATAATTCGCCTCTTGCGTTCATTCTGGAAGAGGAGGTCGATTTCATTTTTGAGGGCATTCAAATCAAAATTGAACAGGATATTTTCCTCTAGTTTCAAAATTAGAGTTTCTTTGACCTTTTTTGCCCCGTTGAGCGAGGTAACATAATCTGTCAACGCGTTAAATTTCGTGGCGTGGGTTCGAACGGTATTTCGCTTCCAGTTACGATCCATAGCCTTCGCTACTAGCTTATCCCGCAGGTAAGCGTTTTTCACCCGCGCCAACTCCACAATTAGAGAGTTTTCAAGTTTGCGTGCGTGCACGCACCCCTTCATCCGAGGATAAATATTCAGGAGGTGGACTATCCATCCGCGGGAGAACCCGAACTTCCGAGCCAGCTCGTCCTGGGTACAGGCGTCCCCACCCTTATACATCTCATTTAACAGCTTTGACAGTAAAAAATAGTTTAAATGGCCCCGGGTCTGGTTTCGGATGACGCTCAGGATCCTTGCCTGCTCATCGGTGAGCTCCCGAATCTCCACCCAGAGGGTCTCACGCTTTAACTCCGTACAGGCTAACCAGCGATGAAACCCATCGACCAATTCCAGCAAATTCCCGATGGGGCGGACGAGCGGGGCATTATGCTCCAGGTACTCGCCCTCGGTTATCCTAATGGACTCCTTCAGCTCGGCGTAGTTCTCCTCGGGCATCATATTCGGGTTCCAGGGGTTGGGTTGAACCCGGTCTGTAGCTACCAGCGCGAGGGAGCTCTTGGGGTTCCTAGCTTCCGTATTTACTTTCGTCATAACACGACCTCCTGTAGTACGGCGCGTCTAGGTAAGCTATTACCGAAGGTCTTACAGGTGCCGCAGGCTTGACATCGCCACGGAGGGTGTGCGCAGCCATCCCGCGCGCAAAGCACCACGAACCGTATGCGCCCCTGCACTATGAGGAACCCAAATCGACCATGAATTTGATTTTCGCCTTTCCCTTCCATTTCACTTCACCTAGATGAACCCGCGAACTGCCGCGAGTGGCATTTTAGCTTGGCAGAACTCCTCTTTTCTTATCTTTGCAGCTTCTTTAAGGCGCGCTTCCGCATGGGGTCTACACAGATGTACATGCTTCTCCAATTCCAGCTGGACCACGAGATCCGTTGCGGATACGCAAAAGACGGCACTATTCGCACAGGGCTGTGAGCCATACGCTCTGGCTGACTCCTCGCTAAAGGCGTTTGTTCGGTGCCAATCACAGGGAAATCCAGATCCATCAGTCAACGGGGCGATGCTGTCGATGATGGCGACCCCCCTCGCCCGTACCCTTAATTCGCTTGGGTCTGGGCATCGGAACCCTCGAAACACCTTCCACGCTACCTTCACGGCGAGCTTCAGCCGTTCCCACATCGAAAACTTCTTCATCCAGCTCGGATCGTTCATCTCTTCTCGTTCCATACTCATCACACTCTCGTATAATTCCCATCAGTTAGTTTTGGACCCCCTGAAGATTTTGTAGGGAGGAGGGGGTTCATGGTAATGGAAAAAAAATAAAAAAACTCTTCAGGGGTGTGTCCACCAACTCGGATCGCACTTCCATCTTCACATACCCGTCCCAGTTCGTTGAAAAAGTAATCATAATTGATCGTCGGTAACTCATTCCATGTCCCCGCATTTCCGACTGGTCGGTCCTCATTGTGATCCCGACGAAAATCCAGCTGATCCACCTTTTCCACCTCACTCACCTACCTGCACACTTTTCCGCAAAAATAATCTCACATTTTCGCAATGATTTATAACTGATGTTAATTACAATTTTTTGAACATATGAGTTGTAAAGCATCATTGCATATTAAATGTTCATTTCTTCATTGAACATTTAAGTTTTGTGTCTAGGAATAATATTTAAAATCGTATGCGGAATTCTTTTACAAAAAAAGAGGAAGATATCAATAAATGTCTAAAATCGAACTTTCTGAAATGGAAGAACGTGTTTTAAATTTCTTTAGGGGGGAGTATCCGAAAGATTTCACAATTCAAGAAGTGGCAGAGAATTTAAAGATTCATAGAAATACTGCTAGCACCCACATAAACTTTTTAGAGCGGATTGAGAAATTAGTATTGTCAAGAACCGTTGGTAGGATGAATTTTTACACGATAAATATAGAAGTAGTAAAACCTTTATCCGATGACCAATCAAGGAAAACTGATGATGCGAAATAACTTAATGTTTAAAGAAAGATTTTAGTTAATAGCTCAAAAGGTCGAAAAGTCGGAGAAGATTCACATACCGAAAGAAATTCTCGCACAATTCAGCACGCTCTTTTTTAAAGTGGTAAAGGACGAGGGATGTATTAACTTAATCCCATATAATTTGCATGGGAAAAGAGCGGAAATGATTAAAGAATATCCAGTTCGAGCAATTCTTTGATTAAATTTTCCAGCGTCTCTTTTTTGTATTCATTGATGTACTTGAATAAGTTCGCTGTAAGTTCATTGCAACTACTCTGGGAATCTTGATAAATAATCACTCGAATTTGCCGCAGGTCGAAGGGCACTTCTTGGAGATCTTGACAGATTAAAATGGCATACTTACCCTGCTGATGCGCCCGCCCAAGTTCATAGAAGACATTTGCATTTTTCCCCGTGAGGTCTGCAATGATGATATCTGCTTTAGAAATGGATTCCAAAATATCATTCAGGATGTGATTGGGCTTAAAAAAGTCGTCGGCTTTCTTGACCACATCACCTGATTGCTCCAATGGGGTCCGAATGTAATTCTCAAAAATCTGGTTGAATGGGTCTTTGAAGGGCATCAACATGAAAATAAAAGTAGGTTTCTTTCTTTTACAATATTCCACAAAGACTTGAGGGCTGCAATTAAGTAGTTTGGACTCTGGCTCGGGAATCCTGTTACCCCCTAGCTCCAATCTGTCAAGATTCCTTAATGTCTCCAACTTTTTAATTTCAGTGATCTTATTTAATCCCAGCTTCAATTCTTTAAGGCGCGAGAGGGCATCCAGCCCTTTGATCTCGGCAATTTGGTTCTCTAAGAGATATAATCTCTGCAAATTTACTAACGTATCCAACCCCTTTATTTCCTGAATTTGATTCCCCCAAAGCGATAACTCCTCAAGATACACTAGGTTGTCTAGACCTTTAATTTCCTCTATTTGATTCACTTCTAAACTAATCTCTCTGAGATTTCTCAAAGTGTCTAAACCTTTAATTTCCCTAATTTGATTCTTTGAGAGAATCAGGCGATGTAGATTAGTTAAGTACTCCAATTCTTTGATTTCCTGAATTTTATTGTTCAACAGGTTTAACTCTTCTAGCTTAGATAGATTCTCGAGCCCCTTTATTTCCCGAACTCTATTATTATTTAACCCTAAAAAGCGCAAGTCAGTCAAGGACTCCAGCCCTTTAATCTCTTCAATTTGATTTTCTCCAAGGTATAACTCCTTGAGATTTGCCAAGTTTTCCAGTCCTTTGATCTCTTTAATTTTGTTTTTAGTGAGATTTAAATATTCAAGATCCATCAGATCCTGTAGCCCTTTAATTTCCGCGATATCCTCAATACCCAGCTTATGTAGGGTTAATCCCCCGTACTCCACCTGATACTTTTTCCCTTTTACAGTCACAGATTGTCCACTCATTACCATCACCTTCCTCAAAAAACCATAATTACATTCATAGTGAACTTCTAGGTCTTAATATTTAAAAAAGGATGGTTAAAATATATCCCCATAATCTTAGGCTATAAATATCATATGAGCTGGTCTATGATAGAAATGTATTCGGAGATGAGAGTAGTCTATTAAAATATCTAAATATGTTACATACGTTCAATGGTACTTGGACTGAAAGTGCAGTCAAACTCTTATCGGAGCTTGACGATAAGCTAATTGAATGAGTCATTCTGTGAAATTTGTAGAAATATATTGTATGTCCTGAATTGTATATTCTCAAGGAGCTTACGTAGGTTTGCGCATTTGAGTTACGTACCTTTATAACTCACCTTTCAGTAAGTACTGTGAGAGGGTGTCAACTGGTTTCAGAACGCTGCCGTTCAGGAGGCTCTACCGAGATTTACTAAAAAGCCAGATTACATTGAATTGAAAATTTAAAAAGAAAAATACTAATATTCTGTATGATGGAGGATATGAAATTTAGCCAAGAGATAAAGAAGATTTTAGTAATTGATGCAGGTATGTATACTTCAAGATTCGGTTTCGCGGGAGAAAACCTTCCTCGTTTAGTTGAACCTT
>JAEOSY010000201.1 GCA_016840125.1 Candidatus Helarchaeota archaeon | reverse complement strand
TATTAGTTTGAATTTTAAGATTTCTTGTAAAAGTATTTTATCTTGTTGATGATACAACTGAGAATCAAGTAAACCCTGTTGATAATTTGAGATTAAGCTATTGAGTGTTACAATAGCTGCAAAAAATTCCGCTTGAGCTTCTTCTAAGGAATATTTTGATTCGTCAATCATCTGATTCAGAGCAATTTGGGGCTTATTGTTTTGTAACTGTCGGTCTTTTGCTTTATTTTTTAGTAGACTTTTGACGTCATCAGTTTGCTTAACAATTTTTTCATGTATTTTGTCGAATTCGGCTTCTATTTCGGCAATGGTTTTCTCCTTTGAAGTATTTAGAGGGTCGTTTCGGGGCATTACTGATTGGTCCCTAGTTCTTTTAATTTTTTATTAACTAGGTGCAATTGTTTCTGATAAGATTTGTAGAGTTTGGCATATTCAACAGAAGTTATTTCCCCCACTTCAAATTTCTTCTCAATAGTTTGAATTAAATCTTCAAGAGCAATCTTTTCACTTTGTAAATCGAGAATTTGTCCGCCCTTATCAGTCCGCGCTTGTAGAATTTGATTTATTCGGTCAGGACCCGTTCTGGGTACATTATGAACATCCATTTGCCCTTCCAATCTAGCAACTTCTTCAGTTTTTTCCATCAAATTACCCTGTAACGATGCTAACTCGGATTCCAGATCCGAAATTTGGGTCTTCAGTTCTTTAACTTTCGGTGTTTCCTCTGGAATCTCGGTAACAGGGAGTTTTTTCTTAGCTTTTGCCTTTTTTGGACGTGTTTGGGGTGCGCTCATCGGTGGTACGTGGGTAGATTGAGGGGAAGATAATGGTCTAGTTTCTTTTGGAATATTTTCTCTAACAGGTGCTACAGGTAAATGGGAGCTAAAAGTATCGGGTAATTTTGGGGGAATCCGGGCAAATAGTCCTTTGATTGAATTAATTACTTGATAAAGGTGGTATTCAGGACGCCAGTAAGCTAAAATGCGCAGGGTTAAATTGCCTGTTCTCGGATCCACTTGGGGGTGGTCTGAAGGTGTAATAACAGTAACTTTCGGAGCTGTACGTGGGAAATCTGGAGGAATCAATATTTCAACCTCAAATTTTATATCTTTATAATGACCACGGCCTGGTATTGAGCCTCTCCATGTAGATAGATTCCCACTTACAGGCTCAAATTCCTTGGCACGCCTATACATCAACTGAGCTTCTCTAGCAAGAACAAATTCAAATTGACTCACTAATTACTTCCTCCATCTTTTAAAATTAAACTATTTCTTTTCTAAATTCCTTCTGCCTCATTATAAACTTAAAATTAAACGGGAGTGAGAACTTATAATTGAGTAAGAAATATTCGCCTTTAATGTTTTCTAATGTGCTATGTTAAAAGCGACAGGCTAGTAGTTGATGATTGAGGGGGTTTCAGGACTTTTTTAATAGACGAGCTACTTTATCTTGAAATACTCGGACAGAACCAATAAAATCTGTAATCAAATCAGACAATTCTTTCATTTGTTGATTCTGATTTATTTCCATTTTATCTAAACGCTTATTTAAAGCATTAATATCTTCTTTAATAGCTCCGAAAGATACAATTTCCTCTGAAATTAACTTTCGTAGACTTTTTAATTCTTTTTCTATTCCAGCCATCTGTTTAAACACCTCAGAATTAACGGTTTCCTGTGTACGAATCATATCAGCGTTTAGGATATTCAAAGCTTCCACTATCTTTTTCAAACTTTCTAAAGTTGGAACTGGTCCTAGGGGAGTCTTGATTGCTTCAATAGTGATAGAGATTTTGTTATTAGTCTCGTTGCTCATTCTCATTCCTCATCGAAACTATGTTAAGATGAAGTAAACTAATTCTATAATTTTTTATTTGGGGATCTAACTAATCTTAATAATAGTAATTATAGTTTTTTAATACAAAGGAAGAAGAAATTAGGACATAGCGCAGTAGTTTGGCGAGATAGGATGAATAAGGACATTCCTGATCGGTTTATAATAAATTCTGAAGATATAATCGGGGAGTGGGACTGGAATAAAAGAGAAAGATGTATAGTATGCAATCTACCTATAAAAGATACTGATAAATTCGGGCGTTGTCCTAAGTGTAATCATTCGGCGCATCTTGATCATTTCTTAGAATGGATAAAAATTAAAGGTATTTGTCCATTTTGTAAGAGAAAAGTGAAACCAATTGATTTAATAAAATCGTAAGAAAAAGACAGAGGTGGACGCGCGCGAAAATCCAAAACATTATATTTTACCAGTATAAGAATAAAATAGGAATCATAAAGGTGGAAACGAAAAAATGTTGCTAAGAGTTGTAAGTGCCATTGGGGGCGATGTAATCGAATTAAATACGCCACCTAACACGACAATATCTGAAATTAAGAGAGAGATAAGCCGCAGAAAGAGAATACCAGAGGGAATTTTTGTTTTAGCGTTCCGAGGGACAGAGATTCGCAACGAAAATTTAACCCTAGTAGACATTGGAGCTTCGGACTACGATAAATTATACTTAATTACGCGCACTGAAGGTGGATTGTAGTAGGTTCATTTCTAACTCATTTTATTCAATAAAATTTTTAAAAAAATCAGCTTAATTTTATCTTGCTAAACAATTTTTAATGAGTTTACGTAAAGAATAATGTAAATTTTTTAATTTAGGAAGGTTGAAGATAGCCCTCATTTGAAAGGGAGCAGGAATCTACGATGTTATCCGAGGAAGATTACTTTAATCGGCTAGTATTCGAAGCCAAAATATTGGAAGAAGAGGAACCTTCATTCAAACCTGTTGGTGGAGATTTGAGAATTTGGCAGGGATTCATATTAGGGACAGGATTATATGATGGAGGGGTTTTTGAACTTAAAATAACACTATCAAGAAAATTTCCTTTTGAAGCTCCAAAAATTAAGTGGTTAACGAAAACCTTTCACCCAAATATCTCTTTACAAAGTAAAGTTTGTGTTGGGGTTCTAGGCAAAGATTGGGTTCCTACTATGAGTGTTGCAGGTGTGATTGAAGTGCTTAGAAATCTGTTAAACTTTCCCAACCCCGCCTCTCCACTCAATACCCAAGCAGCAAATTTGATGAAAAAAGATATGAAGAAATTTGAGGATGAGGTTAAAAAATACATAAAGTCTCATGCTACTTGGGAGAAGTTAAAGAAATCCGGATAATAGTTAGGGGATTATCTTTGGGAAAACGAGTCAAAAAGACGACCAAAAAAGGTAAAGATGAAGTTCCTTTAGATTTAGATAGATATAGTCGTCAAATGCTATTGAAGGAGTGGGATCAGAAAAAAATTTTAAATGCAACGGTTTTTATTGCAGGGGTAGGAGCTTTAGGGACGATTAATGCATTAAACCTTGCAATGATGGGTGTTGGACATCTGATTTTATGTGATTATGATACTATTGAACTTTCAAATCTAGCACGCCAAGTGCTCTTTGAAAATAAAGATATTGGAAAATCGAAGGTTTTAGCCGCGAAGGAAGCCTTAGCACGGATAAACCCTACGATTAAAATCACAGCTTTGAACCAAAAGTTAGAAACTATCGAGCGGAAGATTTTCGAAGAGTGTGATGTTATTGTAGATGGATTGGATACTTTTGAGACGCGTAGATGGCTTAATTCCTTATGTATAACAATAAAAAAACCATTAGTTCATGGGGGAATGTTCGGATGGATGGGAAATGTACAAGTAGTGATTCCTTTTGAAACCCCATGTCTTGAATGTCATCCTCTTATCCCGCAAGAACGTCTTCAAAAGCCATGCACACCCCCTGGCGAAGAGCGAAAGGATTTAGAACAGGAAGAAGAGGTTAAAATTCCAACCCTTGCTACTGTTTCAACAGTTATTGCGGGAATACAATCTCAAGAGGTCATTAAAATTCTGTTAGATGGACAAGTTTTGGACAGTTACTTGTTTTATGATGGAAATGCTGAGGCACTTACGAAAGTTGAGCTAATTAAAAATACAAATTGTATTATTTGTGGAAAATATCGATTGAAAGGAGTGGATTTCGCTTTAGACAATGAAGATACAATCCGAACAGTAAAGAATCGGTTAATTATGTCTTGGGGATTGCAGGAGCCGATTCGAGTTGTAATAAAAGGAATAATACAACAAGATAATGTTGAGATTAAAGATCTTGACTTAAAGGAGAGAGATGTCATTTTTGTTTGGGACAATCTTATCTCAAATCCCTTAAAACTGTATGCAATTCTAGAAGGGAAAAAGGAAATACCAGTTGTGACTATTTCCCCAAAAACAAAGCAAGTTACCAAAATTCCGAAAGTGTCTGAAATGCGAGAAATTGTTGTCGATAGAGGAAAGGTCACTTATCAAAAAAATTTATTAAAAGTTCAAGCCTGGGAATCTGGAATGGACGTTCATTTTTATAAAACCCAACAAGAAACGAAGAACCAAAGAAAGATTCGTTATAAATTTAAAAAAAAACCATAAACTAAATTAGGAAATTGGGTTGAATTATTAGTGGAGAGTTAAATATGTACGAGAAACAAAAATTACCCTATTTTGTGAGAAAACAGAGAGACGAGGGGGGCTTAGGGGGCGAATTATTTCGGGGACGTATATTATTTGACCAATCCCGGGAAAAAGATAAATGGGTGAACGAGTCGCATTCAGATTTTTTATTATTATTAACGTCTAATGGATATCAAGTGAGTAAAATAACTCAAGGACCAATTGATTACACAAACATCAAGGATTTTGATCTTCTCTTCATATCAACTAGTAGAGCAGGGTCTATGGATTTCAATGCAGTTGAAATCCGATCAATAGCGCAATTTGTTAGTGATGGAAGAGGGCTCTTTTTGGTGGGTAATGAGTATGTTGGTAAAGAAAAGAATTTCAACTATCTCTTCAATCAACTATTTGGTATCTCATTTGGAGAACCTGTTAAAGACAGTGTGAATAATGTAAATCCTGCCGCAGGTTGGACTCACAGTCCGGCGATCAATATTTTTGTTGAGCATAAAATCACAAAGGGGATAGAGGAAATCATCCTTCGCGATAGCTCCGGGATAAAATTAACTAAATCTTCTGAACCTCTTGCATTTTCAAGTCCTACTTCAGAGCCTACTTGTGTTCCGGTTGTGGGCGCAACTGAATATGGGAAAGGAAAAGTTATTGCAATTGGAGGCGATGGAATATTCGCTAATGAACCAAAATCTGGCATCAATGTGCGAGACAATACTCAATTCATTTTAAATACATTAGATTGGATGCCATCTTGGGGAAATTGTCCTAAATGTGGTACTGGAGTTCCACCTGCGGAGATCAACTGCCCCACCTGTAGAACCCGGATTCAGAGATAAGATAGAAAGGTTAGTTTTGATCAACTTCATTAACTTGTTCTTTCAAATTATCAGCGAATAATTTCAACATACCTAAAGATATCTTGTTCACTTTAGATGATAAGATTGCATAGCTGATGTCTTGGTTTACTGGCCCCACCATTAGAAAGAAATCGTGAGATTCGAATATTTGATTTATGTAATGAGCTTTATCCATTTGTAACTCCGTCAATGTACGTTCTCCTGCGTCTATAAGCCGGTTTGCGGAACCCCAAATACCTTCAGAATTATGAAATCCGCAGGTTTTTTCTGCTATCCGTAATCCATCAGTATTCAAAAGCATTACACTTCCAGTACTCATTTTTCGAATGACCTTTGAAAGGATTCGATCATATAATTTTCCTTTATTCATTATTCCAGTCTTTGGCATATCTATAAGCCTCTCAAATATTTGTTGGATTTGGAACTTCTTCTAAACAACAATTGAACCGCCCCTCCTCTTAAAACAAAATAATATCAGGATATGAAATTGTATTTTACAAAAAATTTTTATGAAATATATATAAGTGAATTATACTTTTATTAGCACAATTCAGATGCTGATTAAGAAAGGCGAAGTTTTAAGATGGCTGAAATTAAATTATTTAATGAATGGGACATGGGTGAAGTCGAAGTAAAGGATCTAGGACTGCAGAAATATATAAATCTTACACCAACTATCAGTTGCCACACACATGGACGACACGAACATAAGAGGTTCAGAAAATCGCAGGTTAATATTGTTGAACGGTTTGTCAATCGATTGCTTTCACCAGGGGCATCTCGCAGGAAAAATGGAGGACGTCAAAGCCGTGTCCTTTCTGGGAAAAAATATCGGACAATAACACTTCTCAAAAATGTCTTTAAAATTATCTCTTTAAAAACTAACAAAAATCCAATTCAAATTCTAATTAATGCAATTGTAAATTGCGCACCTCGTGAAGAAACCACCCGTATTAGCTATGGAGGTATTAATTATCAGCAGAGTGTAGATGTTGCACCTCAACGGCGTGTTGATCTTTCTTTAAAATTCCTTGTAGAAGCATGTTGGCGCAAGAGTTTTAATAATGTTTTGACAATTGAAGAAGTAATTTCAAATGAAATCATTATGGCAGCTAATAATGATTCTAAAAGTTCCGCAATTAAACGAAAGGAAGAAAAAGAACGGATTGCTGCTTCTGCGCGATAAAAGACCCAAGGAATAGAAATTAACTCTTAGCTTTCGTTTTATTCTTATTTCATATACATATTCCTTTAGGAATGTTCAAGGGTACCATAAGATCCCTATTAAAACAAAATTTATATATTGCGAATGATTTATCCACAGCTACCTAAAACGTTTAAAAACTGAATAAGGTATAATCAATTAATAAGAAATACAATCATGTATTCTTTGATTAATTACTTTCACGGTTCAGGTTATTAAGTAGATCCTTTGAAAATGCGAACTAGTTAATAACCGAGCAATCTCTCCAAATTATGGTAAAAATTTATGGAGGAATTAAAGAATGAGTAAAGAAGATAAAAAGCCACATTTGAACTTGATTATCATAGGACATGTGGACCACGGAAAAAGCACGATGATGGGACATTTGCTACTTAAGACAAATTCCATCTCAGATCGAGAAATGCGCGAAATGGAAGCCTTAGCTCAGAAGCTAGATAAAGGGTCCTTCAAATTCGCTTTCGTTTTTGATCGCTTGAAGGAAGAACGGGAACGGGGTTTGACTATCGATCTAGCATTCCGACGTTTTGATACGAAGAAATACTATTTTACTTTAATCGACGCGCCAGGCCACAGGGATTTCGTAAAAAATATGATTACTGGAAGTTCTCAAGCAGACGCCGCAATCCTAGTTGTTTCTGGCAAGACAGGTGAGTTTGAAGCAGGTATTTCAGCAGGTGGGCAGACAAGAGAGCACGCTTTCCTCTCCCGAACTCTTGGTGTTTCGCAACTTATTGTTGGGATTAATAAGATGGACACCATTGACTGGAAAGAAGACCGGTTTAATGAAGTTCGGGATGAAGTAAAAGATCTCCTGAAAATGGTCGGATTTCCAGCAGATAAAATTAGTTTCGTACCCGTTTCAGCTTGGACAGGCGATAATCTTGCTGAAAAATCTGATAAGATGCCATGGTATAAGGGACTCTGCTTAACTGATGCCCTTGATGCAATAGAAATGCCCCCTAAACCTACAGAAAAACCCTTACGGTTACCAGTCCAAGATGTTTATAAAATTACAGGTGTTGGTACCGTACCAGTTGGACGGGTGGAAACAGGAACACTTAAAATTGGTGATAAACTCGTTTTTGAGCCAAGCGGCACAGCCGGCGAATGCAGATCAATTGAAATGCACCACGAACAAATTAAAGAAGCCTTACCAGGAGATAACATTGGATTTAACATCCGAGGTTTATCCACTGCAGATGTTAAGCGAGGTGATGTTGCAGGGAAAGCTGATAAACCACCGACAGTTGCAGAAGAATTTATCGGTCAGGTTATTGTAATCTATCATCCTACAGCAGTCGCACCAGGATATGCACCAGTTATCCATGCCCATACAGCGCAGGTAGCCTGTAAATTTGAGGAACTCATCAGCAAGATGGATCCACGATCGGGCCAGGTGATTCAAGAGAAACCAGACTTCCTTAAGCAAGGTGAAGGTGGTATGGTTAAATTCAAACCGATAAGACCGTTGGTAATCGAAACTTACAAAGATTTTCCACAATTAGGTCGATTTGCAGTTCGAGATATGGGAAGAACTGTTGCTGTTGGCGTTGTAACTAAAGTAATTCCAAAGAAAAAATAATCAAATTTTTCCCTCTTTCTTTTATATTTTTGTTAATCTCTTTTTCTTTTATTTAGAATTAGATTAGATTTATTTTTTAAAATTATATTTACACCAAAATTTTATAATTGAACGGTGAAATTGCGTTTCAATTTCATTATCTATCAAAAAAATAGCTATTTCAATTCGATTTCAATATAAACATCATCAGGAACCCGAATCCGCATGACCTGCCGCATTGTGCGTTCATCAGCATCAATGTCTATGAGCCGTTTATGAATTCGCATCTCCCATCGATCCCAAGTTGCGGTACCTTCGCCACAAGGACTTTTTCGGACGGGAACCCGTAACTTTTTTGTGGGGAGTGGAATTGGACCTGAAATGTGGACACCAGTACGTTCTACTATCCGTTTTACTTGATCGCAAATTTCTTTTAGCTTCTTACTGTTGGTTGAGGCTAATCGAATTCTCGCTTTTTGTACCATTAATTCTTTAGCTCCTTTACCCAATTTATCATTTAACCTTTAAAAACTTTTTATGAAATCAGTAAGCAGGCAGTAGCGCTTAAGAATAAGAAAAATACATTGGTATTTATTGTAGAACATCAGGTCAAATTTTAATTGGGTATATATTAGAAAGTATTTTAATCAAATTAAATTGATTTCAATTGGAAATTAAATCAATATATTTATAAAAAACGCCGAGAGAGGGATTTGAACCCTCGTGTGAATAAATCACACTGGCTTTCCAGGCCAGCGCCGTACCGCTTGGCTATCTCGGCAAATATTCTAACCATTGTAAGTGTTTTTATATTTTATATTTTTTGATAATGCTTCTGTTGAGATCGGAAGAGTCGATATCCACTTTGAATTTTGATCAATTCGACATTTCCAAAAGTCTCTTTCATTTTTTCGGATAATTTTCTAGCACCTTTTCTAGTGCGAACTACTAAATAGAAATAGCCATTCTCATTCAAAAAAGGGGGGGTGTCCAGGATGAATTTTATTATTTTTTCGTGTCCCAATACAAGGGGAGGATTTGATAAAATTACTTCATATTTCTTGTTTTTCAAAGGAATATAGAAATCGCCCCAATATATTTTAGCATTAGAGATTTCATTTAACTTCAGATTCTGTCTTGCGATCCATACAGCGCGGCGGTTAATGTCAATCATAGTAACTGTAACATGCGGGAATTCATTAGCTACTACAATTCCAATAACCCCATATCCACATCCCATATCAAGCACATTATTAGCATGTTTTGGGATTTCTAAATGTTTTAGCAGTAAGTCTGTACCCTTATCTAACTTTTTATAGGAAAATACACCGCTACACGTTTTAAACTGGTAAGGCCGATTTCTAATGTAAGGTTTTATTATAGAAACATTGATTTTAGAGAGGGGAATATCAGTATGGTAGTGTTCAGTCATATTTTGTTCCAAACTACTTTATTTTTTCCTCTTGAGTCTTTTTGTAACTCCACCAAGTTGGATAAATGCCCGGAGTCATAAAAACCGAATCTATTTTTGCGACAATTCCATGGTCTGCTTCAATAATTTGATTACTGGTCATTTGGGAAATACCCAATGCAATTAATTCGCCCTTTAAAGAGATAATAGCAGCATTCATATTAGGTTGTATTCCAGTACTAACTTTCAGAACGCCAGGTGCTGTTAGCGCTGCACCATGACATAGTGCATCAATTGCTGAATCGCGAATAATGATTATAGGAAATTGGCGAATCGTGTATTCAAGTGGTTGAATGCATTGACGAAGGTAACTTTCATCTTTATTCTCAGTCCAAAAAACATATGCATCTAACAAATCATGGAGATTCACGAGCTTTTCATCTTCTCGGAAGGATCCAACACGGGTGCGGATTAGTTCGCGCATATGTGCTCCTGAACCCAGAGCTTCACCGATATCAAAACATAACTTTCGGATATAGGTCCCAGCTTCACACCCCACTTTGAAGAGAATGTCATTTTCATTATATTCAATAATATTGAGGTAGTAAATATGACGGATTCGTAATTTCCGTTTAACTGAAGAGCGGATGGGGGGACGCTGGTATATTGGACCTATGAATTCCTTCATAGTTGATTGAATATTATCCCGTGCAATCGAGTTATGAAGGTGCATTATACAAATATATTCTTTACCTGCGCTAAGGAACGATTTCAATACTTTGGTGGAATGTCCTAAAGCTATTGGTAAAACACCAGTCACTTTTGGGTCTAATGTCCCTGAATGTCCCGCTTTATCAATTTTTAAAATTTTTTTAACCCAAGCTGTAACCTCATGAGAAGTGGGACCGGATGGCTTATTGAGGTTAATAATTCCAGAATGAATGAGATCCTCGATAGATTTTTGATTAGGAGATTGTCCGTAATTCGGATCCGTTGATCCTTCAGCCTTAATTAGGAGATCTCGATCCTTATCACAAGGTAGGGCAGATTGAGGTTGATCCATGGAGGAGCTACCTGGTATGGAAAAAATTATTTGATTTTAATAGTTTCTTGCATGAA
This sequence comes from Candidatus Helarchaeota archaeon, assembly GCA_016840125.1. Next base: position 1,412 of record JAEOSY010000201.1, on the reverse strand, counting down.
TTCGCGTTTTCCAATAGCATCAATTTGTTGCTCAACAGCCTTATCATCCGCGCCCTTTTCGATTTCAATTTTTTCATTGGTGGGTTCCAATTGTTTGGTATTTGCGCGCCGACGTTTCACTTTGTTAAGAAGCTTTGGACCTGTAATTAACACGAAATTTTTATCTATAACATCTACAATAACACATTTTCGTCCTGCTTCTCGCCCAGAGGTCTTTACACAAATTCTTCCAATTTCTATTGCTGGCATTTATTTCTACCTCCTAAATATCCAAAAAAATCATCCTATTTCTGATCAGTATTCAAGTGCTCCTTGATTAACGTTATTACTATTCGGATTACAGCTTCCTGAGACCATAAACCTGTATTTAATACGATATCATAGATCGAATAGTCATTTAAATTAATATTATAGAGCTTCTTAAATCGGGCAATTTCACTTTTTTCACGAGTCAGGGTCTCATCTTTTACTTCCTGATATGGGCGCTTGTCGCGCTGAGTAATTCTATTAATCCGTACTTTTTCATCCGTGATAAAGAGAATATCTAACCCTGAAATATCTTGTGTCATCCATGCTGCTAATAAACCATCAAGGATAGAATTTCCTTTTTTAGCTGTCTCAGCAGTTCTTTTATCAATTTTACGATCAATTTCAGGATTTAGTTCAACATGTTTACTAAACTCTTTTAAGTCCATTCCCTTTTCTTTCGCCATTTGTCGGAATTTATCACCCGCTGCAATGTAAAGGAGATTAAATTCTTTTGCGATTGCTTTCGCTATCGTAGTTTTACCAGTTCCGTGAAATCCTGAAATAGTAATTAACATCTTACATTAACCCTAATTAAAAATAAGGACAGATATTTATCATAAGTCGGCTTATTCAAGTGATTCTCTAACAGCGCTCTTAATTTTCTTTTTTAGGCAAGAAGGACAATAATATCCACCATATATTCGATTAGGTCTTCTCTTAGACTTACTGGCTTTATGAATATTAGGTCCTCGTAATCGAGGAATGGCTTTTATGGCGCCTCCACAGCCTGCACATTTCTTCATGCTAGTTCCATGCTTTTTATAATGAGTTTTTGCAATACCACTAGGGGTTGTGACCTTTTTCCGTTTTTTACTTCTTGATCTATACCGTGGCGCTGGCATTTTTCTAAATCACCGTCTTTTCTGATTTTTTACTCGTTATTTATTCAAATTGTCTTTGATATAAAAATTTTCTTTAATATATTTTAAGATGAGAGAAGACCTATTCCTGATCCATTTACGGTCCTATTCCAAGCCTAAAAGCCCTCGCATCGCAGGATTCATAGATGCAAGCTGCTCTTGAGCGATAATTTGATAGTATTGATAGATTATACCTACTGTCAATAGTATACCCATACCGGTACCTAAAGCTCCTACAAAATC
>JAEOSY010000016.1 GCA_016840125.1 Candidatus Helarchaeota archaeon | reverse complement strand
GTTCAAATTTTCCTTTTTTTCTGGAGATTGCGCCCGTAAATGCGCCTTTTTCATGCCCAAACAATTCACTTTCAAGCAAGTTTTCCGGAAGAGCTGCACAATTAACAGCGACAAATAGTTCATCTCTCCGGGAGCTGTGATGATGAATATACCTTGCGAAAAGCTCTTTTCCGGTTCCCGATTCTCCCTGTATAAAGATTGAAGCTTTGCTGTCAGCGATATCTTTTGCAATCTCCAAAAGTTTTTCCATTTTCTTATTTTGTGTGATTATTTTAAATCTCTTCCTTGACTCCTCTCTTCCTTTAACATTTGAACCATTGGCAACATATGAATGAATTAACTGCATCATTTTAGGCGTCAATGGTTTTAACAAAAAGTCATCTGCTCCAAGCTTCATCGCCTCAACCGCCTCATTAACACAGGCTTCATCTGCTATAAGGATTACAGGAAGTGTTGTGTTACATTCCTTTATTCTCTTTAAAAGGCTAATCCCATTGATTTGAGACAAATTCAGATCGCTTATGACAAGGTCATAGTGGTTTTTAATTATTTCTTCATAAGCCAATCGTCCGTTGGTCGCAGTTTTAACATGGTAACCTGATTCAAGAAATATCTTACATATATGATGTGACTGACTGTTAATATCATTTTCCGCCAGTAGTATTTTCTTCCTAATCATCCTTAAATACTGTCTCCTCTTTTATGAATCTAATTGAGCCTCTCGGATATATTATCCTTGTTAAATTGAATCTCATCCATCCTCTCTTTAGCCAGATTGCTCCAGAATGGATCATTGAGGCTCATGATCTGATTATAAAGTGCAAGAGAATCTTCTTTTTTATTTAACCGCCAGTAGCATTCGGCTAACTTTAGCTTAAGCGAATTTTTACCTGAATCTTCTTTTGTTGTTAGAATAACCTGATTAAATATATTTAATGCTTTTCGAACATCACCCAGAGATAGATAGAGATCGCCCAATTCCTGATCGATATTGTAATCCGTAACATCACAATCTTTTTTTATGTCGTTCACCTCGCTTACTGCCATCAATGCGTTTTCTTTGGAGTTGCTGCCCGTTAACGCCTTGGCTTTTTCGATCAAAAGCCGAGCCCTTTTACATTTTGGTACGGGATATTTTAAGGCCTTAGCAAATGTATCAGCTGCCAGCTTGTATTGTTTTTGTTTCAAAAGAATGCTTCCCCGTAACTGGTATGCTTCTGAAGCGTATTTGCTATACGGATGATTGGCTAGCAATATATCAAATTTTTTTAAGGCGTCTTTGATATTGTCTTGCTCAAATAAATATTTACCCATGAATAATAGGAGATCGGCGGGTTTATCATTGTCGGTTAAAAGGACATCAGCCTTTTTAAATACTTCTATGGCCATATCATTAAGATTGACGTATACAAAGGCTCTTGCAACAGGCAAAAAGAGTTCTGGAGCATTAACCATCGAAAATATATTTTCGTTTTTAAGATATAAGTTGATGATATTTATATATTTATGATTTTTAATCTCTTTTTTAAGTTTGCCCTCAATGGTCACCATCAGAGCATATGTTAATTCTTTTTTTAAAGATGTCCTCGGATATTTTTCTAGTAATTCTTTTAAGACTTTTAGGCTCTTTTCATACTCTTTTTCCTTCTGATATGTAATGCCCAGTTTTAGCATTGAAAGTTGAATCAAAGGATTCTTTTCATCTTTTTTGACAACAGAATCGTTTACGATATTCTCATATATTTTTTTAGGTGAGCCCATATCTTTTCTTGTTTTTTCAATCCAGTCTTTGTCTTCTTGTTGTTCAGCAAGCCTTATTTTACTTATGATTGCCCCATCCGTATTTGGATAGCGTTCAAGGACCATCCGATAAAATTTTACGGCATCCTCGATCAATCCTTCATTCCGATAGGTATCTCCAATCTGGTTAAGTATGAGATGGTTTATTTCTCTCTCAGGGTATGTATTATAATATCGATAAAGGTTTTCTCTGGCCTTTTGATTATCTCCCAGCTGGTAAAAGTTATATCCTATATAGAGAGAAATTTCCGGGTGCTTATATATATTTTCTGGATTTTCTTTGTTGAGTTCATTGAGAATTTTGAGTGATCTGTTAAATTTATTCATTTCATAAAGAATTTTTGCTTTTTCTTTTTTTGCTTCTATTCTCTCAGATAAATTTGGATAGCCGGAGGTGATGGTTTCTAATTCATCCAGTGCGGACAGGGCATCTTCTTTTCTATTCCTCAGGAGCAGCACCCTTACCTTTTGCATTAATGCCTTTACCCGTAAAATGGAGCCTTTGTCTTTCTTTAAAACAAGATTATAATAACCCAATGCCTCGTAATAATTTTTTTTATAAAAATACAGGTTGCCAATGCCAAATACGGCATCCGGAACATACTCGGAAGTTGGGAATCGACTGATGGCATCTTCATAATGACCTTTAATTTCTTTATATTGAACCGAGATAAATTCTCTGTTTAAATAATCATAAGATTTCGCCAAAATAAAATATGCTTTCTCTGTATATCT
>JAEOSY010000200.1 GCA_016840125.1 Candidatus Helarchaeota archaeon | reverse complement strand
GAATTTTAATAATAGTTATTCTTCGGGCATGATTTCTGCAGTCAATAATGTCATCATTATTTTTCAAAAAAAATTTTGGAATAATATTTAATACCATTTTCTATTGATTAATTTAAAAACGGAAGAATAAAGTCATGAAAGTAAAACAAGAAAAACTTAATGAAGGCTATTATTCTGATAATGATTCTCTAGTCGACGCTGAAGAGAAGGCCTTGATTCTGGCAAATACTAAGGCGAAGAGAAACTTAGATGAAACAATCAGCTCACATGACCGATATGTAAGCTGGTATCAATATAATGTAAATAATGTAGACAAATACCTTCAACTTTGCCCGCATTGCAAAAAACCCACCTTGTCCGCATTTGACAGGACTGTTATTGATAGTGCCATCGACTATCTTGAAGGTAAGCGCGTGTTTAGACAATACTCAACAAGCGAAAAAGATATTTTGCCAACCATTACTTTTCTATTGGCACTTGGATTTGGGATGTACTTCTTATTAACTCATATTTTATCTGTTATCAGAGCATAGATAGAAGGTGATCGAGCGTGGATGTCAATGTAGACTGACGAAAGTCTAAACATCGCTTGGCCATGGCCTTCATAATATACGAGAGAGGAAAGAACCAAATCTTGAAATACCTTTGGTTTTGCACCGCCCCGTGAAAATCTTAATCGAGCGGGAATAACTCAATGGAGGAGAGTTCGACTTTTCCAAGTCGAGGTGCAGGTTCAAATCCTGCTCCCCGCTCCACTTTATCTTTCAAATCAATATAGACTATGTGGCTAACTTTCTCAGATAGATTAAGAATAGTTATTAGAAAATTTGCAAAAAAGATATTCAATTTTTTTCGGGATTGTCTTCGACAAAATTGTGGATAAATAAATATAAAATTAAATACTCAATGATTTCTATCTTATCTAACTTCATATCAAAGTTCGAATATGGATTGATATGCTTTTTTTATACTTTTATTTTAATTTATGATCAAGCGAGTTACTGGGTAACAAGGATTAAGGTTAAATAGGGAATATATAGTTCTAAAAAATTATTACTATTGATGAAAAGGTCAGAGAAATGATTGAAAGAATAGATGAACAACCTACTCCACTGGGCTATAAACTTTATGAACAACGAAGTGGTAAAGACAGGCGAAAGATTCATACAATGCTCGACTCTGCTATAGACAGAAGAAAGGGCGAAAGACGTTATAAGAGATCGAAAAAAAGCATCATTTCCTACGACAAAGCCAAACCTGCCGTGAGGCAGTGACGGAAAGCCACGGGCCTTGAGACAAGGTGGCTAGGTTGCCAAAGGATGAATATTGTGCCGGGTAATCAATTTAGTGGCTTGGCTTTTTTGCTTGTGGATTCCATTCTGACATAAACTGAAAGAGGATTCAGAGGGATGTCGGAGTTTGCAATGCCTTTGTACGAGGTCAAATATCATGAAGAGGACGAGTGGGTAGAGATTTCAGATCTTAAACTTATGGAACAACTCTACAGGACCTATAAGAAGGCAACCCCGGCAATCAAAGAAATGATAATGGGCAAGGAGGTAAAAACACCACATGGAATTTACCGGCTAAAATTGAAAGGCGGTGATCAAGGTGGATAACAATCCGAATAGTCGGCAGCTTGACGATTTTGATTATTGCCAGATTACAAGTGAAGATATATTCCGATTGGTCAACAGTCAGTTGATCATAATCTGTCATCGGGATAACCATATCGTCCGACCAATCAGGCATAACATAACTGTTGCCATAGGATTCCTTACTTTGTGGATGCGGTGGTTTTTGTGGAAGCCGTAAAGCTCATATAGCCATACCAAAGCCGCGAAAGGCGATCGTTCTGTAAATCGTAAATTATAGCGTTACACCGGGCATTTCAAATATCATTTTACAACAATAGAAATTATAGAATTTCTCCAACCAACACATCTTCTTTTACAGCTCCGAAACCAGTAATATTTCAAGCTACGATTAAAGGAGGCGTATTTTAGATATCTAAGTTGTATCTGGAAAAATTGACACTCTCAAAAGTACCGATACTGTAAACGTACCTGAACTTTGGGAGACTCAAAAAAGGTTGTGATATCAAATTGCCAATCGAAGTTTTAACTCGTTTTCCAATTCTATCAACTCAAGTATAGGTCAGGGCATGAGGCTTTTCGAATTCAGAATTCGGAATTAATCAATTGCGGATTTCGGAATGCGGATTGCAGATTTAAAGGCCGGTTTCAAAGGCTTGTCCACACTCTGGCGGATTCAGGGTATAAAGCATGGGGCATGGGGTTAAAAAATAAAAGACAGAGGACCCAGGATTCAGGAATTCAGGAATT
>JAEOSY010000002.1 GCA_016840125.1 Candidatus Helarchaeota archaeon | reverse complement strand
TTATCATCAAGAATGGCCGGGCGTTGATGTATCCTGTTTATTTGGATACTTATGAGCGCGGTGATGGTATGAGGACAGATGGAAAGAGACCTTATCAAGTTGTAGAAGAAAATATCAAGCAGGTAAAAGATTTTAGAAGATCGATAGATTATTTGGAAACTCGTTCGGACATCGATACGGATCGTATTGCTTTTTATGGGCTGAGTTGGGGTGGCATAATGGGGATAATCATTTCAGCAGTGGAAGAACGATTGAAAGCCAGTACCCTTTATTCGGGAGGATTGCATAAAAGCTGGAAACCACTCCCTGAAATAGACCCATTCAATTTTGCTCAACGTATAAAAATACCAATCCTCATGCTTAATGGTAAATACGACTCCTCTTTTCTAATGCAAATGTCTCAAATTCCCCTTTATCAGCTCTTAGGTACGCCAGAAAAACACAAATTTCATAAAACCTATGAAGCGGGTCATTTTATCCCTAAGAATGAATTGATTGAAGAAGTCCTTACCTTTTTGGATACTTATTTAGGACCAGTAAAGTAAAACATTTTTTAGTATTTATCTATCGATCTCTTACATTAATATTTATATTAGGCAAAGATAAGTTAGAGGGTAGGTAGGGGTTAGAGGTTAGAAGTTTGCAATGAACAATAAAAATCAGTTCAACAATTCAACAATTCACCAATTCAACAATTTTAATGAGCGATGAGCGATTAGTAATGAGCAATAAAAATCAGTTCAACAATTCAACAGTTCATCAATTCAACATATTGACTGATGAATAATGTCCGGCTTTCAGTTCACCAATTCAACATTTCAACAATTCAACAATTGATCAATTCAACATTTAACCAATGCTCCAATTCCCCAGTTCACCATTTCACCCAGAAATCAATACATCCATAACTGCCTATCCAAGGTACGGTATTGAATAGCCTCGGATACATGTTCCGGCAAAATTTCCGCGCTTGAGGCCAAATCAGCTATGGTACGGGATACTTTCAAAATACGATCATAGGCCCGTGCGGATAGGCCCAATTTGGTTATGGCATTTTTTAAAAGTTCTTGGCCTTCGGCATCTATGATACAATATTTTCTACTATCTCTTGATTGCATATGGGCATTACAAAAAATATCTAGTTCTCTCTTAAACCGCTCTAATTGAATTTTTCTTGCTATCTGAACTCTGTGACGAATGTCTTTAGATGATTCTCCATTGAATTTTGAGGATAATTCTTTGTATTTGACCGCAGGTACTCCTGCCTAGAACCTGCGCACGATTTTCCTGTTCTTTCAGAATCTCAGGTATTTTATAGAAATAAAAGTCTGCCCTTCTTTCATCCTTGTCTACATCTATCCTCCCCAAAAAACTTCTGACAAGCTGCTTTTTTTCTTCATTAGTTCCTTCATCAGCAACTTTGATCGAATCGTCCATATATGACAGCATTTCCTTGAGGAGCGTATCAGTTTGACCCACTCTAGCAAGCTTTTTCGTTACCATCTCTTTCTTTTTCTTCAATTCTTGTTTCTCAGCTAGTCGCCTTGTAATGCGCACCCTGATTTCATCGTGAATTTCTCCTTTCTCCGCTATATCCAACAAGGCATCAATTTTCTGGCTGACCCTTCTTATGGCTTGGTCTATTTCCTTAATCCGATTTTCAGGATTATTGAATTGTTCACTCAGGCGCTCACGAAGGCTTTTTTCTATTGCCTTTTGCCAGAATGGATCTTGAAGTCTTGCCATGATTCTTTGGATCACAAAACCATCAATCTTTTCGCGCGGAATAAATCCTAACTTCGGGCATACAGATGAACCTTTGGAATGATTCCCGGCGTCTATATAATAATAGTACTTCTTTCTATTATATTTCAGGGTATGACCAATAAATTTGTTGTTACAATTAACGCAATACATAATGCCGGTGAGTAAATATGGAGATCCTTGAGGGCGCCCGATAGATTTATCGCCAAATCTGTTTCGTTCTTTTCTAATTTGACATGTCTTTTCAAATAATTCTTTTGAAATTATGTTCTCGTGCGCATTTTCACATATGACCCAGCTTTTTTTATCATGGAATGTTTTTGTCGGATTTTCATCCACCCACGTATTCTCCAATATGGGGAACTTGCCTTTCTTGGTCTTTCCCCAGATCAATGTCCCGATGTAAACTTCATTACTCAATATCCTATGAATTATTGTCACGCACCACTTACCGCCTTTCTGAGACGGAATACCTTCCTCGTTCAACATCGATGCGATTGTTTTCAAGCCCATTCCTTTGTTTACGTAGCAATCATAAATCCTTCTTATTATTTCAACTTCTTCATTGTCACCGGGAATCAATTTCACCTTCTGATCTTTCTGATATTTCCTTTCTCCGTTTTCCAAAACCTTTATAGGCTTACCGTTGTTATCCAGTAATAATCGCTTATAACCAAAGGGAGCTGTCGAACCGTTCCAGTAACCATGTTCTGCCGTTGTTTTTGAACCCCTTGTCGTCAGCATGCTAAGCTTTCTACTGTACTCCCCGGCTTCTACCCTTTTCATTACTTTCATCATCGCCGTTGCCATCTTGTTGTCTTCGGGGAAATTCTCGGTAACGTAAAGG
>JAEOSY010000199.1 GCA_016840125.1 Candidatus Helarchaeota archaeon | reverse complement strand
TAAAATTGCAATGGAAAAAGGGTATTATGATTATCCAAAAAAGATTTCTCTAAGAGAATTATCAAATATATTAGAAATTTCTTTCTCAACTTTAAACGAAATTCTGCATAGGGGTGAAAAGAAGATAATTAGAGACTATTATTCGAAAAAGAGTTGAATCGTACCTCGTATTGAAATATGAGGTCTTCTAATTGAATAGTGCCAAATATGCTAACATTTCAATTAAAACCATATCCGGAAAAGTTTGAAGTGCTGGGATTTATAGCTCGTATTAAAATACGAGCCCTCTTAATTATTTATCGTCAAATTTGCATAAATAATGCTTGTCACCATATAATTACTGTGATGCAAACGATGTAAATCTCTCCGGATTGAAATCCGAAGGTTCACGATTTATAATAGCCATCCATATAGGCATGAATGCCCATGTATCCGTTCTCTAATAAAAAAATGTGGTATTGTTTATTATCTTTGCTAAGCTTTTTTAATTACATTTTGCAGTCCCGCACATGTACGGGGTAAAGTATAACGAGTTTTGTAATTATACCTTTGGTTCAAGGTGTATAATATATGGCAAAAAAAGAAAAGAACGAATCGGGTAAAAAGCTCGATCCGGACGTAAAAGTCAAAAGGAATATCCAGAAGATAAAGCACAAGATTGTAGTTATGAGTGGCAAAGGTGGTGTGGGTAAGAGCACGGTTGCCACTAACTTAGCATTTTCTTTATCAATGCACGGTGCCGAGGTGGGGCTGCTTGATGTGGATATCAATGGCCCAGACATCGCAAAGATGCTGGGGATCGAAAATGAGCGCTTAGGTTCCATAGACGGTGCTATTGCACCGGTGATCGTACCACCACACTTAAAAGTAGTCTCAATGGCGTTTCTTTTGAAAGATAAAGATACGCCTGTGATCTGGCGCGGACCATTAAAAATGCAGGTGATCCAGCAATTTCTTGGTGATGTAGCCTGGGGTGAGCTAGATTATCTTGTTATTGATTTACCACCGGGAACCGGTGATGAGCCACTTAGTATTGCCCAATTAATACCGGACAGTAGTGGCGCAATAGTTGTTACTACCCCACAAGATGTAGCATTGCTGGATTCAAGAAAAGCAGTGAACTTTGCAAAGACGCTTAAGATGCCGATTATTGGTATATTGGAGAACATGAGCGGTCTAATTTGTCCACACTGTAAAAAAACCATTAATCTGTTTAAAACGGGCGGTGGTTTCAAAGCAGCTACGGATCTTAATATACCGTTCTTGGGCAAGATTCCCATCGATCTCAAGATCGTGGAGACCGGTGATAACGGCAAACCTTTTATTTTGACAGATTCGAAATCAGAATCTGCAAAGAAATTCAATGAAGTGATCAAAAAGATCGAAGATTTTGTTAATAATAAAAAGAGGTGAATATATGAAGATCGCAGTTTCAGCAGTTGGTGACAACTTGGATGCAGAGTTGGACCCACGCTTCGGCCGGTGTCAATATTTTATATTTGTGGATACCGAGTCCATGGAGTTCGAAGCGGTACCGAATGAAAGTGCCAATGCCATGGGCGGTGCTGGTATCGAGGCGGCACAAAACGTAGCGAACATGAAAGCTGAGGTAGTGTTAACTGGTAACATGGGACCCAATGCATTCCAAACTCTTTCCGCAGCCGGGATAAAGATCATTACCGGCGTAAGCGGCACAGTCAAAGATGCTATTGAAAAGTTCAAAGCCGGCGAGTTAAAAGAGATTGCAGCACCTAACGTTGAGGGCCATTTTGGTATGGGTGGCGGTGGTGGCAGAGGCATGGGCCGCGGTAGTGGTCGTGGTGGTGGCGGGCGTGGTCAAGGTCAAGGAATTAGAAAAATAGATTGAAGTTGATAATTATGAAGGTTTGTATACCAACCATGGGAGACAAAGGTATTAATGAGTATGTAGGCGAACATTTTGGACGAGTGCTAACATATACATTGGTTGATACCAAGACGAACGAAGTAACCGTTTTTAATAATACAAGTGAGCATACTGGCGGCCAAGGCTATCCACCTGATATTATAGCCCGAACCAGCGCAGAGGTGATGCTATGTGGTGGACTAGGCCGACGGGCTATTGGTATGTTCGAAGAACTGGGCATCATGGTGTATGTGGGCGCATCGGGTACTGTAAAGGATGCCGTTCAGATGTGGAAGATCGGGAAGCTCCAGCCAGCCACAGATGAAAACGCATGCAAACAACATGCATTTAGAGGAGGAGGGCATGGACATCACTAGAGTAATTGTGGAAGGTGATAAGAAAAAATATTTATTTGGCTAAATTCCAAATAACAAGCATCAAATCACAAATAAATTCCAAAGATCAATAACCAATATTCGAAACAAAATATGAACTTGGAATTTTATTTCCTTTTTTTTTATTATATTTCTACTATAAAAAAACGTCATTAATTGAGGCAACAAAATGAAAATAGCAATTGCGAGCGGTAAGGGTGGCACAGGTAAAACTACCATTGCAACGAATCTTGCTTTAAGTCTGGATAATGTAATGTTATTAGACTGCGATGTTGAGGAACCGGATTCACACTTATTTTTGAATTTAAACCTGGAACCAATCGAGGATGTCTATATATCAATACCCAAAATCGATAAGCAAAAATGTGATTTCTGTGGAGAATGTTCCAAGTTCTGTCAATATCATGCATTAGCTGTGATGAAAAATGATGTTTTAATTTTTCCCGATCTATGTCATGGTTGCGGTGGGTGTACAATTGTATGCCCAAAAGATGCAATAACAGAGGAGAAACGAGTAATTGGTGTTATAGAGGGAGCTAATAATGGTAACCTGGAGTTCTACCAAGGGTTATTGAACATAGGCGAAGCCATGGCTACACCCGTTATTAGAGTTTTAAAAACTAAAATTAAGATAGGAAAAACAGTAATCTTGGACTCACC
>JAEOSY010000015.1 GCA_016840125.1 Candidatus Helarchaeota archaeon | reverse complement strand
TTGGGTTAGAAACGATATTTGCAATTTACAGTTGGGGTATTTTTCATTCAAATCATTGATTATGAAAACCTTTGCTTCCAATTTTCGATGTATGAGATTGCTCTCTTTATCTCTTTTATTGAAATTCTTAGTTAAATCGTAATTCAGACTGATTAGAATTGGTTGAAAAGAGATTCGCACGTATTCAAATGAAAGTTTCTTGGAAAAATCATACTCGACGATACACCAAGAACAACATGGCCATGGAGAGTTGTACTGCCAAAAACCACACCCAGCGTTTTGCCAATTGAATTTACGTCGCCTATAATGCTCTATTGCCGTTTTCAATCCCACACCTTGAGCTTGCTGTGTGGCATGGACTATCGATTCGAGGTCATCAGAAGGCGCGAACTGGAATGCATATCGCTGCTGGCTCTTTTTGTGTCCTTGAAAGAACACCATATAGGGCGCCCGATAATTTATAGTAGAGCTCCAATAATATAATTCTTCCTCTGGGACATATTTCTTGAGAGTAGAATAATTCGGGAAGGATGAAAGCCCGAATTCACTGGCAAAGGGGTGTTCATCCTCCAAGTACAAGTGGTAGGGGCCAAGCCCATGAAACACCGAATAATTATGACTATCGCCTCCTTCGGGAGACGCCGGCAAAAAAATACGGTCGTCGTACTGTTCCACTGCTTTTTGCACAACCTCAATTACATGAGCATTATCTCTTGGGTTTATTTCGTTACCCCCACACCATAATAAGATGGAGGGATGATTGCGAAGAGATTTCACGATTGATTCAGCATTAACCTTCCAAGCTTCTAAGAATCTTTTGTTTTTAGGGAGTGGAAACATGAAAGCACATGCAAGCGCAAATTCTTGCCAAACTAGGATTCCTTCCTCATCACATACTTTGTAGAAATCATCTTTTTCAATCAATCCGCCCCCCCACATACGTAATAAGTTGATATTTGCTTCTTTTGCCAGTTTGACTAGTTTTTCATACCGAGCTCGGTCAATTCGCCCAAAAAGCATATCCGGAGGCACCCAATTGGTGCCGCGGATGTATTCACGCTCGCCATTTATCTGAAAGATCCACGGATAATAGTCAGGGTCGATGTTTTGCGAAAGCATCTCAAATTTCCGAATTCCAAATGTGTCTTCATACTCATCAAGTAAAGCGTTATTTTGAGTTATTTCAACTTTACAACCGTAGAGATTAGGTTTACCTCTATCCCATGGATACCATAGAGCGGGATTTTTAATCGGAACTTCCAGATTAAGTTGATTTATGCCCGAACCAATGCTTTCCTCATGTCTAGAGATGATTGGCTCAGACTCAAAATTTTTCCCTTGTAGTTTTATCGTGATCAGAATCGATTCTATTTCAGAATGGTTGATAACATCCAGGGTGAATTTTATCGTTGCCACATTCTTATCTTCTAGGGTGGTTCTAACAAAGCAGGAATCTATGTAGATTTTTTCTTTAATTTCAATGAAAATATCATCCCATATACCTGATGGGACCATTTTTGCAGCCCAATCCCACCCATATGACATTTGACACTTAACCGTATTGAATCGGTTTGGATAGTTCTTCAGGGCAGCTAATCTTACGAGGAGGACGTTCTTGTCCTTAACTAAATCAGTAATATCAAAGATAATTTTCCCAAACATACCCTCGTAATTTCCAAGTTTAGACCCATTCAGCCAGAATTCAGAATAATAATCCACCGCTTTGCACACTAGATGGATGATTTTATCCGCGGAATCCTTTTTATCCAGTAAAATTTCAAAATCTTTTTTATACCACCACTCGAATTTATTGACCCATTGGGATTCCTGATTATTTTTTCCATAGAAGGGATCCTCTATTTTCCCATTCTTCATTAAATCCAAACGAACATTGCCTGGGACTGTGGCACTCATCCATTTTGAGAAATTATAATCGGGATTTTCGAATATTTCACTAGATCCCTGACCATCTTTAAAAGATTGAAACTCCCAATCGGAACCGTTGAGCTCTTGTCTAATACGAGGCATGTGGTTACCAACTCATATGAAATAGATTTCAAATGATTCTGTGGTAATACTTTTTAGTTCTATATATAAAATTTTATTGTTTTATTATGAGAATGGATGTATTCTCTCTCACTAAAAATATTCAAGGGTGAAAAAAAATGATAGAATATAAGTTAGAAAGTATTAAATTTGGGGGCGTTTCCGAAACTTTTTTGCGCAAATGAGGGAAATTTCGTCAGCTTTTTAAGTGATGGGGTCTTAATAAAGGTATAGATAAAACGCCTTTAAGTAGGCAATGCCTATATTTATTAAAAAAACAACTACAAAGGATTCTTTAAAAAGAATTACGCATTAAACAGGAGGAGTCAGGAGCTTTATACTCCTGTAACTCCGAGCTTAAACCTCCGTAAGTCCTAGAAATTCCTAACCTAATTATAATTTCTTTTATATTAAAGACAAAAAATTTAAATCTCTTTAATAAAGAGTTGAGCATCAAAGATTAACAATTTACTCAAAATTGCGGGTGCATGGTTTTTGTCGCAGTACAAGGTAATTTTCACAGGGTTAAGCAATGCAGGGAAAACATCCATGTTATTAGTTCTAGATAAGGAATTCCACAAGTTAGCGAAGTTGGTACCAACAAAGGGAGTAGAAAGATCACTATCAACTATAATCGGCTTTCCAGTCGTGAAGTGGGATCTTGGAGGGCAAGTACAGTATAGAGAACAATATCTCACCACTCGCACGGAAACCATCTTGTCAGCAGACGTTGTGGTACAAGTAGTTGATGTGCAAGACTGGGACAATTATGAAGAGGCATTAAAATATTACGAAAATGTCTTGAAAATAATCAAAGAGAATGAAGAGAATCCTTTTATTCTCATTTGTCTCCATAAAACAGACCCAGAAATTTATGATAAGTACAAGGATCATGTTAAGGATTTAATAACACGATTCGAGGCGGCCTCCAAAGGATGGAATTTTTCAATTTATGTTACCTCTATTTATAATCGCCGATCTGTAATTGAAGCATTTTCCTTCGGAATTTCTCAATTTTTACCAAAAAAGAAATCAATGGATTTAGTTTTAAAGAATTTTATTGCAGATGCAAAGGAATCTGGAGAAAAAGTTTCCGGAGTCATGCTGTGGGACCAGAATTCGGTTTTTTTGAGCATGATTTTTGACGGGAAGAAAACAGAATCCGCCAGTCTCACTGCATCAATGGGAATTTTATCGTTGATGGAAAATTTTGAACAGTCAGGAACCTTTGAAAGGCTCACCCTTGAGGTGAATAGAGAGTTCCAATTTCTCGCCCGAAAAGTTGGGAAATTGTACACGACGATTGTGGGGATGAATCTCGACTTTGATAAGGTCTGGAATCTCTATGACCGAAATTATTTGACGAGTTTAGAGGAAATTATTGAGAAAGAAGAATAAAAGGAAGTGCAAACTTGCCAAAAAAGAAAGTAATAAAATTACCTGAGACGACCGATTCACATGAAATCGAAGCCGACGATATAGCCGAAAAAGTTGTTACACAAAATCCGAAATCCCAAAAAGAACCTTAGTTGGTAATTACTAAGTGTGAAATCAATTTTATATTCAATCCATCTCGGGAACCCACTCGATGTGCTTCAAATAATCGGTAATACGATCCATGAGTTCTAAATGAAACTCATCAGAGTAAGGATGAATCATTTCAAGTAAGCTATTGAGGAATTCGCGGGTTTCAACGTCCCGGAGTTGCATCACGAGTTTATAGTCAAGTAATAATGTGATAGTTTCTTGATGTAACTCATTCATGTTGCATTCCTCATTATATTTTTGCTCTTTTTCATTCACAATTTTCTCGAGCTTAAGAATTCCCGCTTTTAGTTCTTCAATTTTCATTTTAGATTCAAGTGTAGCTTTAAAACGTGCCATCGTTTCTTCGCTTTTGATTTTATCAGAATAGTCCTTGATCATGTTTTGAAGGGTTGCAATCATACTATCCTTATTCTGTAAGTCTTCTTTCAACTTTTCATATTCTTGCGTGATAGTGGAGGCTTTTTGTTCAGCAGCAAGAATGATAGCTAATTCATCCTCATTTATTTCAATTTGATTGTTGAGAAGAGCTTCATAAAGCAAAGGAAGAGTTGTAATGTGAGTTTGTCCGATGTTAGAGAGAACATCCCTAAATGTGGTCGTCCTAGCATCAAACCTTTTCACTGGAAATTCCTGTAGAACCATTTTGGAGCCTAGTGGAAGGATTTTAATATAATCTCTTGGATTTTCATGTTTCTCTAATAATAAAGCGATGACGAAGTTCGGTGCAATATGATACTGGGCAGTGATCAATCCAGAGAAGAAACTAACTACACTTAATTCTTTCAGCTTTAAAGTAATAACATTGGCATCGAGCCGTCTCATACGATGGAGGGACCCAATTCGCATGATTTCTTGCTCGGTTAGTTCAAAATTCTCGGAGGGATGTTTACTAATGAGAAAGAACCCTTCTTTATTCGTCCACCCGATTAAACAAATTCCTCGAGGCATAACCTAAATGATTGTCTCCTCTTATTTGAATCAATCGTTTTATGAAATAGAATAAAAACTGCCTAGGCAGCGTAAGAAACAATGCCTTAATCGGGGGTTTTATGCGACTTGAATCTTGAATTCACGATCTATATGCCCTATTGTCCCACACTGGGGGCAATAATGCAAAGAATGTGAATCCTCTTTTTCTCGTTTCCATGCATACCCACAAGATTTACACACAATTTCTATGGGTCACACCTTCTAATTTTTTTATCAAATAGACAGGTATTTCCATGATAAGAAAGGCGTTGGCAACTTATAAGGCGGATTATTTTTTACAGAAATAATATACGAGTATAAAAGGTTTAAAAATGGCTTTCAGAGAGCAGTTTTTTATGCATCGATGAGATTGCGCAGTATTTTCAGGTTCTTCTTATCTTCAGCGTAATCTTTTCCTTTCGGCGTTTCTAATACCCCGGGGATACTTTTAAAACGTTTATCATTAAGTAAGTGTTTAAACCCCTCTGTGCCAATGTAGCCTTTGCCAATATGTTCATGGCGATCTACTCGTGAACCACATTCTTTCAGCGAGTCATTCAAATGAAAGACTAGAAGGTTATTTAGCCCAACAATGCTATCATATGATGAAATGACTTCTTCGTACCCCTTTTCTGTACGGAAATCATAACCCGCCGCAAAAGTATGACTAGTATCAAAACACGTGCCAGTGCGGTCGGGATAGTCAATTAGATTGATCAGAGTAGCTAAGTGTTCAAATTTATAACCTAAATTGGTCCCTTGACCCGCCATCGTTTCTAGGAGGACTTTAACTTTATAACCCTCCGTTTCTAAAAATAGTTGGCGCAGAGTTTCTGCAATTATCTTAAGCCCCTTTTCTTCACCCGCCCCTAAATGAGATCCTGGATGGAGAACTGTATAGGAAAGTTCCAATTTCTCCGCACGTTCGATCTCTAATAACATTCCGTTGTAAGAATTGTCAAATTTGATTTTATCAGTAGCACATAAATTAATTAGGTAGGTATTGTGCGCAAATATAGGCGAAATATTCGATTCTGAGCTTTTAATTGAGAAGGCATTAATGGCCTCATCCGTCAATTCTTTAGCTTTCCATGACCGATTGCTTTTTGTGAATATTTGAATTGATTCACATCCTAGTTCTTCTCCATGCTCGATTGCTTTATGTATTCCACCCGTGATAAACATGTGAGCGCCTAATTTCATTAAATCACCTAACTGACAAATATAAAGGTTAGATAAAAAGAAATCGGTGATTTCCTTAAACGAGCGGAATTAAATCAATCTGGTATTTATTTTCAGGATTTTTAAAATTCAAGGCAAATAAATTCGTTCTGAGATTCTTTGGATAATAAATCGCCTTTCCAACAGCTTCAGTCAAGGAAAAGTGATTATACACTTCACCCTGTATAACTTTAATCAACGGATTATCTGAATATGCTGTAAGGAAAATAATATCGTTAGTTTTTTTCATACGATTGATAAAGAGTAGAAATTCTTTTGTAAATTCTTGCATACCAAATTTAAGGTTGTCAAGGCTAATCAGAATCCAGTTAGGCTTGTTTAAGCAAGATTTCTGAAGATTTTTAGAGAGGTCAAGAACGGAATCAAAAAATTCCTTGTTGGATGAAGAGTTGAGATTAACAGTATAAGTTTTGGTATCTTCTTCTCCCACAACTACATGACGAAAACATTTTTTAAAAGTTTCATTACCAACAACTTTTCTGGTGAAATCAGCATAATCAGCATAACTTCTTCCAGGAGGGGGAATTGCGATGACGCCTCGTTTCTGTTTGAGGAATTGAAAAGCGATTCTTAAGATTATTTGTGCATGAACAAAACCTAAATAGGTATGCGTAGTGCTTAAGGTTACAGTACCTGGAAGAAATCCCCCTGCCAGAACTTTATCTAAATCCGGAATACCTGTTGAATACCTGTTTGTTTGATTTTCAATTATCTCAATTTTTTCAGAGGGGGCTAAATCATGAATGGGAGTAGGTAATAGAGTTGTAAATCGACCATTATGAAGGGTAAAGAGGTAGGACGGATAATTGATTGGAATCCCGCGTAACTTATTTATTTGGATTTTTCTCATAGTTCTGTTATCTTCGATAAAATGTCTAGAGAGAATAACGATTGCATCCACAAGGTAGTCAAGAGAAGTTTCTTGTTCAGTTTCTTCAATTAATATTAAATTAAAATTCTTTTGTCGAATTAACTCTGAAATATAATTTGCAAGTAATTTAGTAGGTTTCCCCCAATTAGTTTCACTCAAAGTTGCAATTGCATCCCAACTATCAATTACTAATGTCCCAGATTGAGCAGAATTTATCTTTGAGAATAGGATTCTGACAAAGTCGGGGAGGCTTTGTAATTGTATGCCTTTTAAAATTTCAGGTTCTTGCTCTTTGGAGATCATTTGATCTAAATCAAAGGTAGTTGCATCAATTATATTCTCCTCAGTAATTACTTCTTTGAGCCAGGGAAACTGAGTAAAAAGTAAATTGGGGGTAATACGGGTTGAAACATAAATAGGGTTTTCCATTAAACCTAGAATTTCCAAAGCTAGGGTAGTTTTACCAGTGCCTGCTTTTCCCTTTACTAGTAAAATATATCCATAAGGCTTTTTCAAGGCGTTGATAATCTCTTCTGGTACAATAATCATTTGAATGAGTCCAATATTGAGTTTATTTTATTATTCCACCCGAGTAATTTCGATAATATTTTTTGTGTTACATGATATATAAATATGTGAAATTGTGACACCAAAAAAAATAATAGTTATTTCGTTAATCAATCAGAAAATAAGCAATTTTAATACTAAATCTTCAAGATTTAGTTCACGGATTAAGCCTTTATTTTTGTAGACGATTGGGGAACATTTCTTCAATAGGAGATTAACGGGTTTATCCCCAACTTGGTCCTTGGCTAAGTCCGTGATGGCCCAGAATATATTTTGTAATGCAGAGGAAAGTGTGTCCATGTCCATTTTTTCGGGATCGAGATCTCCATAATTTAGAATCCCCCGCTCAGAAACATCGATTTTTTCAAGTTCTCCATTCCCTTTTGTGATTCTCTTTATGATATCTTGAATGGGATCAATGATTTCTGCCACTTTAAGTAAACGGCCGAAGACATCCAAATAGGAAATCACGAGCGTGTTAATTAAATCCTCATAAATTTTTAATAGATGTTCTTTATTACTCATTTCAGTAATTAATTCAATTTCCCATTTAGTCGTAAGCTTGTTAATATTATCTTCTAGTTTATTGGAAAAGAAATCCATTTCACCGCGTTTCCAATTTTTAAAGAAGAATTGCCAGACTTCCTCTTCAAAATGCCCCATAAAAAAGTTCTTGATATCTTGGAGGTATTTATTATAGAGATTAACGTGGTATCGTTTATCTCCAGCGATAACGAAGATGAGTCCAAAAGCTACAGGAAGATAAACGAATCGTATATCCCCCATATCCATGGATTCAATTCCCTTTTCTATTCCGACTTCGCTTTTAGCAAAGGACATCATCGCGCTCAAAAATCCAGAAAACAGATGCTCGTCAATCTCAAATCCAAAACTTTTATTATATATACTTTGACCTGATGTACGTAAAATCCAAAAGCCTTTGATAATTATATTCGAATAAGAAGGATCTACGTCATTCGCCATGGATAACCACTCGTAGGTTCTCAATTAATACTAGCACGATCGCAGTTTATAAATCTATATGGCAAAAAGCGGTAGAAAATGGCAAGAGATGTTTAAGGATTTCGATTTCCGAATGAACACGAGAGAAATTAGTTTGAATAATGAACTTATATGAAATACGACGTGATTTTACGGGTATTTCCTCCCTTTCCCCGATAGATTCGCTCCGTATTTATTAAGTTCAACGTCTCTAACTTCTTTATATGATTGCAAAACTGGCGAAAACCGACTTTCGGATAATTTGTTCTCTGACAGATTCTTAAATATTCATTATAGACATTACCCGTAATAGAATTGCTTACTTTATTCTGGAGGTTTTGAACTGCTTCAAGAACTTTTTTGATCTGGCAAGGTAAAGAATCGATTATCTCTTTTCTTTGGATTTCTGCGAACTTTCTTAATGATAATTTCGCATGAGTTATTGTAACTTTGTCTTTCTTCGCTCTTTCAGCTACTTCACCAGCAGTCCGTAGAATTGATATAGCAAGTCTTGCATCCCCATCATTTTGAGCGATATTGGCTGCAATAAACTCAACTACACCTGATTCGAGAATATCTGGTTTAAATGCTTTTGAGCGTTGATATAATATATTCTGTAGTTCTAAAGCAGAATATGGGGGGAAATAAAGCTCATTGGGATTTAAACTACTCTTGACACGTAAATCAAAAGAGCTTTTTAAAGATAGGTCATTGGTTATTCCGAAAATTGAAATTTTTAAAGAATTAGTTCTTGAAAGGGGAAATCGAATTAATTTATATAAGAGATCATTTGCTGCTTTCTTATTTGAGAATAATAAATCCAGTTCATCAAGAATTAATATCAACTGTTTTACTTTCGATCCCTTAATAACGTCTGATAATCGAGAAAAGACTTCCTCTGTTGAGAGCCCGGTTCGATGAATCTGAATCCCCATTAGACGACCGAGTTCCCGTAAAATTCTATATGGTGTGTTGTATAAAGCACAATTATTATAGAAAATTAGTGGAAGTGTCAGATTTTGTGTTTGAAACCAATTCTTTATCTTTTTAATTACATATCCAATTGTTACCGATTTCCCAGTTCCCGGTAATCCATACAGAAAAAAGTTTTGAGGAAGTGTTTCACGTTGAAATGCATATTCAAGTTCATTCCATATATCATCAAGCTGTTTTGTGCGATCAATTAAAGTTTGAGGATGAAATTCAGGAGTTAATAAATGATAATCTGCAAATAGTGTCGGCTCACGTTTGAAATTTGTAAAAATTCTATCAAAATTCGGATTGTTTGGCATTGGTATCACTTATTCCATAAGAAATGATCCTAATAATATACACAGTATTAACCTTTTCGACTGGAACTTTGGTAATTTAAATATCGACTAAGATTCTGCACGAATCTGGTTATTTCCTCTAAATTTAGCGGTATTTTAGCCTTTAGGTGAAGAACCTAGCAATGTACTATAAATAATTTTAGGATTTACTTAAAAATGTTTTTTAAACAGAAATTAACAAACAATAAACAATCTTTCATAAAACTAGAGACTTATTTGGTATTATGGAAATAATAGGGGTATATAATATTCTATTATTAATTCATTAAGTACGCTAGTAACATTTGCTTAGAAAATCAAAAAATAGCTAAAGGATTTTGTGTAGAAAGAATAAACCTTAGGCTAACCTTTCCAAAAATTCTTTAATCTGTTTTATCATGAGTTTAGCTGAGGCTTCATCCGTAGGATATTTAACTGTGAGTATGGGAACGTTTTTCTTCCTAACTAGATATTTAATATAATTAGCGGCTCGTGCACATCCCAAGCACCCAAAGTTCATATCAGCATCCTCGATTATTATAGCAGCTTCCGCCTGGTCTACCAAGGGACCTATAACACCCATCCGTCCCCGAATACCACTTGGCGCTTCTATTGCCACATAACGAAGACCTCGCTTTAAATCCTCATCAGTTATATTAAGAGGCGGGCTGTCAAGGTCTGGATTAGTTACTTGCTCTTTAATTTCACTCATAATAACAAGTGCTTCATGTCTATATTGAGAGCCATATCGTTCAATTAAATCTGACAGAATAAGACTGTTTGGAGGATAGATGAAAATTTTCATAGCACTATTACCTAATCATCTGATTCAGCGATAATTTTTTTAAGTTTTTTTATAGGGAGTGGTTTTTTTTCCGGAGGCGCATCAATTTCAGGTGTTGGAGATTCCAATGCTTTACTAACATACGGAAGAAGACTAGATTCAAATTCTAATAAATGAAATCCAGGGCGTGCACCTCCACCGCGGTGAAAGCGACAAATTCGGGGGTCTCCAGGGGGATACCCGCGAAGTTTTGTGAAAATATGATGGGGGTCTAATTTACGTATGTTTTGGACAGCTTTCTGGACCATATCCGGTTTCCCTGAAAGGATAAGTCCCCAACATGTTGTTTTTATTATTATAGGGAGTGAGGTGATTTGTTTGGCAATGATGTCTGGAGTTAGACTAGAATCAGGACTTAAAATTATGATGCGTGTTTCTTCATTGGTCTTGGCATTATTAATTTTCGTGGTATCATTACTCATCCTCTTTAGCCTCCATAAACCAGACCATATCACCTGTATCTAAGTTTTTTAAAATCTCTAAACCAGAAACTATTTGTCCAATAATATTACTACCTTCCAAAGCTTCCCCAGTTGGTCCAAAAATGTCGCTTTCTTCCAAACGAATACCAATACTCCCAGTTAAACGCCTGAGAGCATTAGTAACGCCGATGGCACCCTCTGGTGCACAATCTAACTGATTTTCCCGCGGAACTGCTTCGATGGATTCCACTCCACTCAAAGGAATAAACAACATTAGCATCTTCAGGTTCTCCAAAACCTGTAACTTTCCGATAGGTTGGTAGAGCATATTTAGGTGTCTTTTAAAATGGGTAATGCTTTTAGGTGCTTTATCAGGATAAAGTTTAATTTTAATAATTTTCGATGCCGATAACCCAAGAGTGACGCACGTTTTCTCAATCCAAACATCAATGGTGTTTATGGGTCTTTGTTCAACAATGATAGAATCATCAGTTTCATCACCCACTCGTTTATGGGGAATATTGTGTTGTGCTAAATAGTTGGTAGCATAAAGCTGTGTTTTTCCTATGAAATTCAAAGATACAGGATGGGTTTTTACCAGTAATTTATCCCCTGGATTGGCACTTTCGATTAGTGGAAGATTATTGGGATCAATTCGTCCAATTACGTTGTGAGATGAGCTGAAAGAAGTATTATTTTTATAAATATATATCGAACCAGTGTCATTTCCCTTATTTCTAGTTGTAATCGCTCCTTCTTGCCTAAAAACAGAATTTTCTGTTGGTACTCTCGCGCCCCGAAATTTACTATTTTTTATATACATACTTGAGGCTTCATCTATGACAAACTTGCCTGAATTAATAACGGATAAAAAATGATCAACTGATTTCTTAGCATCGTTTTGAAAAGTTATATCCAGATAAGTAAAAATTTCCATTCCTGGGATTATTAACTCCTGTTTGAGCTCATCTGTGCGGAGATGAAGTACACGTTTTCGACTTTGCGTCATGGGTGTAAATGTTAAAATGGAATCAACTTTACGTAACATAGGAATTATATGGCCACCTTGTATTACACGCCCAATAATTCCATTCAAGGGGTCATCAGGAGTACCATAAAGACCATTATGATCCCTTTTACTAAAGCAGAGATGTGTGTTTGCAGGATCATTGCCACCGAAACTAAGAAAGATATCCCATTTCGTGAAATCACGTGGTTCTCGACTAGCTTTAGAGTTGATGAAACTCATGTCGATTGGACCAAATGTAACCACATCTTTACTCAACCAACCTACTTTAATTCCTTCAAAGCCATAATAAGATCTTATTAAATCTTTAAAAAATGGGGATTTTTGGTCTAAAGTGAGGGTAATTCTCCCTTTTGTAGTTTCTAAAAAATAATCTTTATGCATTTGTTTATCAAGGACCTTTTTCTTTTCAGGAATTTTCACAATGACAAGACAGTTTTCACTATATGGTGCATTATTTGATTTTATCCCCTTTACGATGGTCATTTCGGAAGCAAGTTCTTTTTTTTTGCCGTTTAAAAAGTAGGCTGTAATATTAATACCTCTAAAATTTGAAGATTGATTCAATAATCAATTACTATAATGAAAATGTTTAATTAAAATTATTGATAATTCATTAGCAAAGAATATTATAAGAACTATAATTTCATTCTTTAAATGAAATAAAGAGGAAACTGAATCTGGTTTAATTAATAAACTACGCATTATTGGTAATTGTTGAGATTTAAGAGGGAATCAAAATATTAAAGAAATTTATAGTCGGAATAATTTATTCACAATTTGATGAGCGATTTGGCCCTATCTCAGTTGTAAACGTTCCGTCAAATTTAGCCTTAGACATAGACCAGATAAGTTTAAAGTCAATAAATATTTTATCTGGTGAAGAAGGGCGTGTTTCCGATTCATTAGCGATTATTCCGTTTCCTTCGATTAATCTAAAAGGGATAATAAAAAATATTGCTATTAAAGATCAAACACGGCGTGGAGGCGTAATTGATAGTTCTATTACTATCATCTTTGATGAGACGTATGATTCGATTTTTTATAAGTACATAAACAGTTTTGAAGATATTTTTAACGAAACTGCTGATAAAATTAAACAATTTGAGGAATCAGGAGCAGATAAAAAGCAGATTGAAGATGAATTGAAACGATTTTATACTCACATTCTCGAAGTTTTAGAGGAATTAAAGGACTCAGAGATGAAGAACCCTGAACTTGAGGAATTTCCACCTCAGGAAGAGGAAGATGGTGAAATAAAAGAAAGTAGGTTTAAAATTGTTGTATTAGGAGATCCACAGGTTGGAAAGACTTCAACGGTTCTAAGATTTACGGATAAAACTTTCAGAAGAACTTATATCATGACCATAGGAGTCAATATGAGTGAAAAATTCATTAAAATAAAAAATAATCGAATTAGATTTGTAATATGGGATATCGCAGGACAGAGTAAATTTCAAGTAATGCGAAGACACTTTTATGAAGGTGCAGAAGGGCAGCTGTTAATCTTTGATTTAACCCGCCCAATTACTTTCCAAAATATTAGAAAATGGTATAAAGATATAAAATTACACACAAAAAATGTATTGCCTGGGTTTATTTTAGGAAATAAGAGTGATCTAATCGAGCAACGGAACGTATTTGGGGATGAAATAATAGAACTTGCGGATGAGCTTGGACTAGAATATATTGAAACCTCTGCATTAACCGGAAAAAACGTTGATAAAGCCTTTTTAAAGTTAGGAGAACTATTATCTGAAGATCTCGAAAAAAAGAGAGCGAAAGTTTCTAAATAAAGAATGATATTAACTATTTTTGAATGAGACAATGATTGAAGATTTGAGATAAGTGACCAAAATCCTAAACTAGTTAAAAACAAATTTGTTTTATTTATTAGACCATAATAAATTTTTTATAAAAAGACCTTTCACAAAACTTATCTATTTGGATTCCCGATCCTTCTTTTCAAAATTTTAAGATTCATTTAAAAATTTGGAAGGGATTTTATTAATGGTTTTGCAGAGGCGATAACAATTCACGGTAATTTTAATATTGAAAGAGTTAGAGCCGAAAAAATTAAAGATTTCTTTATTTTACAGGAAAATGGGAATTCTATTTATCATAAAGCATATGTTTCTTCAAAGGTAGATGCGGATCTTATTTCAGGATTCATTTCGGCAATATTTGCTTTATCGAAAGAATTATCCATTGACAGAATCCATGTAATGGATATGCAGGAGTCAAAGTTTATCTATGAAACCCGCCCTCCATTTATTTTTATATTAAATGTAGCAAGAGATGTAGATCTCTCATTTGGTAAGATTATTTTGAGCTATTATGTAGATTTTTTTGAATCAAAATACAAAAATTTTGATGCCATAATAAAATCCAATGCTAATCTTTTACAGGAAAAGATTGATTCGAAAGATTTCACCTCAAAATTGGAATCTTTTATTAATAATGCATTCTTAGAGCAATATTATCAATTTCCGTCTAAGATTATAGAAGAAATTGAATCTTACATCGTAAGCCTTTTCGGCTCCATTGGAGTAGAAATTATCAATTCTGCGATTAAGAAAGTATGTAAACGAAAAGAAAAATTCAAAAAATCTGATATTCAAAATTTTATTTCGTCTATTGAAGAATTTCTTATAAAAAAAATAAATCCTGGACAAGCAAAGAGAATAATTCAACAACTAAACCAAATATTTATTTCAAAAACTTCTTAATTGTGAAGAAATTACTTGTTCAATAAAAACCCTAGTATCAATAAATTTAATAAGTATTTATTTTTCAAACAGAATAAGAAATTTCGCCCCTTTACATGATAATTGCTCATCCCTAATCTATAATTATCAAAAATTTAAAATGATGTGAGTAAATTACTCGGAAATTTAAGTTTAGAACGAATTAGATCAGAAAAAATCAAAGAATTTTTTATCCTAAACGAAACTGGGTATTCTATCTACCATAGAGCTTATATCTCATCCAAAATTGATGATGATTTAATTTCAGGATTTCTTTCTGCTATCTTTTCATTATCGAAGGAATTTTCACTCGATCGGATCCACGTGATGGATATGCACGAAACTAAATTCATTTATGATACGCGACCTCCATATATTTTTATACTTAATGTCGCGAAGGATGTCGATCCACTTTTCGGAAATAAAATCTTAACTGAAATTATCAACTTTTTTGAAGTCACCTTTAATAATTTAAATATGACGTCAAAACCAGATGCGGGATTCCTAGCTGAAAAGTTAAAATTAATAAATTTTAGTTCTAAATTAGATTATTTTATCAATGAATCATTATTAGAACATTTTTTCAAAACTCCCCTCAAAATATTAGAGGAAATTGAATCTTTCTTGATTGGCTTATTTGGGTCTATGGGGGCGGAAATTTTAAACATAGTAATTAAGCAAGTTTGTAAACGAAAAAGCAGTTTTAAAAATAAAGATTTAAAAAGTCTTATTTCAGGAATTGAAAGGCAATTAGTAAGAAAAATAAATCCAAATCAAGTTAAAATGATAATAGAACAAATAAAAGAGACTTTTTTATCTAAATCGGAGAATTAAAGTTCGGAGATTTTTATTATGAACATTGGAGCGATATTATGTATTTGCAGAGGTGAGATCGATTCCCATTTGAACATGGATGTCCTCAAGGATTACTGTCAAAAAGAGCCTGATGTTAAGATGACAGCAGTATATGAGGCTTCATGCTCGATCCATGACCAAGAGGACATGTTTGAACAAATCAATAAGAATGAAATTGATGCATTGTTATTTATTGGCTGTTCTCCAAAATATTACGAGGAAATATTTCAGGAAATTTTCCATGGAAAATTAAACATAAATCCGGGGTTATTGAAATTTGCAAATATTAGAGAACAGGTGGCATGGGCGCATCGTGATCAGAATGAAGATCATATAATTGAAAAGGCCATTAAAATAATAGCTGCAGGATTAGAACAACTTCGAGCAGGGAAACCAATTAAAACTGAAAATATCCCAAATTTAAAATCTGTCTTGGTAATTGGGGGAGGGATAAGTGGAATTCATGCAGCGTTAGCACTTGCTAATCAAGGATATTCAGTATATCTTGTAGAAAAGGATGCATATTTGGGGGGAAACCAACTCCGGTTTAGTAAAGCATTTCCTCGTGATGAATGTAGTGCGTGTGCAATAACCCCGATAATAAATACATTATCAAGAACTCCTGGTATTGAAATTTTTTCTCTCGCGGAAATTCTTCAAGTCCGGGGACGAACTGGAAATTATGTTGTAACAATCAAACAGTACCCGCGATTTGTTAAGGAAACATGTACGAATTGCGGTGAATGTATAAATGTTTGTAAAAAAAATGTCCCAGATGAATATAATTTCAATTTAGTTGATAGAAAACTTATTCATTTACCTAATTTTGATACATTCCCGAGAATCCCTTTTATAAAAGGAGAGCATATTGATTACTGTCGAAATGAATGTTCTCAGCTCTGTGCAAAGGTGTGTGATGTAAAAGCCGTTGATCTAAATGAGGAGGCGCATCAAGTTGAGATTAATGTAGGGGGAATTATTACCGCAATTGGATATGATATGTACGAACCTAACGAGTATGGGTATGGATTATCGAAGGATGTCTTAACTCTGGAAGAATATGAACGTATTTTAGTGGGAAATGGAATATATAATGGAAAAGTATTGAAACCTTCGAATCAACAACAACCTAAAAACATCGCATTCATTTTATGTGTTGGCGCTCGGCAGCCAGGGAAAGTTCCCTATTGTTCGAGGTACTGCTGCATGGCAACAGCGGCAGCTATCAAACAAACTGTAGAGAAGTTACCTGATACGAAAATATACGTTTTTTATCGCGATATTTATGCATTAGGAAAAATGGGAGAAGAATACATTAAGGAAACACAAAATTTTAAGAATGTTTAATGGATTAGAGCAGTTCCAGAGCCGTTTCAAAGTTTGGATATGGATAAAAGTGAAAATGAAGATTCCTTGAATTTAACAATAAACGTTTCCGGTGGGAAATTAACGATTCCTTTTGACATGCTTATCCTAGCAACTCCCATGATCCCTAACAAAGATGTGGATCAGTTAAGAGAAATATTAGGCCTTACAAAAACTCCTGAAGGTTTTTTCAAAGAGGCGGATATCATGCTCTCACCAGTTAGTACACACGACCTTGGGAAGTATTTGGCAGGGACTTGTGTGGGTCCCCGTACGATTAATGAATCTATAGTCGATGGTTATGCCGCAGCTTCTAGCATTTCCCGAGTACTTAGTGGCGATGAAATTACACAATTCATTGTTATTTCAGACGTCGATGAATCCGTTTGTGGTGGGGAAGGGATATGTGTTAAAACCTGCTTTTTCCATGCATGTTCTATTGACCCAGTAAAGAAAATAAGTGTGGTCGATCCAACTTTATGTAGAGGCTGCGGAAATTGTGTTGCGGCATGTCCGACGGGGGCACGAGATCTCCTTCTTTATCCTTCTGAATCGATTTATCATTCTATAAATGTTTTAGCTGAGTATACCCCGCCTGAAGGACCTAAAATCTTAGGAATTATGTGTGATGGATGTGCGTATCCAGCGGCAGATCAAGTGGGATTAGCGGGGAAAACTTTTCCCTTAAATATTTCAATAATTCGTGTTCCTTGTAGTGGTCGAATTGATCCACGTTTCTTGTTATATGCATTTGAGAAGGGATTTGATGGAATTATTATTGGAGCGTGTTATCCAGAAAATTGCCAATACATTGCTGGAAATTATGATCTCGAAAAACGAGTAGACCTACTTAATGAATTGTTAAAATCAAGAGGAATCGATGAAAAACGTCTGAAATTAATATTTATATCGTATTTAGAAAGTGAAAAGTTTAAACAAGAAGTAGAGGATTATATAAACGTATTAAGTGAAAGGGAGGCAAAAGAATGAGCTCAACAAAACCAAAGCTGGCAATATTAAATATTACTGGGTGTACTGGGTGTGTTATCGCCATACTGGATTTACATGAAGAGATATTAGATGTGTTAAATTTAGTGGATTTAGTTTATTGTACAACTGTCCTTGACATAAAAGAAATCCCTTCGTGTGATATTGCTTTAATAAATGGTACAATTGGTAATGAACATGATATTGAATTGGTTAAAACAATCGAGGAAAAAGCAAAGAAAATCATTGCCTTAGGGTCTTGTGCCTGTTTCGGAGGAATTAATGGTTTAAGAAACTATTTTGGCTTGAAAGAGACACTGAAATGTTCATATGAATTGGCATCGACTAATGATTCTCCAATTATTCCTTCAGAAGTTGTCCCGGCACTGACAGAAAATGTGGATCTAGTGGAAAATATAATACACGTGGATTATAAAGTCCCTGGCTGTCCTCCAGTTCCAGATATGATTAAAAATGTTTTAGTAGACTTATTAGAGGGGCGGGAACCATCACTTCCTACCAGAAATCTCTGTGCAGAATGTGATAAAACTCATGAAAAAATGTTTATTCCAACGAAAGAATTTCTCACGTTTCGGGTTAATGCTCCCTTTGAAATAGAGTACAGAAATGATTTATGTTTTTTGGAACAAGGAATTTTATGTATTGGTTTTGCTACAAGGGAAGGTTGTAAAGGTCGATGTGTTAAGGCAAATCTCCCTTGTAGGGGCTGTATGGGACCTCTTGAAAAAGAGAAAGACCAAGGTTGTGCCTCAATAACAGGATTAGCATCCATATTCCCTATTGGACAACTCATAACACAGGAGGATTTATCTGGAACTGTCTATCGCTATTCTTTACCATTCTCTATTCTGCATGAAGTTTATAAAAAACAAGAAGGAGGAAAAGACAATGACTGAGGAAATACGAAATATTGATGTTGTTACGAGGGTAGAAGGGCATGCAAAAGTTACATTCGAGATGGATAATAAAGGTAATCTCCAAAATGCCCGCTTCCATGTTCTTGAATTCAAAGGATTTGAGAAGTTCATGCAGGGTAGAATGTTTTATGATGCACCAAGAATTACTACAAGAGCTTGTGGCATTTGCCCAGTGAGCCACCATCTCGCATCTGTGAAAGCATGTGATGATTTGCTTGGTGTGGAAGTCCCTGAAACTGCGAAGCTATTGCGGGAACTCATGCATATGGGGCAAATGATTCACTCACATTCGCTGCATTTCTTTTTCCTATCTGCTCCCGATTTAATTCTAGGGGCAGATACCAAGCCGCAAGATAGAAATATTGTTGGTATTGTTAAAGCAAATCCAGAATTAGTGAAAAATGTCTTAAAAATAAGAAAATCAGGCCAAAATCTAATTGAACTTATAGGGGGAAAAGCAATCCATCCTGTAACCGCAATACCCGGTGGAATGAGTAAGGGAATCACGCAAGCTGAAAGAGAAAATAGGTTATCCGAATTGAGAGAACTAATTCCGCTTTATAAAGACCTGTTCTATATATGTACGAGTAATTTAATGCAACAAATAGATTTTATTAAAGATTTTGCCGTTATTGAGACAAATTTCCTTGGACTCCTAAAAAATGGAGTTCATGAATTATATGATGGGACTATTCGAGCTACAGATAGTAAGGGGCAGATCATAACTGATATACCTCAAGATAAATATTTCCAAAATATTGCAGAACATTTGGAACCTTGGAGTTATGTTAAATTTCCTTATCTAAAATTTAAGGGGTGGCCCGAGGGCATTTATCGAGTTGGGCCGCTCGCTAGAGTAAATATATGTGATCGAATGGCCACTCCTAAAGCGCAAGAAGCCCTGCTTGAATTTAGAGCAATATATGGCCGGCCAGCTAATCAAACATTAGCATATCACCATGCAAGATTAATTGAAATATTGTATGCATTTGAGAGAGCTCAGGAATTACTCGAAAATGATAGAATTACGAGTGATAACATTCGGAAAGTAGTGGAGCGATCTGCGGGTGAAGGAATTGGAATTGTTGAAGCCCCGCGGGGTACATTAATTCATCATTATAAAGCAAATAGTAGTGGAAAACTAACTGATGTAAATTTAATCGTGGCAACATTACATAATAATCCGGCAATAAATGAATCGGTTAAAATAGCCGCGCAAAATCTTGTTCAAGATGGAAAAATATCTGAAAATAACTATAACAAGATAGAAATGGCAATTCGTGCTTATGATCCTTGTCTCACCTGCGCTGCTCATTCTATTGGTCAGATGCCAATGGTTATAGAGATTGTGGATAGCAAAGGTCATCTGATCAAAAAATTTCACAGATAATATCTTTGAAAAACTAGGTTTAAGGATTACCGAGCGGCCAGATCGCGGGACGGGGGACAATTTCTTTTTCAACTGCGGCATCAAGCGATTCGCCCTTTATCCGACGGCATTGGTCAGCGCCTTTTAATTAACTTCGTTTTTTATAAATTATTTCGTAAGTTCCATTCTGATATGAGACTTGTTTTGATTTATTATCAATTTCATGTGGGAGTTGTACGATTTTAAGGGCGTTCCCCTTTTTATTTCGTATAATTAACGCCTTACTCCTATCTCCTTTCTTTACCCCTGTTTTAAACTCTAAATCAGTTCGATTTGTACCTACTAATACATGAATTTCATCACCAAATTCAAATGAGTCGATGATTAGATTGGCATCAGTTGCTTTAGTATCAGTGGGTTTTTTGGGTAGTGGTTTGCTACCATGGGACTGTGGGGCATATTTATTGAATATCTGTCCGCCTTGAGTGAAGGGATTGAAATTAGGGTCTTGGAAGAAGTATTGCATGAATTTAGAGATGTCCTCCATTGATGGAGGGTTTTCTGCTAACCGATCGAGATCCGCATTCTTAAAGATATGTTTGAGTGGATGGTCTGAGTTGGGATCGTTAAGGATCTGCTTAAAAAGCTTCAAGAACTTGCGAAAGTACTCATCAAAATTGTAGCCCACGCGTATATACCTCAGAATACATTTAGCAATTTAGGAATTTAAACTCTTTTAAATTCAGTACTATTGAGAACTTCAGGGATTAAAAATATTGATATTTAGCGCGAACTGCTTGGGTGGGTTTTCATCTCGAACTCGTTCCATTTTGATCGCATTCTTTGGACAGTTTGCAGCACACACTCCACAACCAATGCATTTGTCTAAGATTACCATTCGCTCATCGGAGGAATCAGCTTCAAAGGGCCATAGATGAAAAATTGCAGTCATAGGGCACTTCTTTACACACGTTTCACAAAAAACACATAAATCAGGATCAATTTTAGGAAAAAAGTTGCCCCGTTGTACGCCCGGCACTCCATGTAGTGCAGTGGGGCGCAGCATACCACAGTGGCATTCGCAACAATTACAAATTAGGATGTGAGTCTCGAATCCTGAACTGTTGGCACCGCAGTGAACCAATCCAGCTTTCTCAGCTCGTTTAATTAAATCAATTGCTTGTTCCTTAGATAACTTCGTTCCGATGCCCATGGATGTTAGCTGTTTTGCAACCAAGCCACATGCAAGGCAACCCAATTCCGAAGGGGTCTTTTCACATGGTTCTCCAGCCAGCTCCCCAACTTGGCGACACTGACACCGTAATCCCACAAAATACTCATTTCGATTTACCAATTCTTCAACGAGCTCATATGGATACACTTGTTTGCCAGTTTCAACTGTTTCATCTATCTGAATAAATTTCTCTTTTGCCTCATAGGGTAGTTTTGGACGGAATAATGGGTTTTTAAGAATATAAAACATTGGTGGTAGGATCGTATCGAAGGTAGATCTTAGAATTTCCGCGACCTTTTTCATATTTTCCTCGGTATCCCCACAAGTAAGGAAATACAATTCGAATATACCAGGAATGAGGGGTAATAATCCGTATGAATTACCGATTTCAATAATAGTCCCTTTAGCCGTAAGTCTTTTTACAATCTCTTTTACCTTTACTTTTTCTAATCCTGACCTTTTCGCTAACTTCACAGCAGAGAGTAACTTTCCAGGGTTCTCAAAATGATAGAGTAGTTTGATGTCTTCTTCGTTCCATAGGATCTTGAAGACTTCTATTACATTTTCATGTTTAGGCACCGCCAATTTGCCGAGCCGCAATTTTTGGCGGACTTCTTCATAATAATCTATTTCACCCATAATTAATCGCCTAACTTCATCAAATCGAATTAAATCACATCTTTTATCTTATTCTGCTCAATAATAACGATTTCTATAAATGTCTCATATATGAGATTAGACTCTCAAAATAAGATGTTAAATAATACTCTTCCATTCTTCAACCTTCGCTAATAATAGGGCTTGAGTTTCCGTGTCAAGTCCGGATCCTTCGGGATATTCTTGCAACTGACGAGCTAAGGTGGATAATTCTAATAATACACCATGTCTTGGGAGTATTTTTTCAACGCGTTCTCGTGTTTGTGACATTGCACTCGCTAGTTGGAGGGCGGAAATGTTGCTCTTCACTTTTTCGATAAGTGAATCGAAAAAATACTTAACTGCATCTGCTGATCCTCCCCCAGAGGCAGAAGCGGAATATGCTGGAGGTGCACTTTGAGTATATGATTCTTTATGGTCCATTTGGGTTTGGACCTGTCCAATTAATGCTTCAAACCGTTCAATACTGCCTTGTTGTTCAGCTCGGAGTGTTTCAGACTCAAATAGTTGCTCTCTTACATCTTTTAATTCAGTTTGGAGGGTTAATATGAATGATTCATAGCCTTGTACTTTCTGTCTATTGCTCATTTTCTGCTCTTCATTCAACGATTGTAAATTATGTAATTTTTGTTCAGCGTTTCGGTAATTTTCGAGGTCCATCATTAATTGGTGTATCTGAGCATCTTTCTGATCAAGTATTACCTGTAATTCCGAAATTAGCTTAGTTTTTTCTTTATCTTCTTTTGCTTTTGGCTGTATTTTACCAAGTTCGGATTTAAGCTTGTTTATTACGTCCTGTTTCTTCCTAAGAATGGATTCTTGTTCCTTTATCTTTAAATCTTGATCTCCAAAATGTCCCACAATTTTCTTCTGCTCCGTCAGAAATTCAGTCTGTAATCCTTTTAAATCAGCCATTTGAATCATTACTTCGTCTTTTTCGGCCTCCTTTTTGCCTACTAGTTTTTCTAAGTCTTTCATTTTATTTTGGTTTGTATTAATTTCAGATTTTAGTTTATTAATCGTTTCATCTTTAGAGGTTTCCAACGTGATCAATTTTTCTGCAGTTTTTGATATTTCTTCTTCGAATTTTTCTCGCGATTCATTGAGTTCATTTGTAATTGCCGTTATTTCAGAGTTTAAATCATCTATTGTGTTTTCCTTTATGGTGAGAAGCTCTTTACTCTTTTTTAATTCCAATTTCAGCTCGTCAGGTAATACCAATCTGAGTTTTTCTTTTAAAGTACTTACTTTGTTCTTTAATTCAGTGTTTTCTTCTCTTAATTGACTATAAGTTTCTTTTACTTCCTTCATTTCTTTTTCATTTATCATTAATGTACTCTTAGATGAAGCTAACTCTTTTTCTAGCTTTAGAACACGGTTTTTGCTCCATTCTAGTTCCTTTTGCTGTTTTTGCATCTCTTTTTTAAGAATTTCAATGTTTTCTACTTGACCGTTATCCGACATAAACATACCTCGAAAATAAGGAGCTATTATTATTATTAAAGGGACTATTGATTATCAAAGGGAATTTCAATTTTAAATGCTTATTGTTTTAGATTATTATTGAAGTGTTACAGCTTTTTAGAAAACTTTAATTTAAAAAAGTGATCCGGTTTGAGAATTACTTAATATTTTTAAGGAATTCGTTCGATTCCATTAACTCAAGTTGATCGCGCGGATACAGCCACAGGCGAATTTCTCCAATGTCATCACCCTTATGAAAACACTTGACTTCTCTTCCAACAACAAGGACATCATTCCCTACATAGTCTTCAACGGCTTGAGTGATTCCTTCTATAGTTAGCACATGCAAACGGCCATATCTATGCTTTCCGAAATTCTCGGGTGCTATCACCGTGTTGCAACAAAACGGACAACTGTTAAATTGCAAAATTACAGTATCGACATCTTCGCTTGAAAACTCGGCAGGAACCAAGACGGCTTTTTTATACATTTTTTTACTAAAACTCCCCCAAACAGCGTGGAGGGAGGTTTCAATGATATAAGGAATATCCGAGTGGTTCGCTGAAACGAGGCTCTTAAAAGGGACTCCCATAACTTTAACTTCGAGTAGAAGTTTAGTCGTTATTTCTTCGGTCATAGGTCGGATGAGTTCAATTAATGTATCCATGGCTTTATCGTAATCACCATCAAAAATATCTGCGTATTCCCAAATGATACTTTCGTACATGTAACTTAGAAAATTTACGGATTCCTTAGTTTCTCTCCAATTGTAGATTCGTTTTCCAACTCCGCCAAGCATCCGTTTAAATCGGGATACTCTTTCCTTTTCACTCATAGATCGCACCTCATCTTAATCTAACACCACCACATGGTATTTGCAAGTATCCCCATCAAATTTAGCCGATTTTATTGCATCAACTCGAATAAGGCGGGGTTCCATCCCTTCTATATAGAGGGATTTAATGTTATACATGTTTTCATATACGCCCGCATTAGGGATGCAATAGGGAATAACAATATCCTCAAAAACTGCGACTTCAGAGCAGAAGAAACAATCATGCACCTCGATCGTAAAGCCCGTTAACTTTTTATCTTCCTTCGCTCGATCCTTAAAAACCAATTTTGAGCTTAAATGTGATTCAGCAACTTCTCGAAAAATTTCAATAAATTTTTGGGGTTTTTTGAACAACTTAGGTTCAGTTGCATAAAGAAATTTAGCTTCCCGTAGTCCTAACCTTTTTAATCGACGAGTTGCTTCATTCTTCTCAAATCGCTGAACGAGGTCGGAGTATATATTTGGGTAAGCATTAACTGCTATAGGTTTAATTATTTTCATTTTGGAAAAATATTGCGCAGATTTCGCGCCTGGTGCCACAGGTATGTAATTTAGGATATATTGAATATCTTCTAACACTCGCATCTCGATTTCTTCTTTTGTTTCTTCTGACATGATCGTTATTCACACTCATATAGAATTTAAATTTATACTACGAAGAGAGATAATTAATAGGTAATAAATGACTAATATTTATAGAACGATAAAATAAAAAAAGAAGAGTAGATTGGTTGACCCTTGAGGAAGAACATTTTTATCAGATTGCTAGTGAAATTGTGAAGGTTTTTGGAAAAATATTTGCCACAAGACCTTATATTTCCATAATAGACGCAACTGGTAAAATTCATTACATAGATGAACCGCTTTCAAAACAACATTTAGGATTTATTGAAGACTTCGTCAAAACAAATTTTAAATATATGAAGGTGGGAGAATATAGCGTTCCCTTGGGAAGCATAAATCTTGCTTTTTTTAAAATATCCATAAAAGCGATCATAGCAATCTATACCCAGAAGGGATTCACCGGACAACTTCTTGCCTTTAAGACAAGAATGCATGACTGGTCTGGAAAAATTGATGACATTCTTGGAGAAATAGTAATTCCCTCGAAAATTGAACCCAAGGAATCCAAACCGATTAAATCGAGCACACCAGCGCCTGTTAAACATGGTACAGTTGCTAAAAAAGTTCCTACTTTAATAAAGAAGTTAACTGGGAAGGAAAAATTCTCAATCGAATCCGCGAGTATCCTGCAATTTTGTGATGGAAAGCGTTCTGTTACAGAAATTTGCGAGGCGACTAGTCTCCCCAAAGTAAAAGTGAATCAAACCCTTGGGGAACTCCAGAGAAAAGGGTGGATTAAGTTCAAGCGAGTCTTATCTTAAAAAAGGGAATAATTAATGATTTGACTCATAGAGAAATTAAAAGGGAGAAACGCTCTGAGCGATTAGGTTCAATAAAATATCTGAACTTAGGGGGATTATTAACCAATTACAAGGTGATAATATCTAATTAATAAGTAAGAGTTCCTTAAGTATATAAAGTGATTCAACATATAGAGGAATAAGTTCAAAAAATCGGGAAGGTCACCTTGACTGAAAACAAAAAAATAAAGATACAAACCCCTGCACGTGCTGGAATCCTTGGCAACCCATCAGATGGTTTTTATGGGAAAACTATAGCCATCCCAGTAAGGAATTTTCATGCAGAAGTGGCAATATCTGAATCTAATAAGATAGAAATTCTACCTGGTCCAAGAGACAAAATAAATTTTGATTCCCTAGATGAATTGATTAACGACATCAAGATTAGTGGGTATTACGGCGGTTTTAGATTAATTAAAGCCGCATTGAAACAATTTCACGACTTTTGTAAGAGGAAGAATATTTCATTAGCTGATAAGAATTTTTCCGTTCAATATACTTCAAACATACCGCGACAAGTAGGCTTAGCCGGCTCTAGTGCCATTATTACTTCAACAATTAAAGGGCTGTCAAAATTTTATAAGGTTAAAATTGACAAACCGATTATGGCGAATCGAGTCCTATGGGCTGAAACTTTTGAGTTAGGAATAGCTGCAGGGCTTCAAGATAGAGTAGTTCAAGTATATAATGAACCGGTTTTTATGGATTTTAATAAAGATTTCATTGGTCAACATGGTTATGGAATTTATGAGCCAGTGGACATAGAGTTATTTCCTCCCCTATTTCTAGCTTACAGAGTTGATTTGACCCATGAAGACCGAATACATAATGATGTGAGAACCCGTTGGGAACGGGGCGAACCAATAATTCGAAATACTATGATCGAAATTAGTGAAAATGCAAGTAAAGGTTATGAGGCACTTAAAAATCAAAATTTAAAAGAATTTGATGAATGCATTAATAGAAATTTTGACTTACGAGCAAGGATTTATCCAATCACAGATAAAAACAATTATATGATTAGATTAGCAAGAGCTGCGGGTGCCACTGCGAAATTTCCAGGATCGGGGGGTGCGATCATCGGTTCATTTAACAGTGATGCATTATTTAACAAATTAGAAAAAAAGTTTGGGAAAATAGGTTGTAAAGTCGTAAGAATTAAAACTTAAGAGCTATTTTTTTAAATAAAAAAGGAAATAGTTGTTAATTTAATATTCCCCATGTACAATAACTTCATAACCTTTACCGATCCGGGTGCCAGTTTTTGGATCATTCCACCCCGTATGTTGTAGAGCGCGTGCTACTCGAAGGGCTTTGTTTTTTATTAAGAAGGGCGTACCTGGTTCAATATATAATTCCCATTTCTGATTAGTATCATCAAGTGTTAATGTAACATCCGGGGATTTGCCACCAGCGGAGATAAAGGTTTCTCTTTTAAATCCAAAATATCGCTTTCCTGTAGGCGTTCGTGAAACGGCGGGAGCTGCCGTTGGAGCTGATTGACGTGGTGCAGTAGTTTTTGGTCTTGCAGGTGTAATGGGGGCGGGCGCTGGTTTTGCAGGAGCTGCACCTAGTATAGATTGCTCTAAATTATCAATTTTTTCGGATTGTTCACGATTGGTTGCGAGAAGATTATCTAATTCTTGTTCAGATTTTGCGATTGCAGTTTTTAAATTCTGGTTTTCAGATTGAAGCGTTTCAATTGTTTGATTCAAGGTATTGATTTCTTGAGTAGAAGTTGGGGATTGAGCTTGAGATTCAAGTGTTTGAATTTTTTGCAGTAAAGTATTCTTTTCATTTTCAAGATTTGTACTGTTTGATTTATACATCTCTAACTGTGAAAGTTGAT
Source organism: Candidatus Helarchaeota archaeon (assembly GCA_016840125.1). The sequence continues at coordinate 22,442 of JAEOSY010000015.1, read as the reverse complement.
TAGTTAGTTCGGCATTCTTCTGAGTTAAATTGGTATTATCATTCTTCAAGTCAGTAACTTGAGCATTTAAAAGCATTTTCTCTTCTGTTACTTTCGAAATTTCCTCTAACAACTTTGCAGCCTCTGAACCAGGTGCTCCTGCACTCCCAGCTGTAGCCGAGACAGCTTTAAGTTCAGATTTTATCTTTTCAGCTTCTAGTTGTTTAATCATTGATTGAAAGTCAGTAACTTTTTGATCTAATTCTCTTTTCTCTTGTTCAAGTTGCTTAATCATTTCTTGAAAAACACCGAGCTGCTCTGCTTGTTCCGCCGATCCGCCAGCTTGCTCTTTAGCCTGCTGGAGCTCTGTCCGCAGTTCACGTTTCTCCGTTTCTAATTGTTTAATCATTTCTTGAAAAACACCAATTTGTTCTGTTTGTTCCGCTGATCCGCCTGCCTGCTCTTTGGCCTGTTGGAGCTCTGTCCGTAGTTCGCGTTTCTCCGTTTCTAATTGTTTTATCATTTCTTGGAAAACACCAAGTTGTTCTCCAAGAGCTTGGACTTGACCACCTGATTTGCCACCCGCTTTTAATTGCTCAATTTCAGCATTTAGCTGTTGAATAATATTATCCTTTTCCGCCATTTGAACATTTAATTTTTCGACCTTCACTCGAGTCGTTTCCTCGAGTTGAACTAATCGTTTATTCATCATATCCCAATTATCATCCAAATAAGACACACCCTAAATAGCCGACAAATATCATATTACATTTGATTCCTTAAAAGAATAATTTGCACTATGCATGTTTTGATTAAAAATCCCAAATTAACTTATAGGAAAACTTTTTCCTGAACATAGTCTTCAAAAAATTTCACAAGTTGGGTATCTTTGGTTAGATGAATTGTTTTAATTTGCCCTGCCGGACGCCCTTCTAGAATCTTTTGCCGTTCTAGTGCTGAGAATGAGTGTTCCTTAAGTATCCACAATTCAGGGGGCGCAAGTGTTCCTTTATTAGAACCTTCGCGATTCTGAAAATAAATGTCATTTAAAGATCCTAGGATCCTATCAAGAGTCTGCAGGTAATTTTTAAAGGAATTTGGTTTAGTCTGGGATTCAAATTCAATTAAGAACGTGTAATGAGGTTTTGGTTTATATGTTCCAACAACACAAAAATCAATGATAGAACAACGATTTTGGGTATTTGAGGTTTCAATTGTACTAAATACTTGCGTAGGAGTTAATTTTTCATCAGCTAAATCAATAACCCCTTTCCTAAATGAGAAGGTAAAGGTGATAGGATCCTCTGAAACGATTTTAAGAATATCTCCAATGTCATATGCATATAACCCATTGTGGGATGTAATAATTAGCCGATATTCGTGCCCCTTTTGAGCTTCATGGAGCAATAGGCGTTCAGATGGATCTTTAAGAGAAACAAATTCGAAAAACACACTATCATATAGTGGAGTGAAGTGGGGGCGTTCGCTTAGTTGAACTGCTAACATTCCCTCTGATGCAGCGTACATTTCACGATATGCAATGGGTTTTCCAATTAAGCTATTTAGCCGTGACTCATAATACTTTGGGGGAACCCCCGAGAAGATTGCAAATTCAAGATTTGGAAATAGGTCAGAGATTTTTTGAACCCGTGTATATTTTAAAATATTTTCTAGAAGGTTTATCATTACAGGGGTAACACCTACTAGAACTGTGATATTTTTAGACGCACTTTCCAGTGCGATTTGCCGAAATTTTTCTTCAATATTTTTAATATGCATTAGATGTAGGGGTGCATAGCACTTAAAATTTAAAGGATATCGCCAGAGTTGTGCCCCATAGGGAAGCATTAGGAGCCCAGTAATATATCCAACCGGAATTCCTGAAATATATCTAAGAATAGGCGGTGCTGGAAGGTAAAGCCATTTACCCCCTATTATCTTTGAGTTTTGACTAAAATTTTCTGATATATAGTAACAAGCAGTTCTGAGGACACCCAGAGTATAATTTGTAAGCGTATTATAAGTTATAGGTATAAGTTTTGGAGCTCCCGTTGTACCTGCGGTTTGAGCAAAATAAAGAAGATGAGAATTAAATAAGGCATCTGGAGTTCCCGCGAAGTATGCATCAATATACGGTTTAAAATAGTTATACGATTGCGGTTGGCATTGTTTTTGGAATTGTCTAACCGATTTAATACCACCAAAGCCGTGTTTTTTTCCAAAAAGTGTAGTACTATGTTTTTTCAGAATTTCACGAAGTAGAGAGCGTTGGAGTTTTGAAGGATTCTTAAATGAAAAATCAGTATAAAGTTTGAAAACTCGAGCTGCTGTCCCCCCTAGTAAGTCTAGGAATCCCATATATAACCCCTTACTCATCTGGAGGATTATTTTTCCTTTTTCGTAGAAATTGATCCTTTTTAATTCGTGGTTGATATGTTTCCGGATCAATTTCTTTAATTAATTTAGCAGGGACGCCTCCATATAAAGTATAAGGGGGGACATCTTTATTTACTAAGGAGCCAGCTGCGACAACTGCCCCCTCTCCAATCGTGACACCCGGAGTAATAGTTACATTCGCGCCAATTCTTGCATATTTACAAATTTTAATTGGGCCATATAAAAAGGCGCGAAGTTCACCCCTGTCGATGAAAGTATGGGTAATTAGGTTGCTGGATACACCCACTGCTGTGTGATCCTCAAAAATAACTAAATTTGGGAGTAAACCATCAACTCGTGTATATTGGGAGATTTGAACATCATTTCCAATTTTTAATCCAACAAATCTGAATAGTTTATTCTTGAAGTTATGCCATATGTTAAAATGGGTTGCGAGTTCGAAGATAATATTTGTAAAAGCGCTTCTAATAAATCGTGAAACTGCATTAGAATCACCTTCCTTCCGAAGAATATCCTCAACTAAAAGATAAATAGCGGCACTCCAGACAGTATTAAGGCGAGTACCATCAGTATCAAAATGTATAACTTTGATTTTCTCATTTGTTTCAATCCGATAGCGAAGGCGAGAATAATCATGGCGTTCTTTAATGATATCAAGCCAAAAAGAAGTAACATCACTTAAAGTATTAAGAAAGAAGACAAAAAGGATGTATAAGGGAAATGAAGCAATACCCAATATTAGTTTCGTCTGAATAGTCCATTCAGGACTAGCGAACATTCCCAAAATACACCAAATAATAATCAATTCGAGTTGAACCAGAAGAGCAAGGGCTCCGAATATACTTGCAATAGTCCCTGAAACCCGCTTTTTCTTTGCAACATTATAACCAATTATGTAAGTACCTGTGAAAAATAAGAAGAATATAAGATTCCAGATGAAGAATTCAGGTAAATTATAATAAAAAATTAATACGAACAGTTCTCCAAGTGCAGTCCATAGGTTATGCAAACCTATCCACCATGTTCCGGTAACTACATGGATTATACTATCGATTATCAGAAGAACTATAAAAACCACTACTGTTCCCAGAAGAGAATAGGCTGTAATTCGCTTTTTACTCGTCATTTAAAGTCCATTCTTATATAATTGATATTTAAATAAAATTTCGTTCCTGTTTTCCCTTAATTTCAGGGCCAATTTTTCCGTGTCGTTTTTATCGCTATTTTTCACACTAAATAAACTCTTTATTTCAGAGCTTTATATTTTCTTAATACTTCATCTTCCTACATTTTAAGAATTTCTTTGCTCTAATTAAAGAAAATTAATATTTATAAAGGAATTAGGTTTCTTAAACCATCTAACTATTTTTATTAAATATACGCCAATTAAAATTTGAGATATTAAAATGGGAAAAGATTGGATTAAGAAGCATAAGAGCGACAAATATTATAAGCAAGCGCAAAAGGAAGGAATAAGATCTAGGGCGGCTTTTAAAATAAGGCAAATTCAATTAAAATTTAATATTTTAAACAACGCGAAACTCATTCTTGATTTATGTTGCGCCCCGGGAAGTTGGATCGAGGAGATTCAACAGGAATTTAATGAGATCTCTATTATCGGCGTAGATTTGGTTACAATCACTCCACTTAAGGGAGTACTTTTCATTCAAGGAGATATTCAAGAGGATTCATTAATTTCTAAATTGGAAGAGCATCTTATTAATGGGGTTGATGTGGTTCTTAGTGATTGCGCCCCAAAATTCACAGGTAGCAAAGAAACAGATATTGCACGCCAACTTTTTTTGATCCAACGAGTATTTAAAATCAGCTCTCGTTTCTTAAAAGAGGGCGGCAACCTAGTTTGTAAATTATTTGATGGTAATTACATCCAAAAACTCCGTTCCCAGTTAAAACAGAAGTTTGATAATATTTATTTTTTTAAACCTCAGGCCTCGCGAAAAAAAAGTCCGGAATTATACTTTATTGGAAAAATCTATAAAAAGGGCGATTTAGCAATTAATTTTAGTTAGAATCCTCATCCTCGGATTCTGGTGTTTCCTTTCCATTGTTTTCAACCACTGAAACAATTAACCAATGATCCAAATTGGCACAGGAGTTAGGAGAAATAATTTGGCTAGGTCCGCATCGAGAGAGGTGTTCACATGTAAAACAAGGACATTGGTTTAAAGTACTCCACATTACCTCGGAAATTTGAACATTATCATCCACATATAGGCGATAGGTCCAGCGTCCCTCACACAATTCACGAGATCGTCTAACTAATCCCTTTTTTTCAAGTTTTGTGGCAATACGACTTCCTTCTCGAGAGTTAGTATTTAAACTCCGCCATAAATCCGACTGTAATAAGCCTTTCGTTCCTGCTGATCTGATAACTTCGTAAGCATCTTTCTCTGTAACGCGTCTCATAGCTTTCGCCGAATAATTAGTGTAAGCGAGTTGAATAAAATTCTAGGTAAGTTCTGTTTAATAAAATATTATTCAATACTATTATGAAAAAAGCCTTAATAAAAATTGTTTAAAATTTGAAATTTATAAAAGATCCCTTTGTTAACGATGTTATAAAGTGAGTATGAGGAACCCATTTATATGACGATATCAATTTGGAGCTTATCTACTAATTCCTTATAACGGTTACGGACTGTTACCTCTGTAACTCTCGCAGTTTCCGCTATCTCACGTTGAGTGCGTCGTTCATTAAGGAGAAGACTTGCAATGTAAATTGAGGCCGCAGCAAGACCCATCGGACCCCTCCCGCTTGTTAACCCCCTTTCAACCGCTAGTCGTAAAATGTCGACTGATTTTCTTTGGACAATTCCAGATAATTTTAAATCTGATATGAAACGCGAAATATAATCAATAGGATCGGTAGGTGGTATAGTTATATTCAGTTTTCGGGCTATATATCTATAACTTCGCCCGATTTCTTTCTTGTTTACCTTTGCAATTGAGGCAATTTCCTCTAAAGTACGAGGTATTCGACATTGTCTACAAGACGCATATAAAGCAGCAGCACAAACGCCCTCTATAGACCTGCCACGAATAAGACGTTTTTCAACTGCTTTGCGGTAAATCATCGCAGCAACCTCTCGGACATTGCGTGGCAGACTTAAATGAGATGCCATGCGATCTAATTCGGATAGGGCGACGGCTAAATTCCGTTCCTTTGCATCAGAGACTCGAATTCGTCGCTGCCATTTTCGTAATCGATAAATTTGAGCTCGTTTTCTAGGCGTAAGATTATTCCCAAAAATATCTTTATTTCGCCAATCAATCATCGTCGATAGGCCCTTATCATGGATTGTGTATGTTGAAGGTGCGCCAACACGTGCACGCTTGTCCATCTGTTCCATGTCAAATGCACGCCATTCAGGTCCATCATCAACTAATCTTTCATGTAAAACTAAACCACAATTCTTGCAAATAATTTCTGCCCGCTCATAATCTTTAACTAATCTTGTGCTATTACACTCAATACAAGCAGAAATTTCCAGCGATGGCACTTCAACTAAGTCACTCTTACCCATAATACTCCTCCCTTTTATTCTAAAATCTCCTCCGTTTGTGTGATGATTTTTCCTCAAAACTGTATATCAATTCCCCGACTAAATTTTCAGGAGTTTTTATTCCTTGATTCAACTTTATAGAAACAAACGGATGATTGACTGGTCCAAAGATATCGAAGATTTTTCCTAATCGATTTAAATCTTTGGTTACTACAGTTTGCCCAATCCTGAGAGCTTTTATTTGGTTGGGAGAAACTCTTGTAACGAGATGCCTTTGATTTGTTAAGTGGATAACTTTGCTAAGCCTCCTCATAAAAATCTCCTACGGGGAGAATCTATCTTCTTCAATAAGAAACCAATATATTAACTTTTTTGCATGCAATGAAGCTATTTTTTAAAGTGTACACAAGATGGACATGGAACCCAATCCTTGTGTTTAATGATTTGTGAAAAAAATGTGCATATATAAATTCTCAAAGAAAAACCTGCAATTTCTTCCATAAATATCTTACAAATCTATTATCTCCTCCAATTAAAATTTAAGAAGGATGGAATTATCCTTGCGAAATTTGCAGAAATTACTATTTCTGTTGCGATTCATTAAAAAAGCAAACCAACAAATTTAGTTGATTTCTCAACTAAATGTTGATACGGTGTTTTTTAAGGGGAAGATCTCTATTTCCGAAAATTTAAAATGAAATTCAACTATTGTCTAGTTTAAAATGATTCACGCTATGTCTTATAAATTAAAGTCGCGTATTTTAGAAATAAAACTCGTGTAATTTTTAAGACAAACGACAAGTTGATTTATTTCATATCGCTTTAAATAACTTTATAAATTAGAAGTTCCTACCTTATTATCATCCTACGCTAAATAAAAAGAATTGAAGAGAAGGATTAAATACTAAAGAGGTAGGAAAACATGAGTGGTGAACCAACCAAAAAAACGTGGCCTGATTGTTGTGATGAATGCACACATTCATGGCAAAGCAAAGCGCTGACAGCAGATAGCAATGAACTCTTAAATATTTTCTTAATGATCCTTGGCGGTTTGACAGTGCTCTACGGGCTTTTCTACTATTTCCCTGGTATGTTTGCATTTCTGGGACCTATTGTTAGCGATCCTGCAATGCAGACGTTTATGGGAGTATTAGGATCGAGCATGATCATCTTAGGTGCATTCGCTCTGCTCGCAGGAATAGGGATGTTCCAAGAGCAGGAATGGGCCTGGGGAATGGCTTTAATGGTCCTGGTATTCATAATAGCAAATACCCTCACGACAGTCATAGCTATGATAACAGGCGGAACATTTAACGTTGCCAATATTGGAATGTGGCTGCAAATCGTCTCATTAGTCGTCGCAGTTATTGGAATTCCATGGCTCCTTGCTACTAAGTCCCGGTATCGCTAAATCGATAAAAAATTTTAATTCTTTTTTTTTTTATTCTGATTAAATACGTATGGATCCTCTCTTAGGTTAATTATTTTTGCTCTCCTTAGAGAAAATTTAAATGGATTGCTTCAATTAGGGAACTAACAAAGATCTAGAAAAAAGTAAGGTGTCAATTTTGGGACGATGGCAAGGTCGATCTAAACGGTTAGCGACGGGCGCACGAGTGCGTTTCTCCCGTAAGAAGAGACTCTATGAGATGGGACGTCCACCTGCAGAAACAGTAGTGGGACCACGAAAGCTTAAGATCGTGAGAACTCGAGGTGGACGGAAAAAAATCAAAGCCTATATTGCGGATATAGTTAATGTTTCTGATCAATCGACTGGAAAAACGCAAAAGGTAACGATTAAAGAAGTAATTTCGAACCCTGCGAGCGTAGAATATACAAGGCGAAAGATAATAACAAAGGGTGCTGTCTTATCTACTGATTTGGGAAACGTGAAGGTAACAAGCCGTCCAGGGCAGGATGGCATAGTGAATGGAATTCTAATTAGGGAATAACCAATTAAACATCAGAAATAATATTCATCAAAGAAGTTGAAAACCAGTTCTTTATACTCTCATCAACCATTTTTATTTTTAATATTTTGAGTATAGATATATAACTTAAAGTCCATAGAGATTATTCAAGTTCGACCTTTTAATTAAATTGAGTTGGTGAAGTTGAATGACTACAGCTGAAGAAGAATTACCGATAGAAGAGGTTTTAGAATGGGTAGAGAATTTAGAAGCTGCTGCAAGGGATGCAGAACAGGAAATAGAATTATATGAAAAATCAATTAAAGATACTGAGAATTTAATACAGGATTATGAAGATGCAAAAGAGAAAGCCAGAGAATTAATGGAATTATACGAGAAACTAGCAGCAAAAGCCGAGAAATTGAAAGGGAAATTCAATAAATTCAAAGGTAAAGCGAATAAATGGGGCAAAAAGTTATTAGGAAAATCTAAGCAATTCTGGAACAAAATGCGTCAAAAAGCCATGGGTAAAATCGGAAAGTGGGCAAATACATCTAAGAAATTAAAGGGAAAAGCGAATAAATGGAAGAATCGTTGGAAAGGAATGAGCGGAAAGTTAAAGGGATATGCTGGTAAACTTAATAAACTTAAAGGAAAATGGAACAACTGGAAAAATAGGTTCGGAAAACTTCAAGGAGGGGTAAAAAAATACAAGGGATTTTACAATAAATTGAAAGGAAAGATGGAAAATTGGAATAGAAAGATGTTCAATAAAGCAAAGGGCGAAGTTAAATCCTGGTTGAAAAAACAGAAGGGGTTCCATTCCAAAGCGAAAGCATTTTTAAACAAACATAAAAGTGATTTAAAAACATGGGCACAGGAAGTCAAAGAGATGCGAAATGAGGCACAAGAAGAGGAGTCAGAAGATGCTCCACGAAAAATAGACGAGGAAGAAGAAGCCGAACAAAGTTGGATAAGGGAATTCGAGGACGAAGATGAAAAGGCCGAAAAGGAATCACCTTAATCCTAATAAAAAAATAAATTTTATGTTTCTATTTTTATATCTTTTATTCGCAACTCACGTCCCCCGATAATTTCTGTTCCTTTGTTCTCACATTTTGGACAATCAAGCACAAAGGCTGCAGCGGCGGGGGAATGGATTTCAGGTCCCGAATATTTAAGCCCTCCTTCGTACTCACATTTTGGGCATTTAATTTTTCCCGGGGTTTTAGTGATTGACAGCTGCGCGCCCTCAGCAGGAGAATCCTTAGCAGCAATTTCAAACACGAATTTCAGCTGATCCGGATTGATAAAGGTGAATTCCCCTAATTCAAGGCGAATCTCGGTAATTTTCTTTGCCTTGTTCATGAGAGCCGCCCGAGAAACGGTACGAACGATTTGCTGTGCAGTGGCAAATTCATGCATAATTAGACCTTGTTTTATGTTATAATGAAGACCACTTTATTAGAATTAAAACTCACTTTTATTTTAATTGGCAATTTAGATTTTTTAAGAAGGAGATTTGAGAATCATATAGATTCCCTTTTAACTTTCTCTCTTCAATTTCCACAAAATCAACTTTTCATGCATCGGGCATCATATATTTCTTCCTTTTCTGAAGAAAGTTTGATGTTGATTGTATTTGAACTACCACTACCTCACGGCAGATGGATTCCTCTTTCTTTGACCACCGCTTGGCGAGCAGATCTTACCGGTCTCCAGAGGCGTGACTTCCCGTAGTCCCTACGGTAGCTATAAGCAACATAAGTTACTTAAATTATCATAGGATTTTATCCTATAAAAGCACGAGAGATACCTGAAAGTATTATAAGTAGCAAAGGGAAATATCAAAAGACCTGAGTATTACTGTATAATCATTAATCCATTCCCTCCCTAAAGGAAGTGGCTTTCAATAAAGGTAAAAAATCTTAAAAAAGTATTGGCAGGATGGTCAGGAATTTGACGAAGGATAAGATTGAAGAAGAAGAAGAGGCATCGATGGATTTACCGAAAGAACTTGGGGTTTCAAAGCTTGAAAATTTTTCAGTATGGTATAATAGAATTATTCAACTGGCAGATCTTATAGAGAAGCGATATAATGTTGCTGGTATGTTTGTATGGAAGCCCTATGGATTCCAAATCATGAATAACATTAAGAAAATTTGGGATAAATTATTCACTGAGAGTGGAATTCAGGAAACCTACTTCCCATTGATTGTTCCATTGGAATATGCGCAAATGAATAGATCTTGGTTTGATGGATTTGAGGATGAAGTTTTTTGGGTAAAAGGACATGGGGAAGGAGAATCAACCCACATTTTACGTCCTACTGGAGAACCCGCGATGTATCCAATATTTGCAATGTGGATTCGCTCACATAAGGATTTACCTTTACGAATTTATGAGACCGTATCTTCTTTTCGATTTGAAACTAAACATACGCGTCCCCTGATACGTGATCGTGAAATTACATTTTGGTATGAAATTCACACAGCTCATACCACAAGGAAAGCATCCGAAGAGGAACTGAAAGAGCATATGCGTATCAATGATCTGATTTGGGATGCACTAGCTATCCCAAATATCAAGGTAGAAAAACCTGCTTGGGAGGTTTTTCCAGGAGCTGTTGGAGCAATCGAATATTATAATATAATGCCTAATGGTCGGATGTTGGAAAATGGATCCTGCAATAATTTAGGGCAGGCTTACGCTAAAAAATTTGGAGTCACTTATGTAGATGAGAATAATGAAGAGCAATATGCATGGCAAACTTGTACAGGAAATGGCGCTAGGTATTTAGTAGCAGCTCTTGCATTACATGGAGATGGTAAAGGATTAATTCTCCCTCCGCGTATTGCGCCAATTCAAGTAATTATTATTCCGATTTTTAAAGGAACGATTGATGAGGTCCTACCTACTTGCAAAGAAATTGCAGAGAGCTTATCTAAGGCTGATATCTCTGTTAGAATCGATGATAGTGAGAAAACGCCGGGTGAAAAGTTTTACATTTGGGAAATTAAGGGAATCCCTCTTCGCCTTGAAATAGGACCGAAAGAAGTAAAGGAAAAATTTGTAACTGCTGCAAGGCGCGATTTGGGAAAAAGACAAAAAGTTGAAATGAAAGATCTAACGTTGAAAGTGGCAATGCTATTAGAACAGGTTCAAAATAACCTGTACATTCAAGCACAGAAGTTTTATCAAGAGGTTATAATAGAAACCGATAGATTTACTGAAATGAAGACTAAAATAAATGAGGGAAAGGTAGCATTAGTCTATTGGTGTCGATCTGAAAAGTGTGCCGAGGAAATCGAAAGAATTGAAGGGGTAGAGATCGTTGGAATTCTTCCAGATGATGAAACGACTGGGGAATGCATTATATGCGGAAAACCCACAGGCGAGAAAACCTATATCGCGAAGACATATTAAAATTTAGCCTTCTTTTTTTTTCAGGTACCCTTTTTTTTGATACAACAATTAAACTAAAAGATAATAAGGTAATTATGTACTAGTATAAGTGGTGGTTACGTGAGTAGAAAGGGCATAAGTTACACACAGCGACGTTGTCCCTTTTGTAGTGGATATATAGCTATTGATCACAGGCAAAACCAGATGGTATGTAGCGAGTGTGGAATGATAGTTGTGGATGAAGATTTTAAGCGTAATGTAATTAAAAATAGAGATCCAGAAACTAATAAAGAGTTAAATGATGGGTATCCAGTTGAACGCGACTGGAATTTGAAGCAAAAAATAAAGAAAGCTTTTAAACATTGATGAAATTCATTAAATCGTTGAATAGCGAGTAGCCTGCAAATCGTAGGAATCGAAACGCTAGAATGGGACTGTATAAAAGGAAGCGTCGTAGTGCCTCTCTTGGCGTTTTACGACTGAAAAAGAGGTCGAAAAATAGTGTTCTGAACCGTTTTTCTTCAATAAAGAGAGATTTAAGCATGTTGTAATATGAGGGAGTGAAAATCATTTGCAAAATGTCCCCGACTAAATATTCATCCCGTAGAGCACGTATCCATTTATTATAATACGCACTCAAATCTTTATGCCCTTCTTCGAGGGCATCTATAAGCGTTTCAGCCGCAAATTTCCCAGTTAATAGTGCAGTACGAATTCCTTCACCGGTGAAATTAATAGGAAATCCCCCCGCATCGCCGATCAATATAACCCGATCACCATACGTGGGATAATGATATGGGCCGTAATAGACGGGAGTGGTATGGGCTTTTATAGGAGCTAACTCAACACCTTGGAGATGATTTATCTGTTCGAGATTTTTCAGATGTTCGTTGTATAATGTTTTCGTATTGATGTTTTGTGAAATTTTAGACATCTGGACACCCATCCCTACGCTTAAATAAGCCCCCTTGGTAAAATACCATGAATAACTCATCGCTTTCATGTTAAGAAACATTTCAGCAAATCCGTAATAGTCTGTGAGATCTTGGATCTTAGGACCAATTTCAGTCTCGCTTACAATGCCTTGAAGCAGTTCGGAAGGTTCCCATTTTCGGCGAAGCCAGAGTGATTTAGCAACTGTGCTGTGAGTTCCATCAGCTCCAACAACAAAATGAGCTTTAAACTCTTGATTATCTTTAGCTTGTACAAAGACGGCCTTTTTCTGGCGATATACATTGGTTACAAACGTAGAATCAATAACTTCCGCCCCCGCATCTTTCGCATCGTTTGCAATGATCGTATCAAATTCAATCCGGCGGATACCATAACTGACCGGTCTGCGATAGTTTACAACATAAGGGGTCATACTGTTTTTTTCAGGAATCCAAAGAACGGCACCAGGGATGGGCTGGATACATTCAAGTTTTGATGGCGGTAATTGTAGTAAATCAAGGACTTTCGGGGTAATCCAGCCAGCACATGGTTTATCCCTTGGAATTCTATCCTTTTCTATGAGAATTACATCATAACCCGCTTCTGCCATTAGTTTTGCAGTGAATGCGCCACCAGGTCCGGCACCAATAATTATTACATCGTACAATTTTATCACTCTGAATCAAAGAACGTTGTAACAAATGAATATTTCGTTATATGATAAAAAAATAAGGGAGATGAATTTTATCTTATAGACATGAATTTGCCGACTTCCGCGGTTTCCACTCGAATAATCCCATTTTCAGGATCCTTTTCATCAGTAGGAACCCAATAGACTGGTTTGTGATAGCGTAACATATCTAAAATAATATCTTGGGTTTGAGGGCTGAGATCGCCATAGTTTCTTATGTCTAAATCTTTAGTCTTTTTACCATGCTGAATCCACACAGTCAACTTAAATTTTTCATGCTGGGTGTCGTATTCTATAAGCCAATTTGTGATCTCTATACTTCTCATCACTGGCATTTTGATATTCACCTCAATGATTCAAGTAAAGCTGGACCTGTTTTTAACTTTAACTTTTTGAGATAAGAATTAATAAACAAATATTCGTTATAATAATCCATATGCGAAACAAGAAACAGCACTATATCTATCCAGTATATTTCGATTCGAAGCGAAGTCGGACCCAGGGGCGAAGAATCAAGAAGAAGCTAGCTGTGGAATCACCAACAATTCAGGAAGTCGCACAGGCAGCAGCCTTCTTAGGTCTTGACCTCGAAGTCAATCTGGAAGCAAAATATCCTCGATTTTGGTGGTTACCATCGGGGCGTATTCATGTCAAAAAGCAGGAAGGGGTCAATAAAAATAAGATTATTCAAAAAATCGCAACCCAGTTAAAGAAAGCTCATGGGAAAAGATAGTTCATTCATACATAAATTAAAAATTCAGGAATTCGTTTAATTGGTGGTCTAATTGACTTCTAAAATCGGTTTTTCTGCAATAAAAATTACTCCTGAAGAGTCTCACATTCCTCTGGGGGGATACTATGTCCGATATTCCACGGGTGTCCATGATGATGTTTATGTGAGAACTCTCTATATGGCGGCTGCGGGAGAAGAAATTTTTATTATTGCATGTGATTTGTTAAGTTTTTTCGGTAGAATCGTAGAGCAATTGAGAAATCGCATAAATTCTCATACTGGAGTGAAAGCAGAAAATATTTTAATTTGTGCTCTGCATGATCATTCCGCGCCAGATATTAATGGCTTAGAAGGCTTAAATGGTTTCCTGAAAAATACTTTAAACGTAGAGTGGTTTCGTAAAATTAAAGTTAAAATCATAAAGTCAGCAATTCTCGCGAAGAAAAATGCGACTGCCGGAAAAATAGGATTTAGAACTAAAATTCTCGAGATGAGTGAAAAATTCGTAATCAATCGGAGACATCCTAGACGCCCATTAAAATACCCCCTATCGGTTTGGAAAATCACCAGTAACGGTACTTTAATAGGATCCATCATCAATTATGCTTGCCATGGAACCACCTTAAACAGTAGTAATTTGTTAATCTCTGCGGAATACCCCGGATATTTAATTAGAAAGCTTGAAAAGCAATTCGCGCCTCACTTTTCAATGTATCTTAATGGCTCTTGTGGAGATATAAATCCATATTTATTTCCTGTTGAATGGAATTTGGAAAAGGTTAATCTTGATGCCATTTTTGCAGGAGATTATGGGTCTTATAATGATTTCTGCAGTTATGAGCACACGGAAAGAATAGGTGAGGGCTTAGCAGATCAAGCCATTAGTCTCATGAACGAGATAACTACAAAAGATATCGAGAAAATCCAAGTTATCAATGAAAAAATCGAAATTCCGGTTGATTTTAATTACCCAAATAAAAAATTCAAAGACTTTTTATCGACTTTTTTTATTAAGAAGTTATTATTAAAATTGGAGAGAGCCTACAATCGATCAAACATTAGTTATCTTAGTTTTATCGAAAAAAAAGGAAAGCTATATGCGAAAACCGAGCTTCAACTGATTAAAATAAATGATGATATACTTGTAATTGGAATCCCAGCGGAATTCTTTAGCGAAATTGGAGAGGAACTCGTAAAGAAATCCCCAACTAAGAACACAGTAATAGTTGAGTTAGCAAATGACTTTATTGGTTATGTTTTTCCACTAAACGAAATCAAACATGGAGGGTACGAGGTAGATGGAATCCCTAATTTAGCTGGCATGTTGGCAGGAACGTATATCAAAAATAGAATTCTCAAGTTGTTTGAAAAATTATGATTAACAGATGAAATCTCATGGGATTTAAGGTTGGTTTTTCGGAGGTTATCATAACTCCCAAATTAAACCTAACAATGGGTGGGTATAGTGCGCGGATTGGGAAAGCCACTGGGGTACATGATCATCTTTTTGCACGTGCCGTATATTTCAATTACAATGGTGACGAAAGCTTATTGATTTCTACCGATCTTTTAAGTCTTTCCTTAAAAACTATTAAGTATTACCGCAAATTAATCTATAAGAAAACAGGAATTAATGAGAATCGAATTTTTTTATGCGCCCTTCATAATCACTCAGGTCCAGACACAATGGGGATAATTACTCCTATAAAAGGGTTTTTTAGACGAGGTTTAAACACAAATTACTTTCTAAAATTAGGGAAGTATTTGACTCAACTAGCTCAGGATGTGAAATCCAATGCTTTTGAAGCTTTAGTGGGTGTAAAGAAAGAATTGATGGAAAAGCGCTTAATCGTAAATCGAAGAGAACCATTGAAAAACTCAAAATTTGATGTAGGAGTAATCCGATTTGACGATCTCCAAGGGAATCCACGTGGTTTTATTGTCAATTATGCGTGTCATGGGACGGTTTTGCCCTATGCTAATACATTATACACCGCAGAATATCCCGGCTATATTGTTAGGCGAATAAGAGCTCGTTTAGGAGAAAAGATTGGAGTAGTTTATCTTAATGGACCTTGTGGGGATATTAATCCAAACCTTTTTGATTTTAACATAGACCTCTCGTATTTAGATGCAAATAAAAAATTACTTTATGATGCACCCGGTCATGCTAAAGGAACTTTTACTCGTGCTAGAGAAATAGGTTATGCAATTGCAGATAAAGCCGTTGAAATCAGCCAAAAAGTTAAGTGTGTACCTATTTTTGACTTTAAGTATAAAAAGAAATCATATCAAATTCCAATAAGCTTTCTAAGATATGAAAATAGCTTATCGATGGCTCTCAAACATCTCTGGTTTAAGTTTAAAACATTACTTCTGAGAGCATTTTGGCAGGTTTTTAAACCAACTATTCTTATTCCAGTGGATTATCTTCACCAAAACGGGAAATTTCTGCAAGTGGCTGAGATTCATGGTATTAAATTAAATGATTATATTATAATCGGTATTCCAGGAGAAGTTTTTTCAGAATTAGGTAAACGAATCATCACCAAGCCGAAAATTAAGGATTCTTTTGTAGTTGAATTGGCAAATGGGTCTGTTGGATATCTTTTTCCTTTAAACGATTATAAAAAAGGTGGTTATGAAATGTTTTTATCGATTAATCCTATTGGGGGGACTTTCTTAACAAACAAGGCTATAAATTTAGTCAATTCCTTCTCAAAAAATTAAATTTTATAACAATGATAGTCAATCCTTTACTAATTTAAATCGTTCAACATCATTATGAGCAGGGATTTCATTTACTAGAATGAATTTTTGACTTTGGTGACAGTCATATCCTTGGATTTTCTGTTTAAGTTGATCTGGGGTGAGTTTTATTTTTATATCAGCTTTACCAACCACTGCACGATGTAGTCCATATTGGTAAATGGAAATAGATAAACCCGTCTTTTCGAATTCCAGTTCTTTAACCGCTTGAGTCACGATTTCATACGTGGCTTGATGATCTGGATGAGGATTCTTGCCGACGGGAACAAACACCTCAACTTGGCTATAGGAACGAAGAATAATCTTGATAAACTCGAAGGCGGAATTGAAATGTTCAGGCTCCTTGAGGTGCTGATCAGGTTTCTCTAAGAATTGAATGTTACTCATGGGTATCCCCAAGGTTTCACAGCAGCGAATAGCCTCGATTTTACGGATCCTTGCTATTTCTTCGAGCGTTTTTCCAACATCCATTCCACTTACTAGATAACAAGCGTTTCCATCGGTCATATAGACAACTATAACATTGATTCCCTCTTCGAGAGATTGAAGAATCAGCCCACCGCTGGAAAGAACCGCATCATCTTCGTGTGGAGCAAATAATATTCTAGTTAGAACCATTTTCTCACAATCAACCATCAATTTAATGAAATATCATTTTAATAGAGGTAAAAGGCTGATAAAAATTAAACATAAATTATTATTTAAGAATTTCATAAGTTGTTATTTGATGCTACCAAGCAGATGTGGTATTTATGGATAAAATTGGAATAGGTATAATTGGTGCGGGCGCAGTTGGTTATGAACATATTCAAAATTACAAAACCTCAGAGTTTGTGGATGTTCTAGCAGTTGTTACACGTACGGAAGCTCATGCAAAGCAAGCCGCAGAGAAATTCGGTATTGATTCTTGGTACACAGACTACAAAGAACTATTACAAAGAGATGATATCGATGCTGTAAGCATATGTACCCCTAATTACTTGCATGCAAAACAAGTTATTGATACAGCTAAAGCAGGTAAACACATCATATGTGAGAAACCTTTAGCTAAAACTATAGAAGAAGCCGATAAAATGATAGATGCCGCAAGAAATGCGAAAATTATACTCATGAATCCATCTCATCAACGTTTTGTTCCAGTTTTAGAAAATATCAAGCAAATTTTGGACCTTCTCGGCACTATCACTTTCGTTCGGTATAGATTTGCCCATGAAGGTCCTTATACACACTGGCATGCAATAAGCGAGGATAAGTGGTTTTTTAACACAGAAAAAGCAGGTGGGGGTGTATTACTAGATTTAGGACCGCATGCATTAGATCTTCTGGTTTGGTATTTTGGAGAAGTTAAAAAAGTTCAATGCGCCCTCTTAAACACGTTTGAAAAACCAACCAAGGTAGAGGATAATGCTGTTTTACTCTTAAAATTTAAAAACGGGGTAATCGCTGAATTGGACGTGAGTTGGGTATCAAATCCCCCATTCAATGAATTTCAAATTTATGGTACAAAAGGTACGATTAAAGTAGATATATGGGAAAGGTCTCCAGTCGAGATTATGCCAAAAAAACTTAAAAGGAACAAAAAAATGAAGGAATTATCCTTTACCGATGTCTTAAGACAAATCTCAGTTTCAAAACGAGCGATGATGCATTACTTCATAGATTGTATTCGGCAAAATAAGGAACCAGAAATGGCAGGGGACTTAGGGCGAAGAATACTTCAAATTATATTAGCGGGATATGAATCGGCGCGGACTAATTCACCCGTGTCCTTATAATTAGTGTTTTATTTTTTTAATTTGAGAATTATATGCTTGGTAGGATCAATGAATAAGCGATAACCTTCGTACTTCACAATTTTAAAATTCATTTTTTTAATAGTATCACGCCATCGTTCGATATTGAAAAAATTACATGGAACATCAATGCCAAAGGGCTTATTTCCGGCCGCATCACCATACCTCATATAGTGATATTCCCATCTATGTACCCAATAATGATCTTTTATCACAATATATTTCTTTGTGACTCTTCTGCACTCGCTTAGCGTGTGTTCAGCATCCGTTGTATGGTGTAAGACGTCTATGAGCATGACGGCATCAAAAGATTCATCCTGAAAAGGAATGGTTTCTCCATCGTATTTTTTGATTGGAATGTATGATTTGGGTTGTATATGGGTATCAATCCCAATAAAATCAATATCCAGTTTCTTTTGGATATATTTCGCCATAGCACCATCTGCTGCACCAACATCAAGAACTTTTTTACAGCCTTCAAGATAGGGGGCGATCTTTTCGGAGACAGATTCATATCGCATGGGGAAAAATATTCTTTCCTCTAAATATTTCAGAATTGAGCTCATAAAAAAAGAGTTTATTGAAACTCCTTTAAATTACTTTTTATTTTTTTAGCTCCTTCACTACACGATGGATTTTTTCCACTGTGTTCTCTAGCATTATTCTTTGAATAAAGGGTGCAGTCGGTAATCCAATAACGCGCGTACAAATATCCTCAACCACTGGGAGGTGTATATCATAAGTGATATCCTTACCATAATAGGGACATGTGAATGGACATTTGATTTTACCGTATCCCATCCGATCCTGAAATAGCTTGGATTTATAGAGGGGTTTGGGATAAATTCTTTTCGTAATCGGCACCCCCTCATTCAATTTCTCAAGAAAGAATCCTTGAGTCACATTTAATTTTTCAGGCATCATAAGGGGCGCGAATCCATGGAAAACATGCTTAACATCCTTCGATACATAAGGGAGTTGAATTGCCTCCACGTCTGCTAAGTTTTCGGAGTAAAAGGTTGCATCGTCAATTCGGATCTGGTTAAGTTGATCTAATTTTTCTAATTGGACTAAACCCAGAGCTGCTTGTACCTCGGTCATTCTGTAATTGTATCCTAAGCGATCATAAACATACCACCCGGGTTCACCATGGTGCCGAACTAAGCGTGCGGCATCGGCGAGCTCAGAATTATTAGTAGTAATCATTCCACCTTCACCCGTCATCATATTTTTAGATTCAAAAAAACTAAAGCATCCTAAATCTCCAATAGAACCCACACGTTTGCCTTTATATTCTGCACCATGGGCTTGACAGGCATCCTCGATGACAAATAAATTATGCTTTTCCGCGATTTCTAGAATAGAATCCATTTCAGCCGGATGCCCAAATAGATGGACCGGTATTATCCCCTTTGTTTTAGGGGTTATTGCTTTTTCAATTTCTGCGGGGTTGATACAATATGTTTTTGGGTCTATATCAACAAATATAGGAATGGCATTTTGATGCAGAATAGCGGTAGCAGTCGCCACAAACGTGAAAGGAGGGATAATTACTTCATCTCCTGGACCAACGTCAAGGGCGCTTAATGCGACGTGTAAAGCTGCAGTACCTGAATTAACAGCTATTGCTTCTTTGGTCCCAGTATATTTGGCAAATCTTTCTTCAAACTTTTTAATACGCTTCCCTGAAAGGAGGGTAAGACGTTTGGATTTGAGGACTCTTACTACTGCATCAATTTCCGCCTCACCCATCATCGGAGGAATATGGATGCTCTCAAAAGGATCTTTTTTAGGCATTTTTATCACCTTTTAATCTTAAAGGATTAGTTTTTTTATCGTAACTTTTTATGAGTGCTTATTTTTAACTACTTAAATTTATATTAGAGATAAGTTTTATGTGTTTTTTAAACTGGCTCTGCACTGAACAAACTAAATTGGGAGCTAGGCACCCCCATAAATATTTAAGAATTTGAAATCATTAGAAAACTAATGGCTTCGGAAAAATTTCATCGGGTCGTAAAGTATGTCCTCTTAATTTGTATTCCAATAATGGTTACGATCTCGATATTAGTCGGGACTCCAGTAGGGGTTAACGTTTTCGGAATATGGATTCCGAGTCCAGATTACCCACTCTATTACGTAAATGACTGGACCGCATTACTAGGTGGTCAAAATCCATATAATTATCTTTGTGACGCAGGGTTTTGCCACTGTTATTACCCATTGGGATTTTTATCCTTTGCGGGATTATTTTCTATTCATTTTCTGGCCCCGAAAGTTGTATTATGCCTGGTTTGGATATTTACAGCATATAAGCTAAACGAATTATGTAAAAAATATGACCTTTCTCAGAGATCAACAATTTATTTTTCCCTCGTCATAGTTATGTTTAATCCTTTTTACATTATATCTCTTCTAGTAGGAGGAACTTTTGATGTATTAATTGGGTTATGTATTCTTTTAGCGGTCATCGCAATCGATGAGAATAAGCAAATTAGAAGTGGAATTTATTTAGCACTTGCATTTCTATTCAAATATATCGGAATGGTTATTCTTTTGCCATTAGTTTTTTTAAAGAAGAAATTGAACTGGAAGACTGGCCTTATCTTTGGCTTTATTGGTGGTGGGGTTTATTTACTTGGTTTCCTACTATGGGGACCCGACATTTTATATGCATTCACTTCTCAATTGTCTAGATCTGACATATTTCCTTATGTTGCCGGAATTCTAGGTATTAGTGTAAACACCTTATATCTTCTCCTCCTAGTTGGAGGGGGTATAGTTTTAGCGATTATCGCTTATTTCTTGTCTTCGAAAAACACTGATGCATCCAGTTATAGCTTAATTTTTCTCTTTGTATTTTTGATGATTCTTACTTTAACTGTTAGGTGGGTCCCCCCAGGGGCTGCGGCATGGCTCCTCCCTCTCTTAATTTATTGGTCCATTACTCATGAGGGGAAATTTCAAATGACATTGGGGTTATACCAACTTTCTGGTATACCAATCATGATCTTCTGGGGGCTTTTTTGGGGGAATGACTTATTCGAATGGATTGGTCAAATAATTTTTGTCTGTGTTAGCGGGATTTTTGCCCTTCTAATCTATTTAAATAGAACGAATGGTGAAAAGTAAGAGTGATCTTTGTTAAAAAAAGATTTTCCTTCCGAATCACTAAACTGAATTAGAGTTTATTTTCGGAGCTAATTTTTTCATATATTATATTGGGCCCTTCCTCTTTGCAAATACCGCTTTTTAATCCGTGTTTTATACATTTGTTCGATTTCAGTGATGAGGTATTCATCCCGTGGTTCGACAAACGTGATTGCCATTCCTTCCTTTTCCATGCGACCAGTTCGACCGATGCGATGGACATAGTCTTTAGAATCTTGGGGCCTGTCGAAATTAATCACATGGGTTATATCATCGATATCGATCCCTCTTGCCAGCACATCTGTGGTTATTAACAATTCGCCGTATCGTTGAAAGTCCTTCAATACTTTTTCACGAGAGGCTTGTCTCAAATCGCTGCTAATAAATTCTGCTTGAAATCCCATTTGATGTAATGTTTTGGATAATCTCTTCGTACTTACTCTCGTTTTAACAAAAACTAAGATTTTTAATTGATTGATGCGTCCTTTATACCTCTCGTATAATTCATCGAGTAAATTAATGAGAACATTTAACTTCTCGCCTGAATCCGAAATGATGTAATAGACTTGTTCGATGGAGGAGGGAATCAGTTCTTCATGTTTTTTCCGAATTGTTATTTTGACGGGATCCTTCATATATTTCCTGGCCAGTTGAATGGTTTCATCAGGGATAGTTGCGCCAAAAAAAGCAAATTGTTGTGGTTGTCTGCCTTTTATTAATTTCAAAATATAGTTTACATCTTCATAAAATCCAAATTCAAACATTTTATCGGCTTCATCTAGGATGATAATTTGAGGAGTTATTTTCAATCCCCTTTTCAAGTGATCAAGGAATCTACCGGGAGTTGCGGAAATGATTTGAGCCCCGTTTTTAATCTCACTAATCTGACGCTCGATTGAAACTCCTCCGTAAATCGTGGATACTTTTAGTTTCGTAAATTTTGCAGCCTTTGATATTTCTTGTGCTACTTGTTTAGCTAATTCTCTTGTTGGGGTAATAATTACTGCTTGAATTTGATGTAAATTTTTATCTATTCGTTCTATTATCGGGATTCCGAAAGCTAAAGTCTTTCCTGAGCCAGTTTTGGCTTGACCAATTAAACTACGCCCTTCTAATAAAGGGGGGATAGCCTTTCTTTGAATATCAGTTGGTTCCTCG
>JAEOSY010000198.1 GCA_016840125.1 Candidatus Helarchaeota archaeon | reverse complement strand
ATATTTTAGTTTTTTTAAGCACATATTCAATTCCTTATACTATGTATGGAGAAATTTCTCCAATTCTCGGGTTTTTGGTTGATATTAATCCCCTTTATCACCTCATAAATATCACACGAAATATATGGTTTGGGTTCCTTTCAATGGAGGTTCTATGGTCCCTTTTATACTTATTAATATTCTGTGTAATCTGTGTGGTTATTGGAATTTATACATTTACAAGAACAACGCGACGCTATGGGGTTCGTGGTTATTAAAGTAAGTTTGGTATTGAGAAATGATAGCAATTAAAGTTGAAAATGTGACAAAAATTTTCAAAAAAAATGTACGTGGGAATTTAATTCAAAAATTACTCTTCCCTAAATATAAAGATTTCAAAGCAGTTGATTCGGTTTCATTTGAAGTCGAAAAGGGTGAGATTTTTGGATTGTTAGGACCAAATGGAGCAGGAAAAACAACCACTATCTTAATGCTTTGTGGATTGGAATATCCGACAGGAGGAAAAATATATATTAACAGTTTAGATATCACCCATCACTTTAATCAAATTAATAGTAAATTCAATGTATTATTTTCAGATAAATTACTCTATAATCGCTTGACCGCTTTTGATAATCTGGTTTTTTATGCAAATTTATACGCATCTGATGATCCTGAGGGAAAGGCGAAAGAACTACTTAATCTTGTAGAATTGGGTCCATGGAAAGATCAATTTGTTGAAAATTTTTCTCTAGGTATGCGAATGAAATTAGCTCTGGCAAGATGTCTCATAAATAATCCTCAGATACTATATCTAGATGAACCCACTCTTGGATTAGATGTGAAAAATGCTGAATTTGTCCGAAAAATTCTCAGCACTCTTGATTGTACCATTATATTAACAACTCATTACCTAAATGAAGCGATTTTATTATGTGATCGGATCGGGATTTTACAAAAGGGTAAACTGGTACATATCGGAACACCTTCTGAGCTGAAAATTAAATCCTTAAGTTCACGTTCTTTCCTAATGCACACTAATGATAATCAAGCTGTGAAAGAGATTTTAGAGGCAAACCCACTGGTTTCATCAGTCGTTGAAAAGAATATGAAATTAGAAATAGCCATGCGAAAATGTGATAATTTCTTTGATATTTTAACTGATGAAATTAAAAAATATCAATTATATGATTTTCATGAATTGAAAACTGGATTAGAAGGATTGTTTGATGATGTTGAATTCGAAATTGAAGACTCCAGTTAAAGATTATTTACCAATTTTTAATAAAAAATCAGTATGATTTTATAATTTATTTAATGGAATCAGCACAAAATGATTGGGATTCTTGGAGCTGGATTAGCGGGTTTAAGCACCGCTTACCACTTAAAACAAGAATATATTATTTTTGAAAAGGAACCTGAAGTTGGTGGGCTCTGTAAAAGTTTTACGAAAGATGGCTATACCTTTGATTTTGCACCACATATTTTTTTCACAAAAAATGAATATATTATAGAATTGATAAGTAAACTCCTTGGAAAAAATATGAAAACTAAAACCAGAAAGGCATTTATTTATATTTATGGTAAATATGTTGAATATCCATTCGAAGCTAATTTGGGGTCATTATCCAAAGAGATACTTGACGAATGTTTATCAACAGCAATTGAAGCAAAAGAAAATCCCAAAGAATATCATAATTTTTACGAATGGATAGTGAATGTATTAGGAGAAGGTGTTGCCAAGCATTATATGATTCCATATAACCAAAAAATTTGGAAATATGATTTAAAGAAAATGCATTATTACTGGATTGAAGGACGAGTTCCTTCACCAAATATAGAAGAAATGAAGAAAGGCGCTTCGGGAATACAAGATAAAGCCTTTGGACCGAATGCAACCTTCTCATACCCTATTGTTGGGGGTATAGGGGCAATACCTAATTCTTTTAAACCATATATTAAAGATTTGAAGTTAAGTACAGAAGTTATCAACATCAGACCTAAAAAAAATGAAATATTTGTTACAGCCCGCGATAATGAGAAGGTAAAAACTTATAGTTTTGAGAAAATTTTTTCGACACTTCCTCTACCCGAACTTTTCAGGATTTTAGATGATGTTCCTGAGGAAATCATTAAACTGTCAAAGAAATTAATTCATAATTCAATTTTATTTGCAGCGATAGGAGTCGATCGACCAAATATTAGTGATAAACATTGGTTATATTTTCCTGAGAAAGATTATGTTTTCAATCGACTAAGTTTCCCAATGAATCTCTCTGAACAAACTACACCACCAAAAAAGAGCTCTTTTATGATTGAAGTTACTATTCCAATGAATAAATCTATTGATGTTGAGAAAACACGAGAGCAAATTCGATCCGGGTTGATTAAAGCAGATCTTTTAAAAGAAGATGATGTTTTGGAAGTTTTCCATACCGAGTTCCTTAAATATGCTTATGTAATTTATGATTTAAATCATAAGGAAAATGTTTCTAAGATTCATGATTATCTTATTACAAATAATATTATTCCAGTGGGAAGATTTTCACAATGGGAATATTTCAACATGGATAAAACTATTTTAAATGGAAAATTGCTAGTTGAAAAACACGGTTAACAAAAGAAGAATCCAATTGAGAAATTAGCAGTTTTAATTTTTAGCCATTTTAAGGAAAAAAAATAAAGAGGGATAAGTTTTTTTTCGTATTTTATTGAATTAACTTTGTTTTAGTGTTGTAACTTTTAATTTGGCGAGTTATTTTTCCAGATTTTAATCGAACACTAGTTATTCTTAGTGATTCATCGATTTCTTGAAGTATTTGAAAGGAGGGAATACCAGTTGATGGACCACCACCCCAGCTTCCGGTTGCACTTCCAGGATTTAGAAGCAAGATATTATTAACAATTCTAATAGATTGTGCATGGGTATGACCTGAAATGAGAATATCGACATCTATTTCTTGTGCAATGTGTGCTAATTGTTCGGGATTTCCTCGAGGTCGAATTCTCGTACCATGAGTTAAGCCAATTTTAGATTTACTTAATTTGATAATATCATAACGAGGAAAAGAACGCAGTCCAAAATAGTAATCCATATTTCCAATAACATTTCTAACTGGAGCGAGAGATTCTAATTGATCAAATATCTCAGGTTTAGTTAAGTCGCCGGTACATAAGATTAGATCGTATGAAGAATTCTGTATTTCTTCTAAAATCTGGAAAGGAATCTCTTTTTCTCTATCAGGAATGTGAAAATCGCCAATTACGAGTATTTTCATGTAAGGTCCCGAGTTTTCAGGAAAATTAAGAGGTTTGTAAGAATTCTTGTTCAATAGCAACTACTGCTGAACCTTGTTCAAAAGAGAAATCTAGTTTCATTAAGGCCATCTCAAGGGCACTAAATGTTACGAGAATATCTTTTTTCTGAATAACATTCATATGAGCAATCCGAATGATTTTTTCCTTAATTTTTCCTTGCCCACCAGCAATTACCACCCCAAATTCTTTCATAGAGCTTATGAGATCTTTGACTTTTATTTTAGATGGGACCTTAATTGATGTAACTGTATTGGATGCATATTTTTCCTCTGCAAAAAGTTCCATTCCTAAAGCCTTTACGCCAGCACGGGTTGCTCTAGCCATTTGTCGGTGTCTTTCCATGCGATTGTCGATTCCTTCTTCAAACATCATTTGAAGTGAAACGTTCTGGGCAATTACTAGGGGGACTGAAGGAGTAAATGGTGTATCACCTCTTTTTTCAAACCAATCTTTGTAAATAGGTAAATTAACGTAGTAAGACCGGATATTTTTCCGCTTATTTATTATTTCCCAAGCCCGCGGTCCAACCATAATAAAGCCTAGACCTGGAGGAATACCCAAGCATTTTTGGCTCCCAGTCGCTAGGATATCGAACTTCCATTTATCAGGATAGACATAGTCTCCGCCTACTGAAGTAACTCCATCCACAATCAAAATTTTATCGTATTCTCTTGCTATTTTACCTATCTCATCTGCAGGATTAATTACTCCAGTAGAAGTTTCATTATGACATATTGTTATAAATTTAATATCTTTATTTTTATCTAAAATTTCGATTAGTGGCTCTTCGGTGAGTCCCTTCCCCCATTCAATATCTAGAACGATTGAATTTCCTCCATAAGCATTTGTTATTTCTTGCCATCTTTCGGAAAATTTACCTTGAATCACATTTAGCACCTTATCGCCAGGTTGGACTAGGTTTGCAATGGCAGAGTCCATGGCAGAAGTACTCGATCCAGTAAAGATAAAAACATCATTATTACTATCAATCAATTTTTTAAAGAGATCTAAAGTGTCATTATAAATTTTATTAAATTCAGGAGTTCGATGCCCTATTAAAGGACGTGACATTGCCGCATATATTCTCGGATGCATTTTCACAGGACCGGGTATCATTAATAGCATAGTATCATTATCAATCATTTTCGAAACCTTCTATTTTTAACACAAAAGATAATTAAATGAGTTAAAAATATTTCTTAACATCATTAATTAAATTATTTCTTACTAATTATTAAGGGAATGAGAATGCAAAAGCCGATTATTACCCTCCTTACAGATTTTGGGGAAGTAGATCCCTACGTAGGAGCGATGAAAGGGGTGATTTTATCTATTTTCCCGGATGCTACAATAATTGATTTATCGCATCAAATTCAGAAGCATAATATTCGTGAGGGGGCATTTTTTTTATTTTCCTTATACAAATACTATCCTAAGGGTACTGTACACCTTGTTGTCATTGATCCAGGTGTAGGTTCCGAGAGAAAAGCTATAATAATCCAATCAAAGAATTATTTCTTTGTTGGACCTGATAATGGGGTACTATCTATAGCTGCACAGAGCGATGGAGTTCAGAAAACTGTTGAAATTAAAAATTCTGAATATTGCCTTCATCCAATTTCTGATACATTCCATGGACGTGATGTTTTCGCACCTGTAGCAGCACACCTTACAAAACTTGGTGGGATAAATAAATTTGGTCCTGCTATTCAGGATTGGAATCAACTTGAGATTCCACCTGTGCAAATAGAAAAAAATGAAATTGAAGGCGAAATCATCCATATCGATAGATTTGGTAATTTGATTACTAATATTTCGCGAAGTATTTTCCAAAAACATCAGGTTTTCCAACAGAAATTTATTGAAATCAAAATTAATGACCGAGAATTAAAAATTCCAGTATGTGCTTCTTACAATCAAGTTCAAATAGAGGATTTTTTAGCAATTTTTGGGAGTATAAATTTTCTGGAAATATCTAAAAATCAGAAGAGTGCGGCAGATGCCTTGAATTCTCGAGTACATGATAAAATTTTAGTAAAATGAATTATTGTTTCAAGATGGTCTCGTTTATTTCTTGAATTCGCGTCACACCCGAAATCTGTTTTATCACCTTAGCCACACTTGGAGGAACAAGTTCTTCCCAATTCTTGTTATTAAAAATCCTTTTTCGAACCTCAGTTGCTGTCAGTACTTCTCGGTTGTACAATGCATGTGACTTCACATTAATGTTACTTTCAAAAAGGAGGCGCTTTACTAGGGGGTTATGAGTATAGGCAGTTTCAAAAGCTGGAACGGAAGTTACCAAGTGGGCAACCCAAATCCGGTTATCATTCGTATCCATTAGGGGGAGAATGTAATAACGACTTAAATCAAAGCCATTTTGAATTAAAGCCGCATGTACCATCATAACGCGTTCCCCTGCAGTAAATGGATTACTGAGTGAATGACTATATTGAGCACTACCAATCAAAATAATTAATTCATCAACTTCTTTTGAGATGTGTTCAATGCCCTTCAAATGACCCAAGTGGAAAGGCTGAAACCGTCCAATTAAAAGACCTCTCTTAGTCATCCCTTCTCAACTCGCGTATTTTTCAGAATTTCTTCATTAACTAAATATCTATGGAGGTTTATTTTATTTTTGTTATTTATTTGTCTTTATCTATTCTATGCATTGCCCTCCAAATCCTTTCTTAGATCACCCAAACTTCCATGAAATAGTGTAATCGCAAACCATTCCTAATATATTCACCTTAAACTGGCTTTTTCTCTATACTATGCAATGCCTGAGCTGATTTAATCAAGGGTTTGAGGACTAATAAATGTGTTGAATATCAACAGAGATCGATGAGTTCGTGGAAATCCTCGATGACGGCAAGGGCAGCCGACCAACTTCCGATGGAAGAGAGAATCCCTGCAAGAATCCGATAATCACCTCCAAAAGTTAATTCTCTACGACGGTCCCAACTGGTGCTAAATCGCGCATACACCCGCATCAGACCATCCTCCTTGCGTTGGGGGAGGATCGCCCAAGTTCGCGACGCATCCCGATAAATGATTTGGAGTGGACTCGATGTTGGGAGGTTTTCGCAGAGGTACAATTCATTTAATTTATAATTTTGATTCAAATTGTAATAGAATGCGCTGGTAAGTAAAATATGATATTTCAGTGAGGTATAGGGGAAATGCTTAGCTTCGCAAAAGATGTTGAGCAGTTTAGATGCGAGCACCAAAGAGTGTAATTTCACCGCTTCGTCCTCTTGAAATAGCTGAGCAACCTCCGACTTATGCTGATTAATCAAGGCACGAGGATTTTTTATATTCCTCATTGGAAAAACAAGCGATTTTCGGTATAACTGGTCCTCTTTGAACTTTTCCCGTAAAAAATTGCGACTGAACCACGCAGCCAGTCCATCTGCTTCCCTGGCTCTATCATTAGGCATAGCCACTCTATGGGCGAGCGCACCAGGGACTCGGATTTTATGCAAATCATGCCGTAATATTTGGAGAACTTCATCTTTCATACTCAAGTTAGTTCTCCCCCTTTTGCCAATTATTTAGATTAAATTCCCCAAAGCCAAATTGCCCCAACAGCCGTTTATGGGACTTTTCCTTACGCAAAATTCCTTCTCGTGCTATCTTCTGGATATTCAATCCCGGTTTTAAGCGAAAAAATTGTCCTGGAGCCACTGCCCGAACCGCATTCGATTTACCCTTATTCCAGAGGTTGATAATTTCATACCGCCACCGATATTTCTCAACCATCGTGGGTATATGTACCATTGGCGCAATAAGT
>JAEOSY010000197.1 GCA_016840125.1 Candidatus Helarchaeota archaeon | reverse complement strand
GTACTTTTCAAAAAATCCCAATAACTTCTGGCTGCATCATTATCTTGCAAATCTTCATTTATCTTAGCAAGAGAATCAAATTCTACTTCTTCCAATCCAGCATTAGTATTATTAATACTAGATTGAAAACTCCCATCAAATTGAATGCGTCTATTATCAAAATTCATATTTAAATCTGTCCCTACTGCAATTGATTCTTTGAGGTTACCACCATATTTTATTGAATTTTTATTTTCTTTGGCGTTTATTAAATTCAATAACCAGCTTACATTTTCTCCAAATCGAAAACCGGGACGGAACGCTATAACATTCTCACTAAATGTACCAAAACCTACTAGAGTATCGGTCACAACTGGATTATTCGGGTCTCCTGTGGCTAGCGATTCGACCCTAAATATGCCTTCAATCGCCCTATTTAACTGACCATAAATAAAATCAAAGGTGAAAAATCCGAAGGCAAGTCCTGTTTGTACTCCTCGAACCCGTTTGATATAGAAGGTTAATGGGTTATAATAGGGAGTAAAATCTCCTCCCTTTAAATATAAATTATTTCTTTCAGAAAAATTATATTGTAATTCAGCAGCAAAGCGATTCACAGGTTGCCTTTCATCGGATTCCTCGCTTGAATAGACTAATCTGCCCGAATAATCCAAGTCGTTGTATCTACCGTTAAAATAACCCCCGGCCCTGAAAAAAATGTCACTATTTTCTAAAATGTCTTGATACCTATTTTCTAAAAAAACAGATCCCCGAAAATAAGATTTTCCCATGGTCATCACACCACTGCTTGCTCTGAAAGACCATTCCTTCTGGCCTACCAAATTGTTCTGTGTATCGTATAACAAAAGTTCAATATTATGATATCCCGTACGAATTTGATTTGGAGAAAAAGTGATCACCCCATCCTTTATCTCAATTAGATTTGTAACATTCGTACCGTCGATTAAAAGTTTTGTTCTGGCAATATCAAAATCTCTTCCGACACCCAATAAAGAAGCTGCAATCACTAATTCATCATTCGGGATCACATCGTTTGGTTCAGGACTTAATATCATGATTTCAATAGGATCAGATTGTGCAGCTTTACCTGCGGGTGCAATATTCATGACATAGGGGCTCGTTTGAGGTGATTGTTCGGGGAGCGTTCCAATCTCACCGAGAGCTCCTTCGTAAGCAATATAATATTCTAGTGGTCCAGAAGTGAGCTGCTCGGTATTGAGTACCGTATGATAAAGATATCCATCCCTATCCATTCTTTGTATCTGAAAATCACCAGTTCCAACTTCTCGATAAAAAAGATGCATGTCGTATAAATCAGAATTTGAGGAAGTGAGCATTACTTCAAATGTTACTTGCTCACCCTGTATAATACCGATAGGTGTTTCATGATAAAATGTGAGATTACCTATTGAAGCAAATATATTCGTAATAAAAACTAACACAACTAACAAAGTAAAAAATATCTTCATTTTTTACTCCATTTCTTTTATATACAACTAATTATAGAAAAAAATTTATAATTTTATATTAATAGAAAACTCTTTTATGCTCTTTCAATTCTCATTACAAATAGATGGAATCCTAACTAATATAATAATTGACATTATTCCTGTGTTTGCACCTTAAACTGAAGCATTTTCCTTTCACCGCCATCATTTTCAAATTCGAACTCAAATTCATCTTCCAAACCAAATTCGTCGTCCCAAATACCCTCTCCAGGGTAAGATTTTCTTGTTCTTGGAGCCGTGTTTGCATCGATTACTTCGACGGTTTCTCCTGCATGAAGTAGGGCTACTCCCGCATTATTGGAAATTTCTACTATGCCTTTTAAACCATAATAGAAAGTTCCACCTTCCGATTTGTGCTCTGAAATCCACTCCGTTCCCTTCACACTAGCAATGGAAGTTGGTGTGGTTATTTTAAATTTATCTTTTTGTTGGGTTACTCTGGCAAAAAGAGCACCGACCTCTAAATAGACATTCTTAAGTATTTGGTTTTTT
>JAEOSY010000196.1 GCA_016840125.1 Candidatus Helarchaeota archaeon | reverse complement strand
GCCGCTAATTTAGCGACAGCAAGTGATACAGAGAGAATGGCATTAGCCCCTAAATTGGCTTTGTTCGGGGTTCCATCGAGCTCAAGCATTGCGTTATCTATGCTGTTTTGGTCGAAAACATTCATATCTGTAAGTTTCGGTGCAATTTTTTCATTAATATTCTGAATTGCCTGTTTTACACCCTTTCCTCTAAAATCTGGAGCATTATCCCGCAGCTCAATTGCTTCATGACTACCTGTGGATGCCCCTGAGGGAACGGCTGCACGGGCGAATAGATCTTGTTCATTTGCAAAGACTTCAGTTTCAATTGTTGGATTTCCCCTGGAATCTAAAATCCATCTTGCGTGAATCTTTTTGATTACAGCATTCAAATCACTTACACCTCATATAATCCTGTTTTTTTGTAAATTTCTTGGCTATTTTTTTAGATAAATTTAATTCCATTCAGATCCTATTTAAAAATCTCTAAATGAAAAATTGTCAGAAGTCGTGAAATAAGAGCTTCACGACGTTTTGAGATCTGCTTCACGACGTTTTATCATAGATAAAAATGTACTCTTTTTTTAAAGCGCTTAATATTGAATTTCGATAAATTTTGGAGAAATGCTCTGTCTAAGGATTTTCCATATTCAGCTCTAAGCAAATTTGGATCAATAAAATTACTTTTAATTTATTATAAACTGCTTTTTTGTGTAATATCCTTACTAATTATTCGTCGCCCCCAACCACCTTCAAAGCTCTAAAAGCAATTATTTTATACAAAGAATTTAAAAAATATCTTACAATCTTTAAACTATAATAATTGTAAAAGAAAACATCTAAGGAACTTTGTAAAAAAAGAACAAGGACCTAAATTCTTCAGGTTTTTTGAGTTAAAAAAAAGTATTAATCGAAGAATTTAGAAGAGATAAGAATTGAATCTATAATAAAAATATAATAATGGAAAAAAGATCTATTATTTTCAAAGGAAAAAAGATGGAAATTTTAAACGAGGTGGTTATATGTTTGCTCCACCAGGACTTGGTTATGATAGAGCAATAACAATATTCTCCCCCGATGGTAGACTCTTTCAAGTTGAATATGCAATTGAGGCAGTCCGAAGAGGAACGACTGCAATGGGAATTAGATGTAAAGATGGAGTAGTCTTAGCTGTTGAAAAGAGGGTTTTAAGTTTACAAGAACCCGAATCAGTTGAGAAGATCTTTGATATTGATACTCATGTAGGAGCTGCTATCGCGGGTTTAACTGCAGATGCCCGAGTTTTAATAGATAATGCCAGAATTCAGTCACAAGTTAATCGACTATATTACAATGAAAGCATTTCTATCCCAATGCTAACCAAAAAGATTTGTGATTTAAAGCAATTATATACACAGCACGCTGGTGTCCGCCCGTTTGGTGTATCCTTATTGGTAGCGGGTGTAGACGATGGTCCGAAATTGTTTATGACGGATCCATCAGGTGCATTTTGGGGATATCGAGCCCAGGCTATTGGGTCAGGAGCTCAGACAGTCCGCGAGGAATTAGAAAAAGAGTATGACGAAAAAAAATCTATCGATGAAGTCATTATAATTGCATTAAAAGTGTTGAAAAAAGTAATTGAGTCAGATCTAGATCCAACGAAAGCTGAAATTGCAGTGATTAAATCGGAAACAAAAAAGTTTGAAAGACTTTCTTTAGATGAGATGCAAAATTATATTGATAAGGTGAATGATAACAGCGGTTCGTGAAATGAATGGTAGGCATGCGCGGCCGAGCGCGAATAGATATCGGCGATGCAGTAAGAGCGAGATATGAAACAAGCGGATTACGATTCGAAATCCTTGTACAGCCTGAATTAGCTTGGGATTTTCGAGATGGAAAAGAACTGGACATACGCGATATATTAATTGGATTTACTATCTTTGAAGACGCGCTACGAGGAAGGAAAGCAACGGATGATTCTCTTCAAGATGTTTTTGGTAATCTTGATACCTTGGAGATTGCCAAACAGATTCTATTAGAGGGAGAATTACAGCTTACTACAGAACAAAGACGTAAATTAGTAGAAGAAAAGCGTAAGCAAGTAATCACCTATATCTCGCAAAATTCAATTAATCCACAAACATCACTTCCCCATCCTCCGGCACGGATTGAAAGGGCTTTAGAAGAAGTGAAAGTGAAAATAGATCCTTGGAGAAATGTTGAGGAGCAAGCCAAGGATTTGGTTAAGGATTTAGAGCCCATACTCCCCATTAGATTAGAAAAGCTCTCTTTTGCAGTAAAAATACCAGGAAAATTTCACGCAAAAGCATATCAAATTATCATCCGAACCGGAACAATAACTAAGGAAGAATGGCAATCAAATGGAAAATGGATTGCATTGGTGGAGATGGCAGCGGGATTGCAACCAAGTGTTATAGATCAATTAAAAAAACTTACAAAGGGCCGATTAGAAGTAAAAAAACTTTAGAAATTGTAGAGTATTATAGAGGTGTTATAATGAGTGTATTTTTTGAGAAGAAAAAAGTAGTAATACCCGGAGAAAAGCTTGCCGAAGGACAATATAGGGCAGGTTTTGGTTCGTATAAAATGGGAAATTTAATTAGGTCATCTATTGTAGGATTGCCCGATATTAAAAATAATTATGTTATAGTAATTCCACTTCAGGGAGCGTATATATCAAATTAATGATGAACGTAAATTCCTAAAGTGGGAGATCTCGTAATAGGTAAAATCATAAATACAACAATTGTGTCATGGAAGATTGATATAAGAACAGCTTATACAGCTACTCTTCATGCAACAACGGTTTTGGACAGATCCTTCAATCCTCTAAAAGATGACATTAGACAACATTTGGATATCGGAGATATAGTAGCAGCAGAAGTGACTGCTTTTAATAGGACAAGAGACCCAGTTTTATCCTTAAAGGGAAGAGGACTAGGGAAATTAAGAGGGGGGCGGATTATAAAAATAATTCCAGCAAAAGTTCCCCGATTAATTGGAAGAAAAGGTTCAATGATCAATCTGATAAAGACGGAAACAAATAGCCGATTGATGATTGGGCAAAACGGACTTGTATGGGTGAGTGGGAAAACCCTTGAAAGTGAGTTATTAATTGAAAAAATAATCCGAAAAATAGAGGAAGAAGCTCACACGTCGGGGTTAACAGACCGAATTAAAGAAATGATTGATAAGGAAATGAAGAAATCTTGAGGTGAGATTATGTCTTTGTATAAATATGAAGTTCCAGAGAAATTAATTGATAAAAACGGATATAGAATGGATAAGCGGAAATTTAATGACTTGAGACCAATTAAATTAGAAGTTGGAGTTTTACCCAATTGTGATGGTTCTGCTTTTATCGAAATGGGAGGAAATAAAATAATTGCGGGGGTTTATGGTCCAAGAAAAGTACAACCCCGTCATATAGCACACCCAAACAAACTAGTACTCCGAACTCTATATCGAATGGCCACATTTTCAGTTGATGAAAGAAAATCTCCAGCACCTAGTCGAAGAGAAGTTGAATTATCAATGGTAATTCGCAATTCTTTACTTCCATCGATTTTTGTCAATTATTATCCAAAAACTTTGATTGATATCACTATTCAAGTTTTAGCTGCAGATGGAGGAACACGATGTGCATGTATAAATGCCGCTTCATTGGCACTTGCGGATGCAGGAGTTGCGCTCAAAGATCTAGTATCTGCTGTTGCTGTTGGAAAAATCGATGGGAAGATCGTCCTTGACCTCAATGATATTGAAGATAAGGAAGGTGATGCAGATTTGCCATTGGCAATAATGCCGCAAAGTAATAAAATAACATTACTTCAGTTTGATGGAAAGATGAATAGAGCTGAATTCAAGGAAGCAATCAATTTAGGATTTGAAGGAGTTCAACCCATTTATAAACTTCAACAAGAAGCAATCCGAGCCAAATTTGCTGGCGATATAGGACCCGTAGGGGAAACTAAAGAAGTTCAGGAGAGTGAATAGATGGACTCATATAAAGTTATTTCAGAGATAGAGAAGAATCATATCTCTGCTCTCGCGAGAAAAGGGCAAAGAATCGATGGGCGTGGGTTTAAAGAATACCGGAAGATCACGATGAAAACAGATTATGTCCCGAAAGCTGAGGGATCAGCGTATATAAATCTTGGTAAAACAGAAATTCTTGCAGGAATAAAGATTTCTATAGGATCGCCTTATCCAGATACGCCAAACTCGGGAGTTATTACTGTTATGGGAGAATTATCACCCATGGCTGCGCCTCACTTTGAAGCGGGACCCCCTGGCGAACAATCTGTTGAAGTAGCGCGTGTAGTTGATCGAGGCATACGCCACAGTGATATAATTAATAAAGAAAAATTGGTAATCATTCCCGGAAAGAAAGTCCTCATTATTTTTGTTGATTTGTATGTTTTGGGATACGATGGGAATTTGTTTGATGCAGGAGAATTAGCAGCAGTTAAGGCCTTATGTACAGCAAAAATTCCTAAAATTGAGGTTAAGGGTGACGAAATTAAAATCAAAAAAGAATACCATCCATTAGAGATAGAGGATTATCCAGTTTCAGTTACGATAGCGAAAATTGGGGATTCATTGCTGTTAGATCCGAACGCTAACGAAGAAAGAGTACTTGATAGTAGATTAACTTTTGCAATCAATGCCAAAGATGTAATTGTTAGTGCCCAGAAAGGTGGATATGGAAGTTTTACTACAGAAGAAGTGCTAGAAGCAATCGACCTTGCTCTAGAGATTGCTCCAAAATTAAGAGAGTACTATCGCTAAGAACGAAAAAAATTTATAACTTATGTTGAATTATTTGATGAGAGAGAGATAAAGGAATTAATCAGGAAGCAGACGCAATGGGTAAGAGAACCAAGAAAGTAGGAATTACAGGAAGGTTCGGACCGCGATATGGTTCAACTATACGTAAGAGAGTTAAAAAGATAGAAGAACGAATGAAGCAACCACATGGATGTCCTCAATGCCGAACCAAAGCAGTTAAACGAGTGTCTGTGGGTATTTGGAAATGTAGAAAATGTAATTATAAGTTTTCTGGAGGCGCCTACATCCCACAAACAAGCGAAGGTAAAAAAACCGCCAGAGTTACAAAACGCATTGCCAGTCAAGCAGCTGAATAATTCAACCTAATTTATTTTATTATCAATTTTTTTTGATTAAAATGGAAGTAATTAAGGCAGATATTTCTGTTAAATTCGAGGACTCCAAAACTGCTGAAGTCTTTTTCAACGCCCTGTACCCAGAAACTTTAAAGACATTTACTAATAGATCTAGCATTTCTATGCAGCAAGAGGAGAACCGTATTCAATTTACCATCCATGCAAAGGATGTGACCGCCTTCCGGGCTACCATTAACTCGTATTTAATCTGGATGCGAGTCCTTCAATCGATTTCTACATTAATTGATAGCTAAACAACCTTCAAATACTAAATTTCGTTAGAAATTTATATATAAATTAATTGGATTTGAATTAAGAATGGCGAAAATATCACCCCAACTCCAAGATCAAATAATGAAATTACAACAACTGCAACAGAAGATGGAGATTTTAGTTACTCAGCGTATGCAGTTAGAGCGCGAATTAAAAGAGACCGAATTAGCGCTATCCGAGTTAGCTAATTTAGGAGCAGACGCGTTAGTATATAAGACAATTGGCGCAATTCTTGTAAAAGCGGAAAAAGATAAATTAAATGAAGAACTGGATGATCGCAAAGAAACACTTGATATGAGGATAAAAACTATTCTGAGACAAGAAGAACGGGCTAAATCTGATTTAGATGATAAGCGAAAAGCCCTCCAAGCTGCTTTACAACAAAGCCAAATGGGCGGCATGGGTGGAGGCTTTCCAGGACCTATGTAAATCTCTCTTTTTTTATCCTCTGACTGAAAACAATTTAGTTTGGATTTAAATGAGTCAAAAAACCTCTTTTTCCATTCAAAATTTATCACTTGACCGCATTGAGGACATTCTTTTTCTTTCAGAGGATGCTGCACGAAAATACATTCAATCACACATTCCATCGAAAGAATTGAAAACTTTTAACATCTCAATCGAATTTAACAGCGATGAGTCAACAATCGACTGTGAAATTGATTTAGAACTAAACCCACAATCCAAATTGGACCCAAAAAAATTGAATGATGAGGCAATTCAAAAAATCTTCTCTATCATTGAACGCGAGATTCAAAAACATTCAAATTAAAGGATTCTAGAATAAACCAAAAGATAGTGCCGCCATTACAACTACGACGACAATCATTCCAATCATGCATAGCCACGTATTTCGATTTTTACCCTTTTGTTTGTTTTTCCAGTTTAAATATTCCTGCTCACAATTTTGGGTACAAAATTCTTTGTCTATCGAAGTGGCCACACCGCATACGAGGCAATGCTTATGCGGTTCCCATTTTTTTACCCATTTTTTCTTCTTTGGTTTTTCAAGAGTGCTCATGGTGAATGCCCAAGGATAATTTCTAAGGAAATAATAAAGAGTAATTATTTAAATTTTCGTGAAAAAATTTGAAATTAGAAGATCACGCGGGTTCCTATTTTTTCGCCTTTGATTACTTTCACAATATTATCCGGATTTTTTCCGGAGATGAAATGGGTGTAGATCTTAGAGCGTTCAATAATTTTTAAGGCTAAAAGATCGAATAATTCATATTTTCCTGCGCGAGTTGAATCCGGTTTATCAATTAATTGGTAGAATTGGGCAGGAGTAATTTCATCAAATTTTTCAGCGTTAGGATCTTTGTTTGGATCTGTAGTATAGATCCCATCAACATCAGTAACGTTAATCAAGATTTTTGCACCTATGAGTTCAGCAACTATTGCAGCTACCGCATTTGTGGATTGGCCCGGTACCAGCCCCCCCAAAACAATGAGGCGTTTTATTGATGCCGCTTGTAGCGTTTCCTCAAGAGTTCTAGGTGGGATAGGGTATACCAATCCTTTAAGAGCACTAATGAGAAGACGAGCATTGACCCTAGAAACACGAATCCCAATCTCATCGCAATATCCTTCAGATGCACCTAAGGCACGCATCGCCGATATATATTTCCTTGCTTCGACTCCACCACCGACGACCACAACAATCTCGTGCCCTTCTTTGAGGAGTATCTCAATATTCTTAGCAATTTGCTTGATCTCTGCAACTTTAATTTTGCCATCTTTATCCATTAATAAAGAGCCACCGATTTTTATAATATATTTCATCTTATATTACCTCACAAGTTAGAATTTGTAGATTTATTTAAAATTTTTGACAAAACAATCTTCTTTAACTCTTCCAACTCTATCTTTGGGATCCCGCCACCTTGTCCTAATTCAGGCTTACCACCGCCACCACCACCGATATCCTTCGTAATATTACGAACAAGGTTACCGGCATGGAGTCCATCCGTCCTCGCTTGCTCACCTACGAGTATGATTAAACTCATCTTTTGATTAAGGCCTGCAAGCACTGCAATCACCGAGGAATTTTCCTTAACCAGAGCAGCTCCTAACTCTATTAGTTCCTCTGTTGATTTTTCGGGGAATATTTCAATTATAATTCGATATTTCTTTTTCTGAATGGCATTTTCTAGTAAATGAACTTTCTCAATCTGTATTAACTGTTCAAGCAGCTTAGCTTTCTCTTTCTGAAATAGTTTCCATTCTTTGAAGAATCTAGTCGCTGTTTTTGGAACTTCAGCATCTCCAATAGAGAATATTTTTGCCGTATCCTTGAGTAACTTTTCCTGTTGTTGGATAGCATTTACTGCGGCCCCTCCTGCCGAATATATAAGCCGAATAATCCCGTCTTGAATTCTTCTGGCGCT
This sequence comes from Candidatus Helarchaeota archaeon, assembly GCA_016840125.1. The sequence continues at coordinate 26,918 of JAEOSY010000196.1, read as the reverse complement.
AATTATTTTGATTGGACCAATTTCTCCCGTATTTTGGAGATGAGTCCCGCCACAAGCTTCAACATCCCAATCTTTGATGTCAATAACACGAATTTCTTTTCCAGGTACAATTCCACCCTGGTATAGATTAAATCCATATTCAGCCTCAGCCGCCCCTCTAGGCATAAACTTGATGTCAACGGGGCGGGTTTCCATCACAACTTGATTAGCCAATTTTTCAATTTCCCAGATTTGCCCTTGAGAAACTGGTTTGTAGTGAGTAATGTCTAATCTTGCAATGTCTGGCTTCTTTTCAGCGCCAGCTTGCCAAACATGGTTACCTAGGATACGTCTTGCCGCACCATTTACGACGTGAGTTCCTGTATGGTGACGCATAAGTGCCATACGGCGATCCATGTTAATTCTTATGGATACTTTGGCGCCTTCCTTTAACTTATTTGGTTTCTTACCTACGTTATGAATTACAACTGGACCCACTTTTTCCACGTTTTTTACTTGATACTCATCGATGGATCCTTCGTCATGAACTTGCCCTCCGCCCAACGGATAAAATATTGTTTGATCCAATACAATATTGTTCTCTGGTAATATTTTCAGGATTTTAGCTTCTATTTTATCAAGGTATTGATCCTCATAATAAAGCAATTTTGTAGCAGGAATGTCTTTAAGAGAATCTCTTAATTTTTCCTCTAAGGTAATTTCTTGTTCCTTCTTTCGTTGAACATTCCGTTCCATAAGTTCAGTAAAAAAGTCAGCAGGGACTTCTATCTGAACTCCTTCTTCAGCAGCGATTTCTTCAACAAGTTCTGGGAGAATCCCCTCTGATTGATAAAGTTCAATTAATTTCTCTAAGTCAAACTTATCTTTCTTTTTTATTAGATTATGAATTTGATTGCGTCCTTTGCTGAGCGTAGTATTATATCGTTCTTGCTCAATTTGGAAAATCTCATCAATGGACTCCTCCGCATTTTTGACACTCTTGTAGGTCTTTTGCATGTATTCAATATGCCAATGACAAATTTCCAGTAAATCCAAATTATTAAAATGGTGTTTTTCTTTGAGGTTGATTGCGCGCCGTAAAATAGCACGAAGATTATACCCTCCACCAACATTAGATGGAATAGCACCATCAGAAACGGTATAAATTAATGTTCGAAGGTGATCCGCGATGGCATAGAGGGCTTCTAAAGGACCTAGAACTTTCTCTAATTCATCGTAATCCATACCTAGGGCTTTAGCAACTTTCTGGCGTTCGACTTTGATATCGACTTCATCTACATTCAATAAACCAGAAAGAACATAATATTTACTTAATAACTTCGTATCAATTTTTAGTCCAATAGCATCTCTCATTTTTGTAAGAACCGGACCAAAGGTGGCTTCATAGACAGTGGGAGTCCCTGATGCATACCAGCCCACTCGTTCAACGCCCCACCCAACATCGACTACGGTCATTTCCATTTGACAATAAGTATCATCAGGAAGCACTTCATATTGCATGAAAACACTATTGACTATTTCCAGACCATCAATAAAGGACTCCAAGCAGGGTCCAAAATTGCCCCCTCCTAGCCAGATATCTTCCCGTAATGTAATTTCCGATTCGGGAATATCTAAAACCTTGGAAAGGAATTGAAAATCGAGCTCTATACAGCGATCCATCCAGTATCCTTTATATCCAAGTTTCTTTGAATTGAATGCATGTTGCCCACCCATAATAAAAGAGGTCAGATGTCTACCGGTTCGTCCAACGTTATCAATATCATTAAATCCTTTCCCACCGAACCGTATACACGGTTGCGGAAGTACTAACGGATTTGCAGGGGGACGGATAGTTCCATTCAATACATTTGGTTGAAAACATGCAATGGATGCAATAGTAAATTCAATATCATCTCGCCAGCGAGCGACTGTAGGATATTCTGTTACACGAGTATGTCCCTCATCTTCAAAGAATTTGCACCAATTATATACAGTATCATGAAAATCCCATGATTTTTTGCCTTTACCTATGAATTTATAGCCACCAATGCAGTTAGTATCGCCGCAATCTGACCGATCTGGGTTTAACGTCCAATAGTAATCTCCACAATGAGGGCACTGCTTCCGTGTAAATCCCTTCTCTTTGAATAGTTGCACTTCATAAGCTTCTCGACCGAAAATTTTCCGCAGTTCCTTCTTATCCAGCATAAAACACTATCCTTCAAAGCAATTTAATTATTAAAAACATTGAGTTATTATTAAAAGGTTAACCTCTATTGAGAACTTAGAGGGATTTGGAATTAATATCAATCTCGATCAAATTCAAATTAAAAAATTAGCAAATGTCTTAAAGGATTTGAAGTTTAATCCATTTACCTATCTCAATCCACATTTAGATCCCCCAAAACAAGCGCCCCCCGACCAAGTAGCAGATTATTACTTTTTTATGGTGGTTATAGATTATAGAACCTCAACACCAAAAGGACACTTTGAAGGGAATTTAAACGGCAATTTTTTTCATGGCGCAGATTTAATGTATGCGCTTGGCATCCAGAAGCGGAACGAAAATCCAGAATTCTTTACAGCCCAAAAGATGCAGAATATTTCGGATGAAGAAGTAAAAAAATGGTTAAGTGTTATACATGGTGGGAATAAGGTAATTATTTATAATCCTGAGGAGAGAGCAGAGTTATTAAGAGATTCAGGTACTAAACTTAAACAGATGGGTTATAATTCATCTTTACAATTGGTTCAACAAAGTAATGGATATTTAATCCGAGATAATAAAAAGGGTTTACTTCAGGTTTTAAAGAATTTAAAGGCTTACAGTGATCCAATTAGTAAAAAGTCATTTCTCTGGATAAAATTTCTTTCTGGAAGAGGATTGCTTCATATCCAAGACCCAGAGAATCTGAATGTGCCAGTAGATAACCATCTGATGCGAATAGCTCTTCGAACAGGGATTATTAGTATTCAGGATAAGGAAATTGAGAGATGTTTAAGAGAAGAAGAGCCCTTCAAATTATCTGAGGATCTTGAATTACGAGATTTAGCTCGAGAAGCTTTCAAAAAAATTCTTCAATATAACAATAGTGGTTTTGGGGAGTTAGATGATCTTCTTTGGGTTTTGGGACGGACCCATTGTATCCATTCAAGTAATCCATTATGTCAAAGTTATAAACATGACCCAAATTGTCAATTAATGGTCGATTTAAAAGTGGATTGCCAAGAAAAATGTCCACTAACCTTAAGTTGCAGGGGTTTTAGTGATAGAAAGCACCGAAAATTATTAGAACCAAAGATAAGAACCTTTTTTTATTGATTTAATACCAATTTCAGCAGCCTAATACTTATTAAACTGAGAAGTGGATTGTAAATATGGAGCTGTGAAATTGGTCAAAACCTGGAATATTGTTTTACAAAGAGAAGAAAAAGGTACTTTCCATGATTGGTCGATTAGTTTTACTGATGCAGCTGAATATGTGGGAGATTTGGCTCTGAGTGAAAGATATAAAGATGATTTAATTGACCAAATAAAGAGAAACTCTCACTATTATTTTATGAGAAATATAAAATCCGTTAAATCGTCTACTAATGATGATTTTTCAAAGAGTTCCGTAGGACTTATCCTCGCTACAACAGCAAATGACAATATAAAATTTGGATTTTTATTTGAAGATCTGAAATTAAGGGGATTAAAGATTATAGCTTTATGGCCCGAACATTTCGCGAACGCGTGTAAAGAGGATCCTGATATCCACAAAATTTTTATCGTGAGGCTGGTTCAAAACCCTGAGTTCTTCAGCAACGTTTCTGTTATATTACCAAAGGCTGAAACAATAAACTAACAATATTCTCTATCATTAAAGGAGTGAATGATTACCTAAATCTTTTAATTCAATTATAGGAAGAAAAAAACTAGATTAAGAATAGAGATAATCTTGTAGAATCGGAGCAATCAGCCGGCGTGTACCGAAATGGATAGGTGGCGGCCTGCAGCTCTTAATAGGAGAAAGCCGCATTATGAGGGTTCGAGCCCCTTCGCCGGCTCCATCTTCTTTTCAAGGAGTTTCAAAGATGAAGGTTTTTAATACATTAACGGGCAAGAAGGAAGAGTTTATCCCTTTAGAAAAAGGCAAAGTTCGAATGTACGTCTGTGGTCCTACAGTATATGATTATTCCCATATTGGGCATGCTAGATCGGTAATTGCATTTGATATAATTCGCCGGTATTTTGAATGGGTCGGGTATCGCGTTCTTTACATTCAGAATTTCACGGATGTAGATCTAAAGATGATCAATCGGGCGAATAAGGAGGGGATCACTATCTATGAGTTGGCAGACCGCTTCATTAAACAGTACTTTCAGGATTTTGATGCGTTGAATGTGAAACGCGCAACTTTTCATCCAAGGGCAACAGAGCACATCATAGAGATGATTAAAATAATTGAGGGATTGATTGAAAAGGGTATTGCATATGAAGTTGAGGGAGATGTTTATTTTAGTGTAAGAAAGTTTTCTAATTATGGAAAACTCTCACATAAAGATCTTGAAGAATTTCAAGCAAGTGAAGAGGAAGCTACAATAAAAAATGACCCGAGGGATTTCGCCTTATGGAAAAAACGAAAGGCAAATGAGCCTTCTTGGGATTCACCTTGGGATCAAGGGCGTCCTGGCTGGCACATTGAGTGTAGTGCCATGTCAATGAAATACCTTGGGGAATCAATTGATATCCATGGTGGGGGTAGAGATCTTATATTTCCCCACCATGAGAATGAGATTGCACAGAGTGAAGCTCTGACTAATAAGCCTTTTGTAAAATATTTCATGCATAATGGCTTTGTTACAATAAATAAGGGCGAAAAGATGTCAAAATCATTGGGAAATTTCTTTACAATCAAGGAAATTTTGGACAAGTTCCCTCCAATGGCATTGAGATTCTTTCTGATCTCAACACATTATCGATCGCCAATTGATTTTAATGAGGATCAAATAAATCAAGCGCACCAAGCGTATAAGAGGTTTCAACTAGCGCTCGCTTTTACCAGCCAGGCGGAGGCTGAAGGAACAGTATTTGAGGCGCTTTCAGATGAGTTGGAAGATTTAATCGAAAAAACAAGAGATGGGTTTGTGGAGGCGATGGATGATGATTTTTCCACCCCAAGAGCCATCGCCAGTATCAATAATCTGGTTAAATATCTCAATGGATTAGCTTCGAAGCCAGAGTCAGTAAAGTTAGAACTTTTAAAGCAAGCACATGATTTACTTCAAGAGTTAGCGGATGTCCTGGGTCTTGTGAAAGGTCCGAAAGAGGTAGAAACAGACGTTTTACTCAATCAGTTAGTGAAATTCATTATCAGTCTAAGAAAGGATGCTCGTAAACAGAAGCAATATGAGATAGCGGATAAAATACGAGATAAACTTAAAGAATTGGGAATAACCCTTTTGGACTCTCCAACAAGAACTATTTGGACGAAAGATTAGAACTTTGAAAACTATTTATAAATCTAAGAAGAAATGTTTTAGTAATTAGTTAAACGGGTAAATCGAGTTACTGGTAGGGCTTGGTAGATGGTTAAACTTCACGAAATCTATATAATTCTGAAAAAGAGAGGGTTACCGGCATTTCATGCGAAATTTGGCAAAAGTGAGTTACATCCCGATTTAGTGAGCGGATTATTGACTGCGATTTCACATTTTGCGAAAGAATTGCGACCCGATCAGCAAAAAGACATCAATTTAATTAAACGAGAAGATTTTACTATTATAATTGAAGATGGAAACAAAACATACGGAGCGATAATAGCTGATTTCGATTCGAAGGACGCAAGGGTCATTCTAAAACAGGTGATAGATAAATTTGAGGAGGAGTTCGATAAACAGTTAGATGATTTCGGAGTAAATACCTTAATATTTGATAAATTCAAAGATGTAGTAGTTAAGGATTTCGGTTCTTTACTCATTAATCCGTTTTATTTTCCAAGTTTACTAGAAAGTGAACAAACCATCCCGAAGGATCCGCTATTAAAAAAGATAGTGGGACTGATTGATGGCAATAAAAATATCAGTGAAATTGCACATGAACTTTCAATACCAGTTGAAGAAGTCTGCCAAAATATTGCGTTGCTTGAGAATCAGAAATTTGTGGAATTAAAGATTAAAATCGAAGAAGTCGATATTTTTAGTCCTACTGAAAAGGCAACGGAGGCCTTTAGCAGAGAGACAAAATCACATCAAAAAATACTCGAGTTGTTTGGTGAATTGGGAATAGATATTCTCTATGCCCTAGATGGGAAGAGAGATCTTAAAGATATCAAAGAGGATTTGAAGACTGATTTTGGTGAATTATTAAAAATCATTAAATACTTCCTTACTGAGGAATTTATCAGTTGGATTGAACTTTACCCGGTTATGCGTCCCTTATCCTTTGAAAAACTTATTGAAATCGCCCCGTCAGGGGAGGAGCAAGGGCTCGCCTTCACGTTAAGAAATCTATGTGATGGATCCTACGCTCTATCAATAATCAGTCATAAATTAGAGATGACAAAAGCTGAAATTAAGAAGTTTTTAGAAAAGTTTGGCACCAATGTGCGATGGATTGAAAAGAAAATTTAGTTCTGACTAAAAAAATCACTTGATTTGATTAGGGAATAGTAATGACGATAAAATTCAAGATTGTTTTGGTGGGGAGTTCGGAACAACATGAAGAAACCCTGTTAATTGACGAAAAAGACCTTGAACAGGGAGAAACCTACGAAACAAATCTTGGATTAGATTTAAAGTTGGAATATAATTTACTGGGAGATAAAAACGTAAATTTAGTTTTATGGCTTATGAAGGGTGAAAAATTCCATGAAATCAAACAGGGCTTCTATGAAGGGGCAGATGGAATTGTGGTTTTGTTTGATATAACTCAGGAGGAGAATATTGAGAGTATAATATCTCGCATAAAGGATTTACGCCAAAATTCTCCGAATTCTTCGATTTTACTTATTGGTCGAAATATAAAACATCAAGTGAATCAAATAGTTGAGGGTTATACAAGGCATTTAATCAAAGCGGGGAAAGTTACGGGTAAATTAAATCTAAATATTGATTTTTTTGATTTAAAGGATTCAGATAAGTTAATTTCAAAAGAATTTCTCGAATTTCTGGCTCGCAAATTACTCTCGCGATCGAATTACTAAGATGGAGAAATGAAAGATGAGTCCAACTCTTCGTTATAAGGTGGTAGTTATTGGAGACGGGTCGGTCGGGAAAACCACATTAATTCTAAAATATACTGAAAAACGATTTAGAGAAAGCTATATTCCAACAATCGGTGTGCAGTGGACAGTAAAAAATATTGAATACAAAGAATATACTGTAAGTTTAATATTATGGGACATTGCAGGGCAGGATAAATTCAAATTAATGCGTTCAAATTTTTATGAGGGAAGCGATGCTGTTATTATTGTATTTGACGTGACTAGCTTGATTTCATTTGACCATGCGGAAAATTGGTTAAAAGAAGTTCAGCAATACTGCGAAAATGTTCCCTATATTTTATTAGGGAATAAGATAGATTTGGTAGAGGAGCGCACAGTTACTCAAGAAATGATAGAAAAAGTAACCCAGAAATATAAATTTCCATATTTTGAAACTTCCGCAAAGACAGGGGAGAATGTAATTGATATGTTCAATGCAGTTATAGATAAAACATTGCAGCAAGAGGGAGGAGAAGTGTCTATAGTAACACCTTCTGAGAGAGAGAAAGAATCAAAAATTAATATAATTGATGAAATTGCAATTTTGGAAGATATGGTAAAGAATGAAGAAAATATTAAGGTGGTCAATGAGGAGTTTAAAACTATTACCAATGAAATATTTAGGCAGAACCCCTATCATGAGAAATTAGAAGATATGACGCAGTACCGCCTTGAAACTTTAAATTCTTACCCGGATGAGTCAAAATTGCCTGCAGCAGAAAAGGAAAATTTTCTGAAAAAAATTGAGACTTGGAGAGCGACTTTAAATCTCTAGAGATCAAAGAAAAAGCGATCTGTTGCTTGAGAATTACTATTAAGATTAAAAAGGTAGGGAGTTGTATGACATTGAAATTTAGATTTAAACTAAGTGTTGTTGGAGATGGCAATGTTGGGAAAACTACTTTGATAATACGATATACAGAGAAACGATTTCGGGAAAGTTATATACCAACAATTGGGGTACAATGGACTAAGAAAGAATTAATTTATGATGGAGCTCAAGTAAATCTAATTTTGTGGGATGTAGCAGGACAAAATAAATTTAGAGAAGTACGTTCAAGGTTCTATGCGGGAAGTAACGCAGCAATAATAGTATTTGATGTTACAAACTTGATTTCATTTGACCATGTGGAAAATTGGTATTATGAATTGAAGCGATATTGTGGCGATATTCCATTCTTATTGTTGGGAAATAAAATAGATTTAGTGGATGAGCGTATAGTCACTACCGATATCATTGAACCAATAACCAAAAAGCTCAATCTACCATATTTTGAAACTTCGGCAAAAACTGGAGAAAATGTTATTGATATGTTCAATTTAATTATTAAAAAAATTAAAAATAGTGATATACCGGTTTTGCCCCAAATTACACAGGTTCAATCAATACCAAATATTGATTTGAAGAGTAGATGGATGATTTTAGAAGAATTGATCCAAAAAAATGAAACAATAAATGTGATTAATAAGGAATTCAAGGAAATAACGAATGAGATGTTCAAAATGAATCCATATCATCAGAAATTAGAAGAAATGACACGATGGCGGCTTGAAAAATTAAATCCTTATCCAAATACCTCAAATCTTTCTTCATCAGATCGCCAAGAATTTTTGAATAACCTTGAGATTTGGAAAAAAACTGGTATTTAAAAATAAAAAAAGGGAAAGAATTTATTCAATAATGATTACAGGCTTTCCAGGAATCGCATTAATAGCCTTCTGCTCAGAACTCTCTTCTTCTTTCTTAATTTGTATATTTGTAGAGAATTTGTCAGTGAGGTTTGAAGTAATTGCTTGATAGAATTCTATTTCTGTTGCTTGGGTTAATTTGATTGCAGGTATAATTTTGGGACTCGTTAGAACCTTATTTATTATTTTACTTACTTGTTTTCCATGCTTTCGCAAATCAGTTTGCATTACTTTTTTCATGAGTTCTTTTCGATCTGTCCCTTTCTCAAGCTCTTCAGAAAGCAGTTTGAATAATTGATATTTCCAGTTTTTAGCGACGATCAATTTGATATTTTTCATATCTGTTATTTTTATGATTTTCAGAATGTTTTTAACATCAGAAATGAGATCTTGGAGAAGATTCCATTTATAATTAAATTCAGGGGTAATTTTTGCTTTGTTATAAGCTGGCCATTTTTCCAAACTGATGAAGGTTTTATGCCCATGGCGTTCCCAAATTTCCTCCATTAAATGAGGCATGAATGGCGCAAGAAGTAGGGTAGTCTTTTCAACTGATTCCTCAAAAATCGCTTTTTTTACCGGTTGGTTTCGATAATTGCGTAATTTTTCGATGAATTGGTGTACAGAGTATGCAGCATCTCTGAGCTGGATGGTTTCAAGACCGTTGGTAACATCCTGAATGGTCTTATTCAAATGAAATTGCATAAATTGGTCGTTGATCGTATTTTTTGTTCGGTATTCGGTTGGTGTCTCTAATAAGAGATTGTACACGCGGTTGGTGAAATTCCAAGTGAATTCAACACCTTTATCAGACCACTCCATTTCTTTCTCTGGATTAGCAGAAAAGAGGATGAAAAATCGTGACGTATCGGCGCCATATTTATCTACGAGTACATTAGGATCAACGGTGTTCCCGAGACTTTTAGACATTTTCGCACTTTTCATGATATGGGGACTTTTACATCCAAGACATGTTCCATCCTTAAATTGTCCGAAGTGGAGGAATTTATGGCAATTTTCACAGTAGGGATGCTCTTTATTAACCATTCCTTGCGTTAATAATTTTAAAAATGGTTCGTCATGTTTATATAATCCCAAATCGCGCAGAATTTTTGTGAAAAATCTTGCATATAAAAGATGCATAATGGCGTGTTCAATTCCACCGATATATTGGTTGACCGGCATGAAATAATCAATAATTTCAGGATCATAGAGTGTTTCAGTGTTTTTGGGATCACAAAACCTGAAGAAATACCAAGAAGAATCAACAAAAGTATCCATGGTGTCTGTTTCGCGGCGGGCATCTGCTTTACACTTGGGACATTTACAATTAATAAATTTGTCAGATGTTTCCAAGGGATTACCTGAGCCAGTAAATTTAATATCCTTTGGGAGTTTTACGGGGAGATCCTCATATGGGACAGGAACAACTCCACATTTCTCACAATAAATCATAGGAATAGGAGTACCCCAGTATCGCTGTCGAGAAATGAGCCAATCTCTCAATTTATAATTGATTAATTCTTTTCCTTTCCCTTTATTTTCCAATTTTTTAGATATTTCTTTGATAGCGGTCCGATTTTCTATTTGATTGAATTCTTCAGAATTGGCTAGGAGCCCATCACCTTCATATGCCCTACTCATTTTCTCAGCGTTAAGCTGGTATTCAAAGGGTTGGATGACAACTCTGATAGGGATGTTAAATTTCTTTGCAAATTCAAAATCTCTCTGATCATGGGCAGGCACCGCCATAATTGCTCCCGCACCATATTCATACACAACAAAATTTCCAACATAAACCGGAATCTTTTCATTATTGATTGGATTGATGGCATATTTTCCAATAAACATACCTTTCTTTTCAACAGTTACAGAGGTGCGTTGAAATTTCTCTTCTTTTAAAACCTCATTATAAAAGTTTGTGAAAGTCGGTTCATATTTTGTTCCTTTCACCCATTCAGCCACAAGTGGGTGTTCTGGAGCAAAAACCATAAAAGTACAACCGTATAGTGTGTCAGCTCGGGTGGTAAAAATACGGATTTTTTCGTTAGTATCTACGATTTGAAATTCAATTTCAGTTCCTTCACTTCGCCCAATCCAGTTTCGTTGCATCACCTTCACTTTCTCAGGCCAATCTATGTCATCTAATTTGTAGAGAAGCTCGTCAGCATAATTCCTTATTTTAAAGAACCATTGTGTCAAAAACTTTTGAGTTACGGTGGTAGAACAACGCCAACAGGAGCCATTTACTACTTGTTCATTCGCTAGAACCGTGTTACATGAGCTACACCAATTTACGTATGCCTCGTTTCGATAAGCTAGCCCTTTTTCATAATTTCTTAGAAAAATCCATTGATTCCATTTGTAGTAATTCTCATCATGACTGTATAACATCCGATCCCAATCGTAGCTTAAGCCGATTCGCTCTTGTTGACTCCTAATTTGAGTCATATTGTCGTTTGTCCATTTTTCTGGATCGATACCGCGTTGGATGGCAGCATTTTCCGCGGGAAGCCCAAAACTATCATAACCCATCGGATATAAAACATTAAATCCTCGCATCCGCTTATATCTTGCAAAACAATCTCCAATTGAATAGTTACGGAGATGTCCCATATGTAGGGTAGCAGAAGGGTACGGATACATTTCGAGAACGTAATATTTCTCCTTTTTCGAGTCAGCTTGCACCTGAAAAATTTTGGCGTCCACCCATTTGGTTTGCCATTTTTTCTCGATTGCCTCAGGATTATATGGTGGTATTTTTTGTTTTTTTGAACTCATATTAATGCTCCATAACTGTTTTTAGAAAATAAACAAACCCTCTAAATAAAATTGACTCTTCTAAATTGCTGAACCAATATTGGTCTAAGAGAAGGATTTTTTTTATTTTTGCTTATGGGGATCAATGGAAAAGGAGGGACAACATCGGTTTTTTTATCAGTCATGACAGAGAACGCGATCCAACCATAATCACCTTGTTGCTTTCATTAGAATTCATTCATTAGGTCTAAATGTTAAAAAAATATCCCCATTTCTAAAAAATGTTTTTTGTTGGTAGATCTACTCTATAATACTTTAATCTAATAATTTGGAAAAACTAATAACTGAGATACCAATGATACTTTAAAAACATAGTAAGTTGTAATTTTAAATGAAAATTCGTCTCATAAATCCAACTCCGGCACGATTCGATAAAAAAAAAGAAACTCTGTTTTATGCTTCATCGCCCCCATTGGGATTAATGTATCTTGCAACTTGCTTAATTAATGCTGGACATGATGTCCAAATATTGGACCAAGCTGCTGTTAATTACACTAATTCTGATGTAATTAAATGGATAAAAAGTGGAAGTTCTGATTTAGTGGGATTTTCAGTATTATGTGCCGGATTTCATAACGCTAAATATATCTCTAAAGCATTAAAGATTTGGAATCCCAATCTGAAAATTGTTTTTGGGAATTATTTGCCTACATTTCAAGCTTTACGAATATTACAGAAGTTTCAATGGATTGATATATGTGTGAGGGGTGAAGGGGAAAGGACTTTTGTTGAACTTGTGGATGCACTAGAAAGGGATAAACCACTTGCTGGAATTTCTGGAATAGTATTTCGAGAGAATGGAAAAGTTAAGGAAACTAAAAATCAAAAGCTAATAAAAAATCTTGATGTTTTACCATTCCCTGATCGAAAATTGGTCCCTGATGACTATAAGAATCGGATCGGTGAGATCAATATCACTAAACGAAAATTCACTACGATGGTTTCCTCTCGAGGATGTCCCTATAAATGCACCTTTTGTGCTTGTAGAGCATTTCATAATACAACTTGGCGAAGTCGTTCCGTTGATAATATCCTAGCAGAGATCTGTGAATTAGCGGGGCAAGGATTTCGGGAAATTCTCTTTGTTGACGATAACTTTACTTTGAATAAAAAAAGAATAATCACACTCTGTCACAAAATTAGAAAAGAAAAATTAGATATCGTGTTCAATTGTGATGGAAGAGTCAATAATAGTTCCATTGAAATGTTTAGAAGCATGAAAGCCGCAAAAATCGAAGTCATCATGTTTGGATTCGAGAGTGCGGTACAGAGAACATTAGATTATTATCATAAAAATATCACACCACAAATGACTGAAACTGCTGTGAAGAATGCAAGAAAGGCAGGATTCGATATAATAATAGGAAGCTTTATGATTGGAGGTTTAAATGAAACATATGCTGAAGCCATGCAAACCCTTGAATTCATCTCAAAACTGGATATAGATTTCCCACACATTATATTTACTCGTGCCTTACCGGGTACCCAACTTTTCAATGACTTAGTAAATAAAAACGTTATTAATGAAGAAAAATACTGGGAAACCGGTGTGGACTTGATAGATTTACCTGAGGCAAGGATGAAGCGTAATGTAATACTCAAAATTATAAAAGAAAAATACCGCTCGACGTTTCTCCAGCTGAGATATGTATCCAAGGCCTTGATTAGAACATTAAAAAATAGATATCGGCGCGAAATTCTTCTAAGCAAAATAAATAAGAATGATATTCAGAAAGCAGTGAGGTTTGTTAACAACCCACCTGATTTGTTTTAATTTGTGATAAAATGGAGAAAGGAAATTGAAAATTGCATTAATTAATCCAATGTGGGATACTAGGGTCTATTCTCCATGGGTTCCATTAGGCCTTCTCTATTTAGGAACTGTATTGCAACAAAAAGGCTTCACTGTTAAAATATTAGATGCTGCTGCAAAACGGTATGGTCCAACCAACGTAGTTCGTTGGCTCAAACAAGTTCGCCCTGAGCTGATTGGAATTACTGCACTTACCATGGCGTTCCCAGCTTCAATTGAGCTTATAAAAGCGATTAAGGAGTGGGATTCTTCAATTAAGATCGCACTTGGGCATTATCACCCCACAATGGAATCAAAAAACATTATTCATAAATATGGGGATTTAGTTGACTACTGCGTGAGGGGAGATGGCGAATTTACTCTATTGAAATTATGCGAACACCTAGATAAGAATGGAGTTAAAAACCCAATTGATGTTAAAGGAATCACATTCAAAGATTTGAATAATAAAATTGTTTCAACACCCGACTATCCATTAAATATTGAATTGGACATGATACCATTTCCTGATCGCAAATTAATTGATTTTGAATACAGATGGAATTTTGCGGGTTTTGAAATCTCATCATCAAAGTTTACCTCCGCAATATCATCTCGGGGCTGTCCGTTCGCCTGTTCATACTGTGCATGTTCAAAATTTGCAAAACGTCGTTGGCGTCCGAGGAGTCCGGAGAATATTGTAGAAGAATTACTTATTATAGAGGAACAAGGATATACCGAAATAAATTTTGTTGATGATAATTTTACTTTACAACCAAAAAGGGTTAGAAAACTATGTGAATTGATAAAGAAGGAAAAGATCGATATTAATTGGCATACAGATGGACGTGTTGATCAAACTTCTCAAGAGATGTTACACTGGATGAAAATTGCAGGATGTAAATCAATCTGGTTTGGCTTCGAAAGTGCAAATCAACGAATTCTTAATTTGTATAATAAAAAAACGCGGGTTTCCCAATTTAATGAGGCGATAAGAAAGACACGCAAGGCAAATATTGAACTTATCGTTGGCCTATTCATGCTTGGTGCTCCAACTGAAACTTTGAATGAAGTTAGAACCACTTTAAACTTTGCCATGAAATCAAATATTGACATTCCCTTCTTCAACATTGTCGAAATTTGGTCGGGGATTAAATTCTGGGACGATTTTATTACTAATGGAATAATAAATCCACATGATAAAGTTCAAGTTAGAATCGGAAATAAAATTCAGGAAGTTGAACGGTGGGAAACAACATCTAACGTGATGGAATTAACTTTATCTCCATCACTTCACGCCAAAATATTAAAGGACATCCATGACGCGTATAGATCGTTTTTTTCATTAAATCGTGGGAAATATTTTTTCAAACAAGCGATTCGCATGATGAAAAGTAAATTCATGGTCAAGATGATCTTGAACTTCTTAGCAAATTCTCGACACGCAATGCGTGCGCTCGTAAAATTTCGTAACTTGAAACCAAGGGGTTTTGGAAGTTACTACAATAACGAAGAAATCATTGAATTTCAGAAAGAAAATATAGATGAATTTTAAAAGAAAACCTCTGAATTCTTCACAAAAGATTGGATTTTTAGCTCTTTTAGGTAATAATTTCTATCAATTTTAAAAAGATTAATGAGATCTGACTATTAGTTTTTGTTTTAAAAATGATTTGATGGAGATAAAGTAATGGCAGAATCAGAAAAGGTCTTTCAAACAAGAATTAGTGTCGAATGGCTAGAAGATTTGACATTTAAATTAAATTTTGAGAACCCAGTTCTTTCAGAAATTTTCATTGATGAGACACATGATGTTGAATCGGCAGAAGCGGTAGGACCAGATCCATCCAAACTGTTACTCGCTGCAGTAATGGGTTGCCTTAATACTAGCTTTGCCTATTGCCTTAAAAAGGCACGTATTCCTCTGAAAAGCATGAAAGCTATAGGGGAATTGACATCGAAGCGAAATGAAGAAGGATTTTGGCGAGTTACTAAACTTGATATCGAAGTAATCCCCGAAATTGAAATTGAGAAGGGAATCCCACGCATGGAGAAGTGCATGGAAATATTTCATGATTATTGCACCATAACTCAATCGGTTAGGCAAGGTATTCCCGTGAATGTGACTATTAATAAACAAAACATAAATATGGGTTAAAGTTCAACAATTTAGTCGATGTCAATAAGGTTGTTTAGGTCGATTTTAAGATTCTTTATAAGAAAGGAGATTAGATTTAAATGGGAGAACGATCGTTCAAGGACAACTCTATCACTTGAAATTGCAACCTCGCCATTCATCATTACAGACTTATCTGCGCATGGAACTGTATGTGCCTCGCCCATTATGTTATAATTCTGTAATTCTGTTTCTATTAATTTCGCCAAATCACCACTACGACTAATATTTTTATCTAAAAAGAACAAAACTTTCTTAGGTTTATAAGTATTTAACTTTTCTAAAATAACTTGAATCGCTTGATTGGTAAAGGAAGACATCTTGTATTTATTGAACACTCTGGAAATATCTCTATAATATCCATCATCGGCTTGAAGGATGGAAAGACCTTTCAAGATGCTTTCAATTGTAATTAAAATGTTATAAGTGTCAATGGCTATAATCTTTCCTTCAATTTGATCTATTTCTACCTCATTATATTTGCGGGCTTTTATTTCTTCCCCTGAGAAAATAGCGCGGTACAGTATATGACGGGATTCTCTATTAAGATTCCATCTATTTCCAACCAACTCTAAAGCTGATTTTCTATTATATCCTTGATTAAGGAGATATCGCAAATCGATGGCTGCTTCTCGTAAATTTAGGGGATTGGACATTATATTTCTCAACTCATCTATAATCTAATTAAATAAAAGCAAAACCTTAAAATTTATTGCTTGAAAGAATAAAATATAAATTAGATTCGGGACCCGTAGCCTAGCCAGGATAGGGCACCAGCCTTCTAAGTTGGTAGTCGTGGGTTCAAATCCCACCGGGTCCGCTTAATTGAAAAGATTGATTTAATTTTCAATAAAAACTCAGACCTAATTATGATTTGTTAGGTATTATGGCGTGAAACATGAATTTAACATGGTGTATATTAGTCCAAAAGAAAGAGGGGGAAAAAATACGCCAATGGCTAATAAAAGAATCTCTTTTGGACCGAAATTTGAGAATCAAATCCGAGAATAGTTGGTTAATATTCCCTTTGATCCGGGAATTAGATGATTTGGAAAAGGAAGAAATACGAAATTTATCAGCAAAAATAAGATTTGAACAGCGTGAGATGGAAAAGAGGGAATCAAAAAAGCCTAAAGACTTATTTACAGCTCTAAAGGACTCGATTCCTGGGAAATTCCATGACTATATACCAAAATCTTTTGATATTATTGGGGGATTAGTAGTGATTGAGATTCCCGAAGAATTGAAAGCATTCCAGAAGTTAATTGGGCACACTTTACTCAATCTTCACCCATCCTTGAGTTCAGTTTTTAAAAAGTTAGAGCCAATAACGGGTGAATATCGCCTACGAAATCTGGAATTAATAGCGGGAAAAAATAATTCAATCACAATCCACAAAGAAAATAATTGCACATACGAACTCGATATTAAAAAAGTATATTTCAGTCCAAGATTAGCAACAGAACATTTGAGGGTAAGTTCCTTTGTAAAGGAGGGGGAACATGTGTTAGATATGTTTGCTGGGATTGGACCTTTTACCATATTGATTGCAAAACAAAGGCAAGCTCATGTTCTTGCAGTGGATTTAAATCCAGATGCAATCCATTATTTAAATCGAAATATTTCATTGAATAAGGTTGAAGGATACGTCACAGCGCTGGAAGGTAATGTGAGAGATGTAATTGAAAGTAAAAATCATAAAAAATTCGATAGAATAATAATGAATTTGCCTTCAAAATCGGAACAATTTTTAGATGTGGCATGTGAGGCCTTAAAAAATGGCGGGATTATTCATTTTTACGAATTTGCATCAGAATCCGATTTCCCTTCACAAATATTAGAAAAAGTGCGAGATGAAATCGAAAGAAGGGGTCGAAAGATTAAGAAAATTGAGGAAATTCGGAAGGTTCGTCCATATGCGCCATATATTTGGCAAATTGGAGTGGATATTTTAATTTATTAAGTCCTGAATACCATAAAATTAAAGAGATTTTTTAAGTATAATAAAAGCGGATGAAACTTAAAATGGATTTGCAGAAAAAGAAAGAAAAATTGGTGGATTATTATAAACGAACAAAAACGGCGTCATCAAAGGAAGTCATAGATGCCTTCATGAGAGTTCCCAGAGAGAAGTTTGTCCGTCCAAATCATGTAAGCCAAAGTTATGATGATCATCCACTTCCAATTGGACAGGGGCAAACTATTTCTGCCCCGCATATGGCCTTTATCATGTGTGAGTTATTAGAATTAAAGGAAGGAGATAAAGTTCTAGAGGTTGGAAGTGGATCAGGCTATCATGCAGCGATCTGTGCAGCAATTGTAGCGCCCCCTAAAAGCGCAAATCCAGGGCACATTTATACAGTCGAGCGAATTCCAGAATTGGCTGAATTTGCGAGGGAAAATTTAGCTTCAGCCGGCTTTTCTGATGTGGTTACAGTCATCAGTGGGGACGGAACCCTTGGATATCCTGAGGAAGCGCCATATGATGCGATCTTAGTTACAGCAGCGGGGCCTAAAGTTCCTGAACCGTTACTTGAGCAATTGAATGTTGGTGGTAAATTAATTATTCCGGTAGGGGGACGAATGATGTACCAGGAGTTAATTCTAGCAAAGAGGGTTAAACCGGATAAAGTGGTCCAAAAAAGAAGGGGAGGAGTGGCCTTTGTCCCCTTAATTGGGAAGCATGGATGGGAAAGTAAATAACAAGTAGTAAATTTGAAGAGTTGGAGAAGAAATATAGGTTTACCCGAGAGATCATTGAATTATTTTGGAAGAAATATGGAGAAAGAACTGAACCCCTTATTCAGGCGTTAAAAAGACCTAGCAGAAAATATGCGATACGGGTCAATACTCTAAAAACTACTTCAAATGAAGTCCTCAAGATTTTTCAACGTATGAATATCCAGGCAAAATTAGTACCCCTTCTAGAAGAGGGCCTTTCTTTGCCAGTTACGGGCCCCTTTTCGATTCCGGAATATAATAAAAAGGTCGTTGTTGATAAATTTACGTCAGAAAGTCTTATTCAGGGAGCCGACCTGTTTGCACCAGGAGTTCTTAGAGCGGCAAAGACTAGAATTGGAGATAAAGTTACGATAGTAACTAAGTCAGGTGAAATCATAGCATCTGGAATCGCTAAGATGACCGCACGCGAAATGCTTCAATTAAAAAGGGGATTAGCAGTCAAAATAACTGATTCTATGTATCGAGTTTTTAGTGTTCGGGAATCCCAATTGTTTAAAGAGGGATTGATCTTTGATCAGTCGTTACCCTCTATAATAGTTTCAAAGGTACTTGATCCTAAACCAAATGAAAATGTCCTTGATATGTGTGCTGCGCCTGGTGGAAAAGTAACACATCTAGCCCAGCTCATGCAGAATACGGGGCATATAGTTGCAGTTGATCGCTCAAGACCTCGATTGAAACGTTTAAGGGAACATGTAGTTCGATTAGGAATAAAAAACATTGAACTCCTGAATGGGGATTCACGTAAATTAGACGGGAAATATACCAACTGGGCGGATAAAATCTTGATAGATCCACCTTGCTCAGCATTAGGGGTACGCCCTAAACTTTATGATGATACTACAATGAAAGAGGTTCTCGTCACAGCAACGTATCAACAACATTTTCTGAAATCAGCAATAAAATATGTCAAGCCTAGTGGAATGATAGTGTATAGCACATGCACGTTGACTACTGAGGAAAATGAGGCAAATATAAAATTTTTACTTGATAATTACGATTGTCAATTAGTAGAACAACCCTATTTCATCGGACATCCTGGAGAAAAGCTTGATAAATTGAGGAATTGGCAAAGGTTACAACGATTTTACCCCGATATAGATGATACACCGGGATATTTTATTGCAAAACTTCAAGTAAATTCTGTAAATGTTAAAGGGTGATTATTTCGGCGTCCATTTTCGCTAAATCGATAATCGCTATTGTTGCTTTTCCAGTGAGATACCCACAGGCTTCTCCAGGATTAATTATTAAACAGTCTTGAACCTTTTCAATTGATGGATTATGGGTATGACCAAAGATAATGATATCGAAATTATTTGAATTAATAAGAGCTTTTTGGATGTCTGCGTTGAGGGTATGAAACAAGGCAATTGTTTTACTATCAATTTGGAGTGTAAGCTGCCGTTCTTCGATTGTAGCGCCCATTTCGGAAAACTTCTTCTTAAGACCCAATAATTCCCCATCGTTATTCCCGTAGACGCCAAAAAGTTTGCATTTAAGATTCTTTAAAGCTTTTGGAATAACAAATGGTGCAATGTAATCGCCAGCATGAAAAACATATGCGACGCCCCGTTCATTAAAAATCTTTACTGCTTTTTTTGTGTTCTCGATATGATCGTGTGTGTCTGAAATTACACCAATTTTCAAACCATTCACCTTCCTGTAAAAATTGATTACAAAATCTCACAATAAGTCAATTTTAAATATTATCTAATTTTAGTTAATACCACTCTGTTAGGAATCTATTATTATATTTTCTTAACATTAAAGATATCACTATAATCATTCTCATCATTAATAATCAGTAACTAGGTTCTTAAAGCAGTAATCGAAGGTAGAACAAGCATGAGTGAAAAAGTCACAATTGAAGCATTGGTTGAAGGTGGACATGCGTCAGCAGGACCGCCCATTGGCCCTGCACTTGGTCCAACTGGAGTAAATCTTTTTCAAGTTGTACAAAAAATCAATGAATTATCTCAGGATTTTGCAGGTATGAAGATCCCTGTTAAAATTACTGTAAATACTAGCACCAAGCAATTTGATATTGAATTGGGCATCCCCCCAACATCTGCCCTCATCTTGAAGGAAGTAGAAGACGTCCAGAAAGGTAGCTCGGAACCTGGGACAAATATAATTGGTGACATTGGAATCGATGTAATTATAAAGATAGCAAAAATGAAAAAAGCTGTACTTTTATCGACCACATTAAAACCAGCAGTTAAAGAAGTCATCGGAACCTGTGTGAGTATGGGAGTAACTGTGGAGGGAAAACCGCCTCGAGAAACTCAACAAGATATTGATAACGGCGTTTTCGATAGCCAATTAAACCAAGCATTATGAGAATATCATTCATAATATTTTTATATCAAATAGGAATGTTGATCTAAAGAAACCAGAAAAATTAGATAATCTAATAATGTGAGATTTAAGAATGCCCGTAGATTTAGCCCCGATATTGAAAGCACTGGAAGAAGTAAAGGAAAAAACAAAGAAGCGCAAGTTTGTTCAGAGTGTTGACCTCTCAGTGAGTGTAAAAAATGTTGATTTGAAACAACCGAAGAATCGAATCAACGTAGAAGTGTTCTTACCGCATGCATTGGGCAAAGAGCCGAAAATCTGCGTTATAGGAAGTGGAGATTTAGGGATTCGGGCTAAAAATATGGGGCTTGATGTTCTAGGTAAAGCTGAGTTAGCAAAATTAAAGGGTGACAAAAAGCAAGCAAAGAAATTTGTGAAGGGCATTGATGTATTCATCGCGGGAGTCGATTTAATGCCGGATTTGGCGAAGTCGCTGGGACCTGTCCTGGGTCCTAAAGGTAAAATGCCGTTAGGTCCACCAAAAGGCAGAGGGATCATACCCCCTAATGCGGATCTGAATCCCGTCGTTGATGCTTATAAAACAATGATACGGGTACGCCTACGGAAAAATTTAGTGATTAATTGTAAAGTTGGTATAGAAGAAATGGATCCGCAGCATATAGCTGAAAACATTCAGTCAGTAGCTAACTATCTTGAAGGGCAATTCGAGCATGGGCTACAGAATATTGCGGATTTACGTATAAAAACGACAATGGGACCAGCAGTCAAAATAATGGCGAAGGTGGGTTAAAATGGCGACCGAAACGAAACAGATCCCGCAGCTAAAGCTGGAAGAAGTGCAACTTCTTAAGGAACTCATCGATAAACACCCGGTTATTTGTTTAGCAAAGATGTTCAAGCTCGGCACAAAGCAATTACAATCAATAAGAAAAAAATTATCTGGCAAAATTGTTATTCGAATGGCGAAGAACAGATTATTCAAAATTGCAGCGTCACAGAGTAATAAAAAGAATATAGCGGATTTTGTCAATGCAATTGAAGGATCGACATCATATATTTTCACGGAAATGAATCCTTTTAAGTTAAAAATGTTCTTGGACGAGAATAAAGTCAATGCCCCTGCAAAAGGAGGCGACATTGCACCTAAAGATATTATTGTACCAAAAGGTAATACTGGATTTCCCCCAGGACCAATGATAAGTGAGTTTAAAGATATCGGAATTGACTCAATGGTTAAGGGTGGGTCAATTTATATCAAGAAAGATTGCGTTGTGGCCAAAGTAGGTGAAGAGATTTCTAGGCATATGGCTTTAGTCCTATCACGATTAAATATCATCCCAATGGAAATTGGCTTAAATCTCTATGCGGCTTATGATGACGGATTCCTCTTAAGAGGATCAGATTTGGATATTAGTTTAGAGACAACTTTAAACAAATTACAGACGGCGATTGGAACTGCTTTGAGTCTGTCTCTCGAAATAGCCTATCCTACACGAGATAACATTTCAATACTTCTGCAGAAAGCCTTTTTGAGTGCTAAAAGCTTGATTCTAACAGCGGAAATTATAACAAAAGATACCGTTGGTGATATTTTGGCGAAAGCGAAAGCGTCCGCATTAGCCTTATCTAATAAGATTTTACAAGTCGACTCAAACGCTTTACCTGCGGATTTAAAGCAGGAAGTAGAAAAAGTAGAAGTAGCTGAAGTGAAACCCTCGAAAGAGGAGAAAAAAGAAGTTAAGGAAGAGAAGAAAGAAGAAAAAGATGAAGGCTTAGGATTAGGCGGATTGTTTGGTTAAAAAAGATTAGGAGGTAAAAATATGGAATATGTCTATGCATCACTGTTGTTACATTCAACAGGGAAAAAAATAAATGAATCTAATGTTGGTTCGATTTTGAAAGCAGCTGGAGCAGATGTAAATCAGGCCCAGGTTAAATCAATTGTAGCTGCACTTGATGGTGTAAATATAGAGGAAGCTATAAAATCTGCGGCAATACCAACAGCAGCCCCAGTAGCAGCCCCAGCAGTAACAGAATCCAAAAAAGAGGCTAAGAAAGAAGAGAAAGAAGAAGAGAAGGAAGAAGAAGAAGTAGCGGGCTTAGGAGCTCTATTTGGCTAAATAACCCATTATTTTCTTTTATTTTATGTAATATATGATTAAGATTACTAATACAGTCTTCAATTCTACCTAAATCAAATTATTTTGGTTAGTTCTACTTTTTTTTAGAGAAAAATAGCTCAGATAAACTTTTAATTTCGTTTAGGGAAATAGAGTAATATCAAAATTCAAAATTACTTCCCTAACCAATAGAGGTGATGCGTTTCTATGCCTTATGGAATAATTATCGTTCGATGGGATGATAAACTAGGAGTTGTTGTGGAGGGAATGCATCCCAGAGCTTTAAAAATAAGCGAAGATCACATTATGCGTATATTCACCACACACGCAATGGGCGGGGGGGAAGCAGGGTTCTTATCAATGACTATTGAGAACTTATCGGTAGCTTCTTATTACACTGGTCTTCCTGAAGAGGGCAGAAGTCAATACTATGTGGCTTTGTTATTAAACGACGATGATGATGCGGATATTTTTGAAGAATCCCTCATTGAAATCTCAAAATTGTTAATTGACCATGTTAAGGATAAATATTTCAATAGATATTTGGAAAAGCAATACGAAGACATCCAAACATTAACTGAAATAACAGAAGAACAACGTTATTCAATGATTCATCGTGATCAGAGGAGAATCTTAGTTTTACGGAAGTTAGGGTTAGGGGCGATTTTAAAAGACGATTTAAGAAAGTGGTTATCTGATCAAGTAGGTGAAGAAGTTTTAGATTTGGATGCGATTTTATCACCGTTTCATAAAACACAGATGATTCGTCAGCTTCCGGTGATTACAAAAGAGGGAAAGCAGCTAGAATGTATCTTTCTAATTAAAGATGTCTTCACTATGCGAAGTCCAGTTGAAAAATTTTATAAACTTTCCAAAGATGGGGGATCCAAGCGCGACCTGAAGAAAGTATTTCAAATCTATAAAGAAGAAATAGATTCATTCTTTAAAGATTATAAATTTGGAGATGCTGATTCGCAACAGATTGCAGAGATAGTAGCGGATCCAAATAATTATAACTTAATAACTATTCTTCGTAATAATTATATTGAAATTAATCAATTACCTGATATATATGAGAAACCTTTAGACCAAATAATGCCAAGTATTAATGAGTTGAAACGTCACAATATCATTAGTGAGATTAAAGATAAGAAGGGTAGCATCTGGATATTTTTAAAATCGGATATTGTATTTCCATCATTTTTTCCAGAATATCTAGTAGATTCTATAAGACGAAGGTGGATGGAGAAAAATATCACTCAAGATTTAGCATTAAAGCATTTAGAACTCCTGAGATCGGTTTATCGTGGAGAAGAAGAAAAGTTTGAGCTCCCCCTAGAGAAAATAGAAAAGCCAGTTGCTGTAGAGCAGCTACCCTCGAAAAAGCCCAAAGAAGAAGCTATTGAAGTGGTAGCTACTAAAACAATGTCAGATGAACAACTATTCAAACTAGTAGAACGCGTGAATATTTTACGCCAAGAGGCAAAAATGGATTTAGATAATAGAGATCGACAACAAGCTTACAATAAATTACAAGAGGCAATTAAGTTAACCAAGGATTTAATGGCAGCAGGCGCCGTGGGGCAAGAAAAAAGATTAGATAAACTTGAACGGGTTTCCTTAAGCGTTAAAAAAATTCTTGAAAAAGAAGAAGCTAAAAAGATCAAAATGGAACAAGTTCCAGCTCCCAGCGTTCCAGCTGCACAACGAGTTACTGCTACAACATCAGCGAAAGACGCACAAAAATTCCTACGTGAGGACCGAGACAGTTCAATTGCAAATGCCGATAAGGCATTGACAGCGGGTAATTTTCGTGAAGCAATCAATCATCTAGAAAGGGCTTCGGAACTATCAGATAAAATGGGAGAGAAAGAGAAAGCAGCTGATATACGAAAAATGGCTAATGATATTAAAAGTAAATTAGAAAAATTAGGCGTTTAATCTTAGATCTCCTTCTTCCTAAATTTTTTATTTCGGGTAGTATAAATTACCTTAGTATGGTTCATTATTACGAGAGAAGCTAAATGCCTACTCAAGAAACTCCGGAAACCGAACTTAGTTCTTTCGAGAAAGGAATTAAACGACGTCTCAGTAAAGAGAGAAAGATCATTGAATGGTTAATGGCCGAATATATAATAGGGGTTAATTCGAAATGGCATAGCGATGTTTTTCCTAGCACACAGCTAACGAAGGTTGTGTTAAACATAACTAGACGCAGTAGAAGCGACTTTTCCTCTACGCATCGATTAATTCGAGAAATTTTAAAAGATTGGGAAAAATTGGGATATGCGGAATATGTTACCACTACTAAATATGCTCATTGTAGAAAAACTAAGATGATTTATCATTTCCCCATGGAGGGTTTAAGGAAATTGAAGGAATTGATAATAGACCGTCATATCGATTTTATTAAAAACTGGGAGAAATGGGAAAAATATGTGTGTGGGGAGAACGTTATGCAAACTCGAGAAAACACGGCTAACTTAATAATGTTTGAATATACAAATAAAATTCAGGAAAATATAGAGAAATTCTTATGAAATATAGTAAATCTAATCAATAACAAGAGAGAATTAAAATGCCCGAAAAATCCAACGAAACCGAAGAATATTATAAAATATTAGCCAAGAAATTGGATGCTACTGTTTTTGGCTTATCCCCAATAGGTACCCAAGGGAACGTAAGTGAAACATGGATGGAATATCTGCGGTTACTGGTAGATCCTGAGGATGTGAAGTATATCATTCAATTACCAGTGTTTCCTGCAACAATGAAGGTAAAAAAGTTTGCCAAAAAGATCAATAAATCTGAAGAAGAAGTTAGCGCTATATTAGAACGTTTGTTTAACAGCGACGCCGTAATGCGAATAGGATCGAAAGTGAAACGATATGCAATTCATCTGCCCTTTTTACTGTTCGATGCCCCTCCGCTAAGCTATCATGACATGCCAAAGGAAAGAGCTCGGAAATTGGCAGAATTAAGTTATAAATATCTAGTTGAAGAGGAATGGTATCGTAACTTCGAAGGAAGTCCAGATACACCGCTGTCCCGTATAATCCCCGTTCAAGAATCCGTTCAAATTACTCAAACAATATTAGCACATGAACAAGTTGAGGAGGTTGTTAAGCAAGCAAGGGTCCTTGCCCTTCAGAGATGTGCTTGTCGAACCCGTTTAGAGTATCTGGGATTACGAAAATGTAACCACCCTTTAGAATCATGCATCAGTGTCAATCAAGGGGCACGATACATGATCGACAGGGGATATGCTAAAGAAATTAATAAGGAAGATGCATTGAAGTTATTAAAAGAATATAACCAAATGGGACTTGTTCATACAACGGAGAATTTCGAAGAGGGGGAACACATGCTCATTTGTAACTGTTGTTCTTGTTGCTGCAGTTTAATTGGCGGTATTACGCGTTGGGAAAATCCTCGTGCTGTTGCAAAGGCGAACTTTATTTCAGTTGTCACTGATATTGAGAGCTGTACGCAGTGCGGTACATGTGAAGAGAAATGTCCCTTCCACGCGATAGTTCTAGGCCCTTCAGCTCCCGAGATTGATTCAAAAAAGTGTATGGGCTGTGGCATTTGTGTCGTAAATTGTTCTTCTAAGGTTTTATCACTCAAACGCGAAGACCGCGAAGTTATCTACAAGAATCTCCTTGATTTAGGCTTGAAGGTGGCAAAAGAAACTAATCGAATAATTAAGTTGGGTTAATTTCCAAGGCTATAGCTCATTTTATCTAACTTTAATACAAGAGTTTGGTAGTTCAATAAAAAAAGTTGAATTATAAATAGATTTAGGATATCATCGGGAGGGATTTTTCCATAATTCTGATTTTAACATATCCCGAACAGCCACGCGAATAGCTTCGCTCCTGTTTGGATATAGATTATCTTTCACTAATTCTTCGAGACCTTCAATATAACTTCTAGGCAGATGGACCGTAACCAATCTCATTCTATTTCATTCCTCTAATTATGCTATTATTTAATTTGCTAAAGACTAAATTAAATGTCAATAATAT
>JAEOSY010000195.1 GCA_016840125.1 Candidatus Helarchaeota archaeon | reverse complement strand
GCACAGTCCAAAATTCCTTGATCACCCATGTGACCAACATCTATAAGAATTCCTAACCTATTTGCTTCTTTGATAGCATTAATTCCAAAATTACTTAAACCAGCGTTCGCTTTCTCTGCACATCCATCTACAAACTCATTTCTAAGATTATTTGAACTAGCAGGTTGGAAACTCCTTACTCCTAATCTATGAAGAAGTGAAAGGAAGTTTAATTCTCTATCTCTTGAGTCAGATATTTGACCAGAAACTGCAACTCTCGATTCCCCTTCAGTACATATTCCTATCCCTATCTTTCCCTCTTTTTTTGCTTTCAAAATATCATCTGCGCTCTTCACTAACATTAAAACTTCTTTACTTTCATCAATATCTTGCAACATCGCTTCCAAATTTAATAAACTCGTTTCTTTTTCGATAAAAACACCTGAAACAAGACCATGATCTATAAAAGCGGAGATCCCACCTTTTCTAAGCATTGGAAGTATTTTTTTTTGATATACAGTTTTCTTACCCTTAGACCTTTCCCAATTTACTAGATATTGAAAGTCTGTATGACCTGCCACTATCACTGACTTTTGATGTAATTCCTTGGCGTGTTCTTTTTCCGATTTACTTAAAATTCCCATACTATACAGTTATTAATTAATTTCATAAAATTTTTCGTTTCTTTACTCGTCATCATTAATAATTATTAAAGGAATATATTAATTCAAGAAGCAAGGAAATATTATATAGACAATTAGTTAAATGTAATTGGTGATAAAAATGACAAAAAAATCCAAACAATTAAACGGTATTAAGATAACAGCTTTATTAACTATAGTTGCTTCCTCAATTTTTCTGTCTAGTATAAATATGCCATTGATTATGGCACAGGAAAGAAACATAGTTCACTTTGCCACACCCAATGAATGGGCTACAATAAATCCTTTTTTGGCTAGAACTAGGATAGATCTTGAGGTTATAGGTTTAATTTATGAGCCTTTAGTCGTGGTTCATCCAAGTGGTGAGCCTATTCCGTGGTTAGCACAAGACTGGGATGTTACTCCTGATGGAAAACAGATTACTTTTTACTTGAATGAATCAGCAAGTTGGGCAGATGGTAAACCAGTAACAGCTGATGATGTAAAATACACTTGGGATACAATGCTTGAATTCGGACTAGTTATATATTTTAGTCCAGATCTTATTTCCTCTGTTGATGTAATAAATGATCATACTGTATCATTTAGTCTAACTGAAACATATGCTCCATATCTGATTGGAATAGCCCAAGTACCTATTGTGCCTAAACATATTTGGGAAAACTTCGCTGAACCTGATAAAACTGACAACACAGATCCATTAAACGCCTATGGAAGTGGACCTATGAAATTTACAACATGGAAATATGGCGAATATGTTGAGTTAGAAACAAACGAAAATTACTGGAAGAAAAATATTCATATCGACGGTATAATATTCGACTTATATAAAATACCAGATTTAGGCTTACTAGGTCTACAAAAAGGTGAAGTAGATTCTAGTTATGTTGCTTATGAAGCTGTTCCATCACTATTAGGTACAGAAAATCTAGAAATACAACGAATATCCAATCCGACAGGATTTAGATTTATTGGTCTCAACCTCCGATTGTACCCTAATAATGTCAAAGAGTTCAGAAAAGCAATCAATTTGGCTATTGATAAAAAGAATTTACTTGAACAAATTGACTTCGGATATGGAGAAATCTGTTTAGAGGGTTATATTCCTAAAGCCCTTAGTTTTTGGAGTAATCCAAAGTGTGTATGGCCCGGAATTGACATGACAAACGAAGAGAGAATTTCACAAGCAAATTCAATGCTTGATGATATTGGATTTACTCGTGGATCTGATGGTATAAGAGTCACACCAAATGGTACTATGCTTGAGTTTTCATTTGATATATTCGCTGGCTATTCTAACTTTGATCGTGTCGCAGAGATGGTTAAAAACGATCTTGAAAAAATTGGAATCAAGGTTAATGTAGTACCAATTGAAACTATGACTTTAGTAAACATCGTTTATAGTGGCGAAAACCCAAAAGGTTGGGAATGGCTACCTGCATCAGTAAGTTACAGTGCTGATCCAGACTTTATGACGGCAGAATGGGGACATGATCCTGTCGATCCTTGGTGGTGTGGAGACGCTTATGCATATTATAACGATGAACTGACTCAGATTTTAAAAGATGCAAGAAGAGAAGTTGACACAGAGAAACGTAAAGAACTATACTATATGGCACAGGAAATATTCGCTGATGATACTCCAGTAATAATGCTTGAAAATCTTGATAGTGTAATTGCCTACAGAACAGACAAATATACAGGTTGGGAGCCTGAAACCGGAGTTGGCTATCCTTCTCTATCCGTCATAGGTTGTAGTAGCCTTCTATCTGTTATTAATTTAAGACCAATTGAAGAACCAACACCAGAACCAACACCAG
>JAEOSY010000194.1 GCA_016840125.1 Candidatus Helarchaeota archaeon | reverse complement strand
TTTTTCTCATCCGAACCAAGAAGTATTTCGCCCACCCCCACTTTGAGAAGTTCTTCGATTGGAATGCCCCTCACGAGGCGTTCCGCTGTTTTACCACCCCGGCATTTGTCACGTTTGACGTGCTCGACCCCCCCTCAGATCTGGTGGAGAAGATCCGGGCGTTGGAACCGATCCAGTTCGGGGGGCAGCGGCATTGCGGGTGCGGGGCGGTGACGCTTCAGGACGCCATCCCCATAGATTTGGAAAAACTCCAATTGCCTACCAAAGCGACACACCTGACGCTCATCGCACCCATGGTTCACTTTCCCCCTTTTGTTGAGCGATTCGATTGTCGCCATGAGCAATTGAACCTCTGGAGCCATGGGCGTCTCAATCGAGTGGATGCCATCGCCTCGGGACAATTCTTTCGGATAAAGAGGGGGGAGGAAATCCCTGACCTTGCAAAAAAGGGGATTCTCCGAAAAGTGTTACGGAACAAAGCGCTCTTCAGCCAATTTGGATTTGGCGAGTTTATTGTTAATCATTGGAAGAGTGGGGGTGCTTAGGATGAGTACGGATACGGATTTTTTAAGAGTGCTACAACATGACCTCCATAAGATTCGCGTACCGGGGGCGCTACCCCATAAAGTGGCAATGCCGAATAAGCGAGCTCAGGAGGCGGATGCCCTTGCGGCATGGATGGGGCGCAACTTCCTCCGAGAGTCCTTTGAAAAATCATTTTATAGGAAATCCTTAATCTTCACGGTAAGAAATTTCCAAAACCCTAGAAGATTGGTTAATCAGCAGAAGGCGGAAGTTTTTGACTTGTTCAAGGAATCTGATGCCGTGAAGTTACATGCTACAATTTTAAAGTCGAAATTGCTGAACTATTTCAATGAGGCGCGCTATTACCCTTACTCTTCCTTGAAATATCATATCCTGCTTGTCTGTGCGCTCTATTATAACTTTAAACAGGAGCGCGAATTGCGAGAGTTGTATCTCTGCGAAAACACTCCCGAGGAGAGCCCATTTCAAATTATTTATCAAGATCAGAGGCGTAGGTGGAGTCTCCTTCCTTTACATAAAAAGGAGGGGCTTTCCCGTCTCTGGCCCAAATTCTACCATACTTGGGATTATCGAAAACAAATGAGTTTAGGAGGTGATTATCGAATCCTTGGAGGATTGCTTTCGTCCATCAGCAGTTGGTCTGTAGCTTTGGCATCGCTCGAGGATTTCCAAGAGTTCTTGGTAAGTAATTAATGCTGTTGAAGCTGTGGCATCCATCCCGCCAAATGGCAATGCCTAGATTTACTGATAAGCCAGTTTTTGGATGAATAGAAAAAATCGGTTTGTGATAGTCAGCGTAATATCTTTAAGTAGGTAGCGCCTATCTATAGTATAAAACCAATAAAATTAAAGTCCACAGGTTTCAGGAGCAATGCCTTTAAGTAGGCAATGCCTAGATTTATTAAAAAGCCAAAGACTTATAATTATTATCTGATATCTCTTGAAAATACTCAAATATTATAAGATGATAGAGCGTGCCACTCACAACCGTTGCAATTCAATTGAGTAACGGAAAAACCGAAACATTATACTATCCAAGTAGTGTGGTGGCAGAGTTCTTACAAGAGGACCAACAATATCATTTTGCCGAGTTTGTCAAAATAGCCCTGAGTTCACTTGAAGAATCAGATAAAAGAGTAACTGCGAAGTTTGGATATCCATGCATAGGTTGTGCCATTTTAAAACACAGGCTCACAAACTGGGGCGACGAATACAAAGATGAAACGGTACGTATAACAAAAATCCATGTATTCAGTTATTAAGCAGAAAATTTCTGTTTTTTGATGTGAGCTACAAATGAATTAAGGATTTCTTGGGCTTCTTTAATAGTTCCAGCTCGTGCCACAACAAAGGTTATCGTATTGCCTCTAATTGGAAAGGGGGGGGTAACTATTTTAATTTTATTCTGGAATTGGGATGGTATTTCAAGAGTAGTGAACTCACCCGCAAATGTTAGTTTTGAAAATACAGTAGTCCCGCTCGTTTTAATTTTCTTAAGGGGTTTTTCTTGAACTGCATCAAGGATTAAGCGGGCGGGATTGGGGGATATAACTTCACGCAATCCTAAATACGATGTTGTTATTCTTGGATTAATTTCAATGAGGAAGGGAGCATATGAGAACACAAAATCTAATCCCACATAACCACGAAATCCCTCAATATGTTGTAGTACCTTTTGAGAATTTTTGAAGGTTTCAGCCATTAGGGTGTGGGAAATTGGTAGATACCCACCTTGGTATTCTGATTGACCTCCAGGAGGACTTAGCTTTACTAATTGTGCATTTAAGCTTATGGGACGGATTTCTTTTAAGCTTACCAAGGCAGAAACACTGACATCTAATCCATTGATTAATTTCTGAACTTGGAATGTTTCTAATTGGGTCTCTTTATTCACAGTTTCTAACCCGGCGTCAATATCATTTGGTTTGGCTACAATGCATATACCCCCGCCCCCAACACCATCAATCGGTTTGAAAACGACAGGGTATCCTATTTGACGACAGATTTTGTCGATAATATCTAATCTTTCAGCAAATGAGACACGGATTGCACTTGGAACTAAAACATGTGCCTCTAATGCCTTCTTATGAGTTTCTGCCTTATCGGTAGCTACTTTAATTGCATCAGAAGAAGGTCCTAATAATAGTTTCCCTGCTTTTTCTACTCGTAAAGCTAATTTATATAATATTTCCGCGGATTCGGGGGCGATTAGTAATACTGCCTCTGAATCAGCAACAGTTTTATCAAAGTTTTCTTCAAATTCACCTCCTGAGATTTGAATGATATTATGTGCATTAATATGATTTTGGAGATGTTTTAATCGGGAATCCAGAGTAGTTACGATTTCTTCCCCTAAATCTCTGAAATCTTCTACTAGAGCGCTCAACATAGCGAAGCCTTCTGGAAATAGTGAGAAGTTAGCTGCATCTTCTGTTAAACCTCCTCCAGAAATATGTTCATAGATATAGATACGAAATTACATCACATCCATTTATAGAGCTGGTTTAAATCTTTAAAGTGTTTGGGATGCTGGATAAAAAAAAGGATAGACCCCTACCCTAAGCGGAGTTTTTCGTGGACCGGTCAATCTTCTCTCTTATTGCTTGTCGGATAAATTCGGGTATTGAAGTGAACCCCTCTTCCTTGTGATTGGTAATATACTTCTCAATGCGTTCAATCAATGGAATCGGTAATGAAACTTGCCGGTATCCACGTTCTTTTAAGACCATTAACTAACACCAATTTCTTGATTGACCTTAATTTTCTTATAAAAAATAGAAAGCCGTTATATAACCTTTTTTGTTGTGATTAGTAGATAGCTCATTGATAATTTGCTATAGATCATAGTTTTTTAGCTACGCATTGTTAAAATGAATGTGAAAAAATATTGGCTGGGTGTCGCTGTTGATTCATAAATTAAAAGATATTATTATTTGTGATGATAATTTAGAAACAATGAAACAGATATCAGATAACTCTGTGGATTTGTGCTATATAGATCCACCATTTTTCACTAATGAGAACTATGAGATAATATGGGGGGATGATTATGAGACTAGGAGCTTTAAAGATCGGTGGGAAGGTGGTATCGATCAATATATTCAGTGGATGAAACAAAGAATCAAAGAAATACGCCGGATACTTAAAAGGTCAGGGGGATTGTTTCTTCATTGCGACCCACACGCTGATGACTACTTACGAGTCCTGTGTGATGAAATATTCGGTCGTAATCGACTGATTTCAAAAATTATTTGGAAACGCTATGCAAGTGGGAGTTTTTCTGAGAGGGGATTTACTAATATAACTGATACTATCTTATTTTATTCTAAGTCAGAAAAGTATAAATTTAAACCGCAATACGGGGACATAAATGCTTCAGCATACACTCAGGTAGAACAGGAAACTGGAAGGAAATTTAAAACAGCACCGCTAATAAAAAGTGGGAAAACAAACCATACTTTAAATTTTGGGGGAAAAGTGGTAACACTTCCTGATGATAAACGATTTGTTTGGTCACAAGAAACCCTAGATCATGAGCTCCAGAAAAATCCGCTTTGCATCTATTGGACCAAAAATGATAACCCTCGATTTAAAATGTACCTTGATGAGGCGCCCGGAGCTTTTATTGATAGTTTATGGGTAGATATCCCAGGAATTACGTCAACAAGTAACGAACGATTATACCCAGCACAGAAGCCAGAGACTTTGTTGGAAAGGATAATCAATTGCGCGTCAGAGGAGGGTGATTTGGTGCTGGATGCTTTTGCGGGTAGTGGAACTACCATAGCGGTCGCCAAGCGATTAGGACGAAAATTCATAGGAATCGATATAAGCCCAACAGCATGCCGGATAATGGCTGAACGCATCGGGTACTCGATTCCTCGGATTGTTAACTATCCGATCTGTCAAGTCAATAAAAGTGGATAAATTCCCATAATTTCGTGACCTTGACTTGCCTCTCGGATAATGGTCTCCTTGCAGTTACGAACCGCTCGCTCCATTATCGTCATCCGAGACCTTTCAG
>JAEOSY010000193.1 GCA_016840125.1 Candidatus Helarchaeota archaeon | reverse complement strand
CGCACTATCTAACCTGCCAGTACTGCGGGGGTAAAAAGTAACTCCCGTTTCGGAAATTGGAAACCCCGATGTCGAGAGACGACCGACCATCTACCATCGAGATTGTGAAAGAAGATATTCAAACGCACCGTAAAACCCAGCTGAGCTGCAAGAGGTGCAACCTCCGCAAAGTCTACAGCATTGGAACTGAGGAAGTCTGCCTTTTTCGCAACTACAAAACCTTTGTCCTCTATCGGTGCTTCGGGTGCGGGTTTCGGTGGCGGGAGGAGATTGTATACCCTACAAAAAAAAACGCCCCCATTCAATTGTTTGGAGACATTCAATAGACCTCCATTTCCACGATTTATTAAACAGGAAATAAAGATTATAGAAGGATTTTCCTAAAAATTACCTCCCCTATACCACCTTCATTGATGCCTGCAATGTATCCGCACTCTTCGAAGCCAATCTTTCTATGCCATGCTTGAGGCTCAGGCTCGTTTACTTGTGAAGAACTATATAACACGTTATATCCCTTTCTGATCAGATACTCTTCCAAAAATCTAATCATCGCAAAGGCTACACCCTTCTTCCGATATTCTTGCCTGACAATTATGAGACCTATGTACGGGATTTTCAACCATAAGTACTCGATACGTGAATAACCAACTGATTTTCCATCGACTTCAGCGATCATTACCAGTTTCTCTTCCACCCTCCTTTTGAGCGTAGCTTCCACAACAAAGGCATAATCCATTTTGGAACAAAAATCCAAATCCTTTAGTACAGCAAGTCTAACGGCGACTGATTTTTTTTCATTCATTCTTTTCACTCCATGAGTTTTTGAGTATAGATAATTTAGTTAAATCCTTTATTGAAAAAAACTTATTGAGATTTTTCACTAAAATTATTCAAGGAGGTTCAAGAAAAGAGACCAATGACAATTTTTTGTAAATTTAAACTAAGCGTGTGGGACGCTTTCTATCGAACTTCTAGAATTATCGAATGAAACGAGATCGTGTGTGAAGTGTGATGGGCAGATCCGGTCGTGAAAAGGGGAGGAGGGAATAATAAATTATACAAAAATAATTGGAACTGCCTTGCATCCGTCACACCCGACTTTTCACTTATGGTAAATTCGATCCACTTATTTAACAGTTTTGTCCAACTGATCTTATCGGAGGTTGAGCTGATGGCTGAAGGACTAAAGCAGGCATGCCCTTACTGCGGAATTACCTACACTGAAGAGGAGTTTAAGCAATTGAAACAAGTCCCTCGCCACACAGAGGGATTTTGGAATTACATCCAATGTAAGTGCGGGAAGGTGATTGAGTTGGCGGTGTGGAAATCCGTCCCCCTCGAAGAACTGAAAAAAATAGATAAGCTCCAGCTCAGGGTTCTGCTAATTGAATGGATGAATATGGTGAAGATTCGCCGAACTCGTATCGAGAGGAGCAAATGTACAAGTTGTCCGATCTTCCCCCAACCTGAATTCAATGGTGAGGAGAAATTTCCAGCTCAGGTAAGGGGGCGGGTGAACGACGTCAGAGAATCATGCGTCTATTCACTCACTTGGACTACAATTCTGGAAGATCTCCTTGGTTACGTAAAGACTGCTATCGGTTCGGAGGAGACACCCGAACCATTCCCCGAACTACTGTCCCTAGTGGATGAATTTGAGGGGCGACTAGCCGCATTTCGGGAGAGCCGCCATCAGGACGAGGGGGCAAACGATCCCATCCCCTAGAGGGTACTTCTTTCGTGTATCCTCTCCAATGAGGAATCGCAACACCTTTGCGGTACGCAACATTCTTGCAGTTTCAACCTCATTTTTAACAGGATTGTGTTGAATTAGAATTGCAAGGTTCTTGCGACAAGTTGTTGCGGTGCTGGTAAACTTCTTTCGAAATTCTTAGTAAACTTTTAACGTAGAGGTCTCTACTCGGTCAATTTCTCACAGAAACTCTTGTGAAGTTTTTATACTCTTCAAAACTATTTTTTAAAGTTATTACCGTCTCTCTTAATGTCTTGAGGAATTTTTTATCCAACCTTTTTATTCTTATGATGAACAATTAAATTTCTTACATTATGAAATTCCAAAACACAAAAAATAATGTTTTTTTTCAGACTTTTAAACTCAGCTTCTAATAATTCAGGCAGATCTCGTTTTATAAAATCTGAGATGGTGGGATTCTTCTATATTTTTCTTATTTTCTTTATTGGATTAGCTTTATTGAAAAATTCTTCATAATGGATGTTCTAATCGTGGAAAAAACACTAGGAATGTTGATCCTTTTCTATATTCGCTCTCTACAAATATTTCGCCATTATGTAACTTTATTAATTCTTTTGTAATAGATAATCCTAACCCAGTCCCTTCCATGATTATCGCATCATCTGTTCTGAAAAATCGTTGAAATAACCGTGGAAGATCTTTTTCCCGAATGCCTAGTCCAAAATCTTTGAATTGAAATAAGACACCATCAAATTCTTGTGGATTATAGATTCCTTTGTAATGATCAATCGCTTTAATTTCAATCTTTGACTTTTCGGGTGAAAATTTAATAGCGTTATCAATTAAATTCCGAAAAATTTGACTAACTCGTTTCTCATCCCCAAATAATTGAAGATCGCTATCCACAACCACCTCGATAGTTATTCCTTTAGCCGTTAGACGGGATTCCATTAGGTCTATGATCTCAAGAATAAGATTTAAAGGGCGGTACTCCTTCCAGATTAGTTTGACGCTCTTTTCGTCAATTCTAGAAATGATTCGAAGATCTTCTACTAATTCAGTTAGTTTTGCGATATTTTGAATCATTATTTCATTCAGTTTTGCTTTCTCTTGTTCTGAAAGTCTATCCTTATGCTTCTTCAAGTTGAGTGCTGACTGCATCACTACTGTTATTGGAGTTCGTAACTCGTGAGAAACCGTAGAAATAAACTGGTATAATTTTTCTTCAGCTTTTTTGCGCTCGTTGATGACCACAATTTTTCCCACAAAAGATTCAATAAAACCTTCTGGACTGTAGT
>JAEOSY010000192.1 GCA_016840125.1 Candidatus Helarchaeota archaeon | reverse complement strand
TTGATATATTTAACTCGCTTGCTCGGTTAGAAGATGAAATACAGTTGGCCATTGACGTCACTGAGAAAAATCCAGACGTAATTCTTTTAGATGGTTCAATTGTCCCCCTCCTTTTGGATAAACCCCCGAGCTCGTCGGTACTTAATCGGAAATACATTGAAATCATTGGGAAGTATGAGGAATTATTTCAAAAATGTCTCGAACGTAATGTGCTTCTTGCAGGGGTGATTAAGGACACGCGATCTACACGCTTTATGACCATCCTAGGGAAGGTTTTACCTCATTTCATTCGCAAGGTTCCTGAGCTGCAGGACGTGCGAAAGATTGATTATCGCCCTATAGTCCAAACTACTCGTGATTCGACCTTTCTGTTCAGATTTTTACAACCTGGCGAACGGACCTTCTCTTTCAAATATGCTGACACAGCATCCAAGCATGGGATCTTGAGAGACTTTACTAAAAGGAATTGGAGTGAATTAATTTATTCCTTTTACCTGAGACCCGTTCAATTTGACCTTCCTACTAAAATCGAATTTCTTGCTCCAACCAATCCCATCAAATATGCTAAAAAGATTGCCTCGGTCGTCCTGCCAATTTCTAACCAGCATGCAGAGTATGGGGTACCTTCGGTTCTGATTGAAGCCGATGCCCGAGCTCGCCTTTTTGAAAATGATCTCGATTACGTGTATAATTCACTATTTCATGCGGTTCGGATTTCGGGATTATCCCCCCTTCTCATGAAACTTCGGCGTGATAAACGCCCCTTCCGGTCAAAAAAGTAAGGAATGGTAGTTTTTTTACCATAAAAAAGATATAAATTTGAGAAATTTCTTATGATTCAGTATTCGGGTTCAAAAAATTTGCTTGGGGGGTAGAACAATACAGAGGTTACTCTATGATAAGTTCCGAGTTAAGGGCGCAATTGAAAGAAATCCTATTGGACCAATGTCAAACGATGATTTCCGACCTTGCAAGTCACACACAGCCTAATTTGGATGAATATGAGACGGAATCTTTTTACCAACAGCGGTTAAAAGAACTGAATTGTTTATTTGAAATCTTAATGCTTGTGGAAAGACCGCAAATTTCGATAGGTGATTTAATAGAAGTTTTTTTAAGGTTAATCCCTCCCTTTTATCAGTCCGGTGATATTAAACATGTTAAGATAGGGTATGAAAAGAAAGAATATACAACATCTAACTTTGATGAAACTCCGTGGAAACTTTCTGTATCTGAAAAAGTAAATAATAAAAATTTTAAAGTGGATGTTTATCACAGCAACGAAAGAATGAATTTTGAAGAAGATTTTGAAATAATCAAAGAAACTAATGAAAAAATCAAACGTATTTTCGAAAATATCATTAGAGTAAAGATAATTGAAGAGGCTCGGAGAAATTATCTTCGCGATTTAGAAGAGGATGTAAGTATCAAGGCGGATAAATTACAAAAAGAAATTGATTCTTTACAAAATACACTTTTAAATCAACAAAACAATCAAGAAGAATTAATTCAATACAAAAAAAAGGCTGAACTGGGAGTTCTAATGGTTGAAATTGCCCAGGAAATCAATAAACCACTCAATGATATTATTAATTCTGCTCAAACTCTCAAAGGCGAACTGGAAAACCCTATAGCTGATCAGATACAATCAAAAATCTATACGTTTGTTAAGCATATAATAGCAGAAGGGAATCGTGTTTCTCGAAAAGTGCAAGATATGGTGGGAATCGAATCCGAAAAATCAAAGCAATTTCCTCTGAATGATATAATAGCGACAATTAAATCATCACTTTCCGATGGGATTTCAGAGGAGTAAGCCCGTCGATCAAAAAATTGATATTAGAAATCGCCTGGATTTAGTTCTTGATAAAGTGGCTTCAAACGTTTGTATATTTCCCGGTAAGCATGATATAGTGTATCATAGGTTTCCTTATTTGCCTGATTCGGGGTATATCTCGCTTTTTCGGCGACCTTTGGTTTGAATTCTCGGAAGCTACTCAATCGTCCTATTCCCAATCCTGCTATAAGAGCCGCCCCAACAGTTCCCGAGGTCATAGGGCTAGCCATTTGGATAATGGTTTTACCGAGAACATCCGCCAATATTTGGCTCCAAATATTACTCATTGCCCCTCCACCAATAAATCGAATTTCGGTGATTTTCCCCTTATTTCTTTCGACAAGTGGTTCAATCCCGGCATGGAGTGCCCAGCGAGCATTGTAGCTCACCCCTTCAAGTACTGACCGGATTACATCATACCGGGAATTTTCAATATTTAAATTCATAAATCCACCACGTAAGCGGGGCTCTATGACGGGACAAGTTTCACCAGAGATCCAAGGGGTAAAAATTAATCTGTTGGACCCTGGAGGCGCCTTCGAAGCAAGATTATCCAAGTCTGCGTAAGACTCCTTTCGTTCAACCGTGTCTCGTAACCACTTCAAACAAGCCCCCATATTCTTCTGCTCTGCAATTAACATATAAGGAATGTCAGGATCTGGCGAAGGCGCAGCTATCGTGGCGGCTGAAATTATACGATAGTGTTTTGATACAGGTGCCATCATCCATCCGCTTGTACCAATATATAGGTGAACATCATTTTCTTCGACAGCTCCAGAGCCAGCCATTGCGGATGAAGCATCACCACAACCACAAACGACCGGGATTCCCGGCTTGAGATTCAGGTCCTCGGCAGCCTCTGGAGTTAGCTCTCCTATAATATCAGTGCATTTTCTGATTTCGTTTAATTTATCAAGATCCAGATCACCATAGGCCGCTATTTTTTCAGACCATTTGAATTTATGTATATCCATTATAAAGGTTAGACCTGCGTAATCAACAGGGGTAACGTATTCCCCTGTCGTTTTAAGAAGCAACCAGTCAATTACATCTAAAAATTTATGAGTTTCTTGATACATATTCGGGCGTTCTTCTTTTACCCACATAATTTTTGAGTACATATCGCGGGTCATCGGACCTGCACCCGTAATCTTCAAGAAATTCCATACGCGTCTGATATGCCTCAAAATTGAGGTCATTTTACGAACATCCGCCCATAATTTAATGGATTGTTTGGCAGCACGCGTGTCGGACCAAATCATACAATTCATTAAAGGGTCCCCATTTTTATCCACTGGAAGGCAACCGAGCATTTGTGTAGAATGGACAATGGCTGCAATCTGGTCTGGGTCTATTTGGCTTTTTTTCATGACTTCCTTAGTATTTTCAGCTATTGCAGCCCACCACATTTTTGGATCCTGCTCTGCATAATTTTCCTGGGGATATATAACATCATATTCCTTGACTATGGATGCCATGATTTTAGCCGTCTCTTCTTTTTCTCCTAGCTTGACAAGACTTGCAACACTGCCCGAGGTGCCCATATCATGGGCTAGAATATATTCTTTTGACATATTTTTTCGCCACCTTTATTACTCAATTTCTTTTTGATGATTTATCAGAAAAATGTATCCTTTGAAACTCTCAACAATTATACTTTTTCCCATTCTTTAAGGCTGGTTAAGGTTATAACTTGTTTAATCCCTATGATTTTTTCGAGATCTGTAACCAATGTCCGGTAAGCTTTAGTAAAACTGCGAATATTTAATTTCGCAATGAGGAGCCTGTCGCCACTAACGGCTGAAATACTCTCTAACCCTTTGACCTTGGTTAATTGGTTTAAAACCATCTCTGAGCTGCCAGAGAGATAGATTAATAAATAAGCCTTCACCTGACTCATCGCGATTGTAATGATCCCAATGAGAATTAGGATAATACCCATACCCTTGAATAACCAGAAGAGAGGGGTAAAGGTTGTTACCCCAAATACACTCGTACCTGTGATAAAGTTACCAAGGAACGTAATGGGGATACCAAGGACCACCGAAAAAGAAATAATTGCGGTGACCGTGCTCATTTTTGCTATTCCCAAAGATCTTATATACACAATAAAGGCAAGAGTTGAAACCAACATGACGATAATAATGTAGGTTACATTAGCGAGATTTAAAATTGACAAACCCGCATAGAAGTTCGGGGTGATAAATGGGATAATTAAAACCGAAATGAGGATGGTATTAAACGCTAAGCTCCAGAGACGGATATTTAAGGAATCATTCTTTCGATTGTGATGGAGCATTCGCTTAGCCTGTCTTAGAGCAATTGTATATACCATTATCCCTAAATTATATGGACCAAGAACTACTAAAATTGTTACCCAATCAACTGCTAAATCCGTCGTTGTTATGAGGAATATGCCGATTAAAATCATAACGATACTCTGCGTTTCAAGTATACTTGGGGTTTCTTTGTAATTGACACTTTCCGCAACAATCAAATAAACAATAACCATCTGTGTAAAGGGTAAAAGGATAGAGGGGGAGGTTGCACCAACAATATAAAAATAGCTCAATGTCGAGACTGCTGAACTAAGCCCCGCAACAATTAAGAGCAGTAACAATTTTCCTTTGGGGATAATGAAACCACGAAAATTAGGGTCTATGTAAGCACCTATCAGGTGTTTCTTCCTGAGTGGGATCCGCATAATGAGCATTAAAACGAGGGTCGCAACTAAACCAATCCACATCGATAGGAAGCTGTAAGCATATGGGTCTGAATGAATTTTTTCAAGATAATACTTGTCGAGTCCGATATAAATTGCCGTTAGAACTGCGGCTATTAAAGGAAAAAGTATAATTTTGAATTTCCTAGAAAGGGCAAATCCTAGGTGAGGCAACTTTAATCCTCTTCAGGTTTAATCTCTTTTTCTACCACAAAAGTAGTTGTTTTTTCTATTCCCGCAATATTGCTTATCTGAACATAGGTCAGTTCATAAAGTTCTTCAAGGTCCTTCACTTGGACTGACAATATGATATCGTAAATCCCCGCCACCACCGCGATTGATTCAATATGCTCGAGTTGCTTGAGCTCCTTTAATACTGACTTCGTATCACCCATTCTCAATGTTAAGAGAATATAAGCTTTTACCATCAGAGTCACCTTGATCAAATAATCTTGGATTATTTAAAAAGTCATTATGCGCTGGATCGAACTAAAAAATATTATAAATTAAGGGTTTAACCGCTCGTACATTTTCTTATTGTTTTCATAGATGTTTATGAACTCCTCGAAGATATTATCATAGATTTCTTTGTTTTCAGGGTTAGGCGTATACGTATTAGTATATTTGGTATATTTAGGGATGTCATCAAAGGTGATATACCCTAAGCCGACGGCTGCGATAAATGCCGCACCTCGGGCATTCGCTTGAATAGGATCTTTCACTTGACGGATGGGTCTATTCAATACATCCGCATAAATTTGGCACCAAATATTAGATTTAGCACCCCCACCAATCATACTTATGGGTTCCAATTTTTGACCGCAGAATTTCTCTAAATACTTCAAAATCCAACGACTATTATAAGCGACTCCTTCATAAACTGCTCTGATGAGGTCCGCTCTTGTAGATTTTAACGAAATGTTGAGAAGACCGCCTCGAACCGAATGGTCTTCAATAGGGGTTCTTTCTCCCCACAACCAGGGTGTGAATATCAAACCATTGCTCCCAGCGGGGGCCGTTTCGGCGATACGATCAAAAATCTTGTAGATCCCCGTCTTCAATTTATCTTCCGTAATATGCTCCTCATCAAGGAGCTCATCCTTGTGGTAGAGAAGGTTATCCCGCAGGAAGGACAGGCATGCCCCTGCTGTTTCTTGCTCATTCGCAGCTAAATATTTTCCTGGGATCGCAGAATTAATGGATGCCATATTATGAAATACGTCGGTCTTTAAGAAGGGAACATGACAGGTGAGCCAGGAGGAGGTTCCAATATACACATGCGCTTCAAAGTCACGAACCGCACCGGAACCAATTGCGGCGGCATGGATGTCTAGACAGCCCATGACGACTTTTACATCTTTTTGAAGACCTAGCTCATCCGCAACCTCCTTTTTAATGGGTCCTAGAACTTCAATTGATTGTTTTAAAGCAGGTAACTTCGCTTTGTCAATTTTAGACTTCTTGATCAACCCATCATGATATTGGATATTGTTAATGTCTCGGTTATCCGTTAACCAATATAAATGGATTGAGTCGTAGGATGCCGTAAACTCGCCAGTGAGTCTGAGATTAACATAATCTTTACACTCAAGAAATTTATATGTCTTTTCATAAATGTTAGGCATCTCATTCTTAATAAAGAGGATATGGGCGATTGGATCTTTCCCCGAGAGCATTGGTACGCCCCCGGTTATGTTAATCCACCCCCCTAATTTGAGGAAATACTGAAATATGTGCTTAATGTTATAGCCTGAAATCTCAAGAAGGCCACCCATTAGCTTCTTAACATACGGGGCTCCTCTCATATCCATCCAAATTACCGCATTATGCAAGTGATTTCCATCTTGATCAACCGCGACTGTGCCAGATCCCTGACCCGAAACACAGACAGCGACTATGTCCTCAACAGGCACGAGTTCTTTGTCGAGTAACTTTCTCGAGGAGGTCATGATCGCATCCCACCATTCATCGGGGTTTTGCTCTGCGCCGCCCCCATCAAGTAAATAGAGTGGAACTTCTTGGTACTCGAAATCAATTACTTCTCCATGTGTGGAAACGATCGCCGCTTTACTCCCTGACGTGCCGTGATCATGAGCCAGAATGTATTTAATCTTATCTTTTGCCATTTACTTCACTCCTCATATTCAATTACTTCTTGTAAGACATTGTAATAAGCTTTGTTAAAACCTTTCATCTACTTTTTAATAATTATATGCTATATTATTGTAAAAGTGGTAATTATGAAGGGCCTTGTTTTAAAAGCTGTAAATGAGTTAGAAGTGCAAGATGACATACCTTTACCAAAACTGGCAAAGAAAGATGTATTAATTAAAGTGAAATACTGCGGTATCTGTGGAAGTGACCTAGAGGCCTATCAATACGGAAAAATACTAATGCCCCTTATATTGGGACACGAATTCTCAGGAGAGATCGTTGGGTTAGGGGAAAAAGTCGAAGACTGGAAAAAAGGAGATCGTGTAACCGCTTACCCTGGTGAGTTCTGTGGAAAATGTTTTTACTGTCAAAGAGGTGAGGAGAATCTCTGTAAAAACATCCTTCTTGGGTTAGGAATTACGGTGAATGGTGCAATCGCCG
This sequence comes from Candidatus Helarchaeota archaeon, assembly GCA_016840125.1. The sequence goes on along the minus strand of JAEOSY010000192.1, from coordinate 9,428 downwards.
AGTACGTAAAAATTCCCGCAAAATTATTGTGTAAATTGCCGGATTCTGTTGGGTACGCTGCGGGCGCGCTTGCTGAGCCGCTATCGGTTGGGTACCACGGTGTTGAGATCTCGGGGATTGAACCGAGTGATACTGCATTGGTAATCGGGGCTGGTGCGATAGGTCTGGCGACGATCCAAGCACTAAAACTAAAGAACATAGATAATGTTTACGTGAGTGATCCTTCTCAATTTAATCTAAATTTAGCAATCAAGATGGGGGTTAATAAAGCAATTAAATCCGGAAAGATAAATAAATTGGGTCCTGACTTCGTATTTGATTGCGCAGGCTTTCCTGAAACTTACAAAAAGGACATATCCTTAGTCCGCAAAGGCGGAACCGTTATGTTATTAGGAGTTCACTTCGAACCTGTTCCCATTTCCTTTTTACTATTAATAGCAAAGGAAGTAAAATTGGTGGGGAGCTTTGGTTATTCTTTTCAACAATTTCAGGAGGTCCTTAACCTGCTGGATCAAGGGAAATTTCAAACCGATCTGATTGTCAGTAAAAAAGTTAAACTTGATAACGCCATCGAAGAGGGATTTCATGAGTTAAGCCAGCCAGATAAACAAGCTGCAAAAATTCTAGTCGAAATATAGAGATGTTTAGAAAAAATCATTGAAGGATTTGTTAGATGCCAAAAGGAATAAAAGTTTTCGGAGCAGCCCTTGATCCCACGGATGCCCATACCAAGATTCTCATCAAGCAGAACTACTTGAGTGGTAAAGCACTTGGTAGAAAGGATAAATCGAAATTCACGGATGCCTACGATGGATTTATCGCGGAATCGGAAGTTCTGCAGCGGTCTAATTTTCAAAAGATTGGTAAATTTCCTGTTGAATCATGGTTACGACCGAAACCCGATCTGGGTGACGAGATATTTATGACTCCATTGGATTTTCGACTTTTTTTGGACAGTAACGGTTGTGGGGAATATTCAGACGCAATGGAAATGTTTATAGAAAAGAAAGTTTTACCAGCCATCCCTTTGATGATAGGAGCTGATCATTCCTTGACAGGGGGGGTCTTAAAAGCATTAGCTAAACAGTACGGTGCGGAAAATATTACGTTGGTAATGCTTGATGGGCACTTTGATGCCATTCCAACCAATTTGCGATTGGAATTAGCAAAATACTCCAAGGAACATAAGGAAGAACTACAAATTCCCTTTCCCGAAATGGTCGATTCGATTGATGACCAGACAAAAGTGCCCAAATCCTATAACTGTGGGACATTTCTCTATAATCTCCTTGAAGAGGGCACGATTCTGCCTCAGAATCTCATAGTTTATGGGTGTATGGATTACCCCAATGAAGAAATGAAGCAAATTCAGGACCCTCGAGTTAAGAATTACGTAGATTTCTATCTTTCTTATGAAGGTAGAGGTGTTAAAATAATTCCTAATTATAAGGATAACGCAAAAATCAATAATGCGTTTAATGAAGCTCTTGAAACGGTGAATACCCCTTACGTCTACCTTTCAATTGATGTGGATGTGAGTTCCCTCAACGCGGTTCTCGCAGCACGATTCATGGAGTTTATTGGGGTGGATGTTGAATGCCTCGCAGCTGCTGCAGAGCTTTTAAAAAAGGTCCTCCAAACCAAAAATATTGAACTTATCGGTTTGGACGTCATGGAAGTTGAAGTGTACTTCTTAAATGCGGAACTAAAGAGTGGGAAGCGAGATCGGACGATTAATGTTATTGATCGTTTCCTTGAGCAGGTTTTATTCTTTTAGGAAGTGATAAAAAGTGGTTTCAGAAAAGAAGAGCGATTCGAAAAGCGACCCTGAAGTGGTTAAGCGCTCTCAAAAAATGGTGAATTTATTTCAATCCATAAAAGGATTACCGTTAAAAGATTTTCCTGCCCCCCCATTCACTAAATGGCTGAATGGGCAGATTATCAATGTAACCCGTGGGGATCTTGAGCTGGAAATCGAGGTTCGTACAGAGATGTCAAATCCTACGGGTATTCTACATGGAGGGGTGCAGTCTGCAATTCTCGATGATGTCATTGGGATGATGACCACGACGTTAGGCTACGAAGGCTTCCTGATCAGTATTGATATGCATGTCGATTTTTTAGGAAGGGTGAAAATTGGTGAGAAGGTTCGGGCCCATGGATTCATAATTCGTGAGGGGCGCCATATCGTGCATGCCATGGCGGAACTTAAGAATGAGGCAGATGAATTGGTGGCAACAGGGAATTCAAACTTGCTCGTTACTCATAAAAAAGTTGATTACACTCCAAAAAAAGGTTCGTGAAAGCATAGTAAAGGCCTAATCTTCCATAGAATAACTTATGAAGATTCTAATTGGCGCATTTTTTCCTGGCAATCTTATCACTTTTTTTATAAAATAGTTTTTAACTCCTTTAAATGGTTGATCTGATAATCAGGGGTGGGATCAACTTCCCAATTCTCTCGTAGAATTAAAATAGTATGAAATCCTGCCGCCTTGCCACCCTTTATATCCGCGAAGGGTTTGTCACCTACCATAACAGAGTTAGGAGGAGAAATCCCTAAATGCTCAGCAAGTTTCAAGAATGGGTTAGGATCCGGTTTAATTTCCGGTACATCCTCTCCCGCAATCATTATACCATCAAAAAAGTCAATAATTTTACTCCTTTCAAGACGAATCTGTTTAATACCCGGTGTGCCATCTGTATCTGTCAGAAGCCCCAACGTATACTTTCCTTTCAAATAATTCAAAACTTCTAACGTATCCGGATAAAGCTCCGTGAATTTGATAGTAGTATCCCAATAAACTTGGGTCACTTGTTTTGATTCCTCTTCGGTGAAATGGACCTCACTTACTTCTAACACTTCTAGGAGTAGATTCCACCATATATCTCTGTTAAACTGCCCTTGTTTGTCAAACGCCCCGATTCTCTCCCACAACTGAGCGGAATAGTGTTCAACTTGTTTATCAATTCCATTGTGTTCTAAAAACCGTTGAAGCTCGCTTTTAATTTTCTCAAATGCGGCGTCAAATCCGTTTTTGGAATTAATGACTGTTTGGTCTAAATCGAAAACTACTAATTTTATGTCTTTCATTAGACATACTAATTGTGATTGACATTAAAATTTTATAGCTATTTTTGGTGAATAGTTTATGGAAAAAATTAAACATTTCCTCCTCTGGTTTTTTTCTTTTGGATTTCTTTTGTTTATAGTGATTGGAGCCTACGGATTAATTGAGGATTACCCGATTCTGGAAGAATATACGGAAATTATTGCGTATGCATCCATTTTAAGCGCCTTTATTCTATACCCTCTTTTGTTGAAATTTGTTCTAAAATTTCCCGGATTAAGAATATTGAATGTGTTTGCCTATTTATTGGGCAGTCTCATCAGTCTCGCATTTCTTTTGGGGTACTTTCTATTCTCGGAGATTTATGGGTGGATCATTTTTTCTTTGTGGGTTTGTGTTTTGCTTGTAGGTATTGGCGCAGGATTATTGGTGGCTGCATATTATATTGCAAACAAGATACGATTATATAAAGGATCTCTGTATTTACTCCTACTTTTCGGTTGTGAATTTACATTCATCGGAATCATCTCACTTACCGCAGGGAGGTTTTTAATATGAAGTTTGCCCGAAAAACTCAATATTCGCTGAGTAAATTCAGTGGAAAACACTCGAAATTGATACTTTTTACCCTAATAATAAGCTCTCTACTTATCTTTTCAAATGTCCAAAATTGGAGTGTAATTGAGGCTAATGAACCCATATTTACCGCTCAAGGAGATTCGACCCCTTGGGGCGTCCATCAAACATTTAAAGAAGATCCTCGATTTTCTAGAGTGGTGTCATGGTATACAAATGGCAGTACCCCGACAGAAGTGAAGTTTGGAATTAATGCTTCAAATTTAAATCAGACCGTTCAAGGTTCCAGCTATGTCCTTGCAGATTACTATTTTCATTTCGTTGAATTAACGAATTTAAACCCCGATACAGTCTATTATTATCGCTGTGGGTCATCTACAAATTGGAGCCAGACGTTCCAGTTTATCACCGCTCCCTCACTCCCAAGTCGAGGTATTCATTTTGGTGCCTTAGGGGATTGCCGGAGTAATCGTGACCGAAGGAGAGCTGTGAATAATCTAATTATCAATAATGGTTCTTACTTTGGTTCCTATCCCGAATTTATGCTAATGAGTGGAGATCTCGTCGCAAGTGGAGAGGACATGGAATTGTGGCGAAATTATGCTCTAGATATCGAAAATGTCAGCGCAAACATCACCGTAATGCCCATCGTTGGCAATCATGAGTTCGGAAACCTCTGGGATTCCCTTTTTCAAGAGAATTTTGTTCTTCCTGAGAATGGACATCAAGAATGGTATTATTCGTTCAGTTATGGTTTTGCTCACATTACGGCCTTAGATTCTGAGAACCATGGGATTGCACCTTACGATGTCCAAGACATTAATTGGATTAAAGAAGATCTTGAGCTCGCTGCCGGTGATCCCACTATTCTCTGGAAGTTTGTGGTTTTCCATCAACCCCCCTTCGCTTCAGCATCTCATGCCGAACGCCTAGATATCAAAGCTCAGTGGTCACCTCTATTCGAACAATATGATGTAGATATCGTCTTTAACGGCCATAACCATTTTTACGAACGTCATTATCCGGTAAACCACAATAATGAATATAATGCGACGGGCGATCCGGATTACTACGCCCCGGAATACCCCATCTACGTGATAAGCGGCGCTGCAGGGATGGGGGATATGTACGAGCAGAAAACACGCGACAACCCCTATTCGGCGGTGTTTAACGGTTCCAGCCACTACGTTGATATCAATATCACTTTGGACCTCGCGACCAATACAACTCGCTTGGAAGCGCGCGTGATCGGTATCAATAATGCGGGAACCGAGAACTACATCTTGGATTCGTTCAATATCACCAAACCAATTCCTGATGCCTGGTTTTCGGCCACGGTCCCCGCGGATTACAATCATCCTGTGACTAATAAAAACTTCTTCATCACACTCTCGATGATTATTTCACTTGCCGGACTCTGCGTTGTGGTGCTGGTTATTATCAAAAGACATCTGAAATACATAAATGGGTAATAAAAGAAGCTTTAAGCCCCGATTGCAACTATATAACAACATATAGCTATTGTTAATGAGATAGGGGTCATGATGCGCTTTTCCCCTTTACTTCTCGAAACCACGTTTAGCAAGGTATTAAATGTCAAATATCCCGCAATAATCCAAACGGCATAATATGCAATATCCTGATTAGTAAAAATGATTATTATTCCAGCACGTGATAATACGGCAATCGAGGCAAACGTGAAAATTCCAATGGCAATTAAGCTCATTATTCTCAAGTTAGTAGGAAGCTTTTCATACTTCCCACCATAAGCTAGATGACCCAGAGGCAAACCTAGCGCAAGGAGTAATTGAATAATACTTATTCCAATAAATAAAATAACAGCTAAGATGGCCGCAACTATTGAGATCATTTTCATTTTTACCTCTTTATCCGATAATTTAAGTATTTTTATCCCCTATTAAAAAAAGAATAATATAAATTCGAAAAAAAAAAGATTTGAAATTTATATTTTTTATAATTCTGCGCCACAATGGGGACAGTAGGTGGCATCCACTCGAGTAATAGCGGTTCCACAGTTAGGGCAGAAGATAACGTCTGGTTCACCGGCGGGAGTTTGGACCTGTTCTAATTCGCCTGTGGTATGAGAAAATGCCCCTTGAAAAAGTCCGTCTGCTTTTAAATCCAATACTATAGCTTGAACATCTTTCGTCGTGATTCTCGTATTGTGAGAAATAGTTTCTACAGACGCGCTGGAGTTGCTTACAAATTCATTTAAAACAACATTTCGCAAGGTTCCTCGATTGTACGAAATGACAATTTGACCAATGATAATCAATGACCCGATTAGAAGGGAAATAGTACTCCAGAAATATTCTGCTTCGAGATATCCTGAAATTCCACCGTAGAGAAAGAGTCCCGCAAAGATCCATGCACAAACGCTTAAGCCTTCGGTGTATTGATTTTGCTCATATTTCATTTTTTTACCTCCTTATTTTTATTTTCATCATTTTTAGTTGTGGAGTCTGTTGGTTCACAACAACTGCAGAAATTAGTGGCGACTTCACCACAGCAAGAACTAGATTCCTTGGAGAAGTTTCCACAAAACTTATTTATCCATTTTTTAATCATTTCATCATCAATTTCCAACCTTTTTCACCAATTTTACTTTTTCATGTTTTATCTCTAAGATATAATAAAAAAATATGATATATAAAGCGGAAAGTTGGAATTCAACAATCTTTGAATTCGCTCAAAAAGAGAAATTTGGAAATTTATGGCAATCAATGTTTGGGAATATTGCCGAAATAGTGATCAATCAATTCCATTGCAGGTGAGAACTGATTGAGATCCTTGAGTTCTGTGGTGAGTAAATCCCTAAATTTGCTCTCAAACGCTGAAGTAAATGCGCTCAGATTTGAACGCAAGGATTTGGAGGCTTTTGAGGATAGGAGTGTTACTATAATGTGTTCTCTTTTGGAGAAAAATAATAATCCTAGCTCCCAATCGATCTGTTTGAGCCCTCCCTTTTTTAAGACTTCCTCGCCCATGCTTCTTATTGCGCTAATTAATCCCGAAAGTAAATCCTCATCAATTCCTTCACTTGACCATTCATATTGAAACAATGAAATACCCGTCTTCATCTCAAAAACATTCAGTCGGTGTGCTTCATAGGGTAAGATAAACAATAATTGAGGGCAAAGGACTAGAATAATTAAAAAAGAGAAATTCAGCGTTAATATCAACCAAGAAAAGGGTTGATATATGAAAACAATCTGGTTAAAGATATAAAAAACAATTCCTCCAATGACAAACGGCAATATCAATAAAATTGAATATTTTTTTAAATTCCTAGGTGCCTTAATTATGGTGAGGATAATCCAAAATATCAAAATAACCGCATAATATATTGCAAAAACGAATATTATATTATTTAGAAACATTTTTCTATGTAGAGAAATTAGACCCGCAATATTCATAATGGTGTGGTTAGCGGGTTGAAATTCTAAAAATAACACTATAGCCGAAATTGAAGCCCCAATAACTAATTCTACAGATAAGAACGATTCATTCCTTATATAAGTAACAAATAAGATAAGAGTAAGACCTGTAAGTACCGTAAAGACTAAACTTATATTTCTCAGGGGAATATTAAGCAAAAGTTCTGCGATAGATTCCAAAAATGAACTTAAAGTGAAAAATAACATGGTATAACCCAAAAAATAGAGCGCTCTAATTTTTTTTCGTCTAGCTATCCAAAAAGCGAATATGGTGACTAACATAGAAGTTAATGCAGAAATAAAGTAGTTTATTACTACATAATTAAAGTTTAATGAAGCTAGTTCAAGGTCCACCATAATCCTTCTTCTCCCATAATACTGAAAATATTATTTATAATTTATCAAAGCTTAATTCTAACTCTTCTTAAATAATTTTCTTTTAATGAATGTTTCGACTTAAAAACCGACGATCGCCTAAAATTCTTAATACCTTCTCTAAAAAAAACCAGATGGGGTTTCTGTTAAAACGAGGAATAATCCCCAAATTCTTGTATGGCTTTATAAAGTGCAACCACATTTGTTGGTGGTTGATCTAACAAAAAATTTGTAGGTCCTGGAATATACCCCCCATTTTTTCCTAAATTTTTAATATCTAATTTTACTGAATTTCTAATAACCTCAGGTGATTCATAGTTTAACATTTCTGAATCATCAATTGTTCCCACCAGAGTAATTTCAGGATATTTTTCGCGGTACATCTTTAAATCATTGCTCTTTGGTTTTAAGGATTCCACTCCATCAATACCAATTTCAACAAAATCAGGAAAGATCTCTTGAATGTTCCCACAGCTATGCAAAATAAATTTCCCTCCAGCATCATGAACAATTTTTACATAATTTGCTAGAATTGGTTTGATGAATTTTCGCCAATGTTTCACGTGCATTTGCAGCCCCATATTATAACCATAGTCATCGCCACACATTACAACTTCGGGTTTAGTTTCCATTAACAACCTTAATGAGGGTTCTTCGATTGTTTTCCACTGAAAATCCATATGTTGCTCAAGAAAGTCGGGGTATTTCCTGGCAAAATATGCAAAATTTGCGAGTCCTATACCAAATACGCAATTTTCGAATGGTCCAGCTATTCCTTGGGCTACCACGATGTCATATTTATTGAGCATTGTTTTACGGATTTTTGCCAAGTTTCGAAAAGCAATTTTGGGTGGTTTCAACTCCTTTTCTTTGTTCCAATAGTTTTCAATTTGGGCTTTCTTCAACAGTGCCGGACCTAAATACCAATAATGAGGGATTCCATTGGCACGAATAACTATTTTGAAGAATCCTCCGTTTTCAATAATGTATTCCTGATCTAATTTTATTAGTCGAATTCCCCCAACCGATTGCCAACATAAATCAATTTTTGCATTTAGTCCACCCGTCAGGAGTTCCGTTGGAGCAAATTTGGCTATTATCGCATGGATAAAGGGGGGATAGTAGGAAACTTTATCTTTATCTAATTGGGCCATATCTTCCTTAGTTAAAGCGAATGGTGAGTTCATAAATTTATCAATAAAAGAGTAATCACCACCTAAGCAAAAACTTGGAACCCTGTCTGGTATCGCCCCTTCTAAGACAGTTAACACTCTCTCAAGTGCGGATACATCCTCTCTTCCTGTCATCTTCAGAAAACTCTCAAAATCCTTCCCAGTACTGGTAATACACCCAAACTTTTTATCTTAACTCTTTTCTCCTCTATCCCCTTCATAATACTCTTAAAACCTCTTGCTAATACTTCATATGATAGAGCTAAATATGCATCACATTCCACGTCATCCAAATCTTTGGAATCCGTCACAGTCTCCAGTATTTCGATTTCAAAATTTCCGTCATCTAGCTTAATCAATGTCGCTGGAGGCCAATCAGTCATAAAAAGTGCGATTTTAATTTGTAAATTTGGAAATTCACTCTTTAATTTCCCGAAAATTTGAAGAAGCCATAAGCGCGAGTAGATAACTGCTGGAAATCCTTCATATTTCGAAGACAATGAATTTTCCACCGATTATAATTGGGATTTTTAGTTTAGTTTTATGTGATTTTTAGTTTAACTATTACATTTAAATTGTGTATGAAGATCATTTCGATCCTTAATCTCGGAACGCTCATGCTCTTCCGAAAGAAATTCTTTTACAACTCCCGATCTGTCAAGTCAATAAAAGTGGATAAATTCCCATAATTTCGTGACCTTGACTTGCCTCTCGGATAATGGTCTCCTTGCAGTTACGAACCGCTCGCTCCATTATCGTCATCCGAGACCTTTCAG
>JAEOSY010000191.1 GCA_016840125.1 Candidatus Helarchaeota archaeon | reverse complement strand
TACCCCTTGATGCATATTGCGTATGAAAATTTCACGTTAGACTTTTACAATCTCACGAGTGCCATGAGCGAATATAATGTGTCTTGCACCAACGAATCGCAGTTGGATCATACTCTGGCAGCAGATACTAGCAATATTTCTACCTCGACAGGGCCCCAATTTACCTACTCACAGGGAGTTAAGAGTCCGTTCATTTTACCACTCACACTGAGTTTAACCGCCCACGATACGAATATCACCCTCCCGAAGGTCTGTTTTAATACTATCCTCCCCTCTAGGAATTTGACCTTCACTGATACGTTGTTTAATCTGACCTATCGAGGAATTGAGTACGACTGGCCCCACACGTGGCGAGCGGTGGAGAAATTTAGTTATGAAACACCCCTAATCACATACACCATTCGATATGATATCTACACGCGGATTATGGTACACTTAGAATATATCAACCGTTCGGTCACTAATGGCGCTCAAAAAATCGTCTTTACTCTTACTGATAATAACGCCAGTTATCCCGTAAACCTTGAAATCGAGCAACGCCCAGAAGTGATCTATGAAGGAAACTTAATCATTCCGAACCACCTCCTTTACATCCTGTACGACCCCCCTGGTGACCATAGTTATTCTGAGATGAAATCCGGCACCTCTATTAGCCTAGGTATTGCTCTTGGAGTTGAATATGGGGAAGAAACTTTCAATGATTGGAGGTGTCTAGGTATGGGGTTTGGAGGGGGCGAGGAGGATCATACTACAAATACAGAGAGTGGTGAGTTTGATATTGAGACTACGATAACCTTCGAAACAACGATGTCCTCGTCAACAGAAACCGACAATGCGTCTCTAATGGGCCCCGGGCGTGGTGATCTCTATTACGGTTCGGGTCTTTTGATTCAGTACTTCATCATGCAAAATAATTATTATATTGTCAGAAACGCACCTGATCCTCCAAACGCGAATACAGATGATGTTCGCCTCTGGAATACAAGCCCTTGGGTGAAATATGGTCTCACTTTAAATGCGACATTTTCCGTATTAGGTGCGTACCTCGACCAATATGGTTTGGAGAATCTCACCCAGGAGAATATTTTCGCAGATAATTATATAAGCGCGGAAGAGGAAGAATACGTGCTGAAGCTTCCCCAATCTCCCGTATTTTGGACCCCTACACAGTATACTGAGTTCTTATCCTCCACGACGAGCCGAACCACAATAACCTATGAATTTACTATCCAGCAGACAACTAGCTCCTTCTTTTGTTGGAATGAAATGGTGACACAAACTATAAATTATGGAATTGGTCCCGTCTCTACGGGAACGAGCTATCCAATTCAGGAATCTAACGGGATGGTAGGAACCCGAACCACGTTAACGTTTACCACAACCGCTACCTCTGCAACTGAAGAGAATCGACAAATTGTGTGCCATCTCGAAGATGATGATGGCACCCCGATTGGAGAACATGACCAATTCGCCATTGATATCTATTATGATTTACGGTATAACACCTTTGGATATATCATTCAAGAACCTTTTACCTTTACATCCCGTCCATACGAATATGGCACACGGGATCATCGATCCCCAACCGTCAGCCATATCTATGACTTAGATGATTATGTTCAAGGAACTGTAACTTTGAATTGTGGAGCAGTGGACGAAGAGACAGGCGTTTCCTACGTGAAATTCTACTATGATACGGTGCCCTTCCTTGATTTCGATTTCAGTACAGACTTAGGTTACCAAGATAATGTTTCGATGACTCCCAACGTGTATGATTTTGTCTGGAATACGAGCACCTTTCATGGGACCTATTACTTATTTGCCGTCACTTATGATCTAGCGTTTCCCTTGAAGAATTATCGGATTTCTTCCGCATATACGGTTGAAGTTGATAATGTTGATCCGAGCACCTGCCAAGCACGCGCTTACGGCCCATATACAGGTGCAATTTCACTCTATGCAAATGTATTCGATGCAGATTCTGGGATCGCATACGTCGAATATTGGGATGGTGATCCTGATAACCCCGGAAGCACTTTCCTTGGGATGAGTGCCGATTCGGGCAATTCCTACAAGTTTACTTGGGCCACCAATCCTAATGGAAACGATAATGGGGTCCATTATATCTGTGCTCGTGCCTATGATCAAGCCGGCAATTACCAAGACTCCGCGCTTTTCGAAATTGATGTGGTGTCCCAAGCACCAATGAGTCCCGAAGATATTACTATGCTGTTCCTATTGGGAGCCTTAGTTGGGTTGGCAAGCGTGGTCACAGTAATGATATGGAAGACGCGAAAACCAACACAAGCACAGCCCTTACCCCCCAAACCGAAAGGACCTCTTAAAGCGCAGCCCCCTGAGAAAGCACCCCTCGATATTCTGAAAAATCGCTTGGCACAGGGCGAGATTACGCAAGCTGATTACTTGAAACGCAAAAAATTGCTGGAAGAATAACGCTTCCTCTTTTTTTAGTATGTTTTTTTTTTTTTTTCGAATGCAGAAATGATTTAAGGTTCATCAAACAAATATACTAATGCAAATAATTCATTCTTAAAGCGTAAAACCAGATAGTTCTGGGAGGTCCTGTATCTTGAAGATTAACAAAAATTTTGATATTGTGAAGATGGTGAATGAGGATAGACAGAAGTTGAGCAATGAATTCAATAATATGAGAACCGAAGAACAAAAGAAACCTCTTAGGGAACGAACTAAAACAGTGAAAGCAGTATCTTCATTTTAAATAGGGACGGAGTTAGAGTATCCTCATTATTTATAGACGTAGAGACTCGTAGAGGGTAGATATGGAATCCCATGAGCAATTCCTCCATAATATTAAACAATACCTTCCTGAGCTCAGACAATTGTTAGACGAAATTAACGACCATTGGTGCTATGAGGATTTGATATACAGGTTTTACCACCAATCGTTTAAGGTCTATCAAATTCAAAAGTATACTCGAAAAATACTCGAGGCGTTCAAGAAGTTAGCTCCAAAAGAGGGGCGGATTCATCCATTTCTGGAGGTTATTCTAAAGGAGGGGGCTTCCGAAAAGCAATTTGACTATGAACATAATAAAGACTGGTTAAACCACACTCGCCCAATGGTCGAGGCATTCCTTCATATGAGATATTTTCTCGAAATGGCAATAAAATATGGGGAAAAATTAGAATCGGCTCCAAGACGCCTGCCATCAGGGTGGGCGGGGTTGCTCTATCTATTTCTCCTTCGTTAATTTCCATCTTCTAGAGGTTTTTGATGTAGTCCGTAAAACTTCCTTGAAAGGAACAGCGAACACATATATATACCAAGGGGTCATACTCTATTGCAATAAGCTTAGAATTTTCAAAGTGATGATTATGGGATTATTTGGTAAAATCAAAAAAGCATTCAAGAAATTCGGAAAAGAAATTGCGGATGAGATCAAGGAAACCGGATCAGATATGGTTGATGAGTTAAAAGAAACCGCGTCAAGTACAAAATCTGAGCTCAAGGCAGAGGCAACGGAAGCTGTAGGGTCCGTTAAGAGTACAATTGTGGGTACTGTTAAGGACGTCAAGACGACTGTTGTAGATACTGCACAATCGCTCAAGGAAACAACGGTGACTACCGTACGGACTGCAAAAGAGGCAGTACAAGACGTTACGGAGGATGTTAGATCCGTAGTAACCGAAACCGTTGATGGGGTTGCAGGTGTCGCCACCGACGCGGCGGCGGGCGTATCGGAAGTCGTCGATAAGGCAGCTGGGACCGTAAAAGGTGCGATAAAAGATGATGAAGAAGAATTAGCTCTCGAAGAAGAAAGTCCCCCTGAAGAATTTACCCCCGAAGAATAGTTCATTACTTTTATTTCTTTTTTCTTGTCTAATTATACAACTAACGCAGTCATAGCGTTCTAAAAATCAATTTGTATTATATTAAAATATCAATCCTTATGCATTTTTATAAGAAATACTATAAATCTAATATTTGAAATCATTTAATAAAAAAAATCAATAGGAAATAGAATTTTTACTGGTTTTTATGAGGTGGATTTGGACATGATTGAAAACTGGATAAACGCACATCCGAAAGTAAGGGACACCATATTGTGGCAGGAATATTGGTATGAGGATCCTGATGATCCGAACAAAGGCGCTTATCCAAAGGATTATAAGTACGAAGAATGGCCTGTCGAAATGAAAGAAAAGCTTGAGAATAATTACAACAGAATTGTCTCGGTAAAATGGATCAATGTACGGGACCCTCCACCGAATCAAAAAACGTTAGAAGATACAGATTGGCCAGTAACACAATTATCGCACGAAGACGCAAAGGATATTTATTTTGCCCATGTTGCCCAGAGCCTTGCGGTAGAAACCCAAAACTGGGTTAACTGGTCAATTTTGAACTATAAGAAATCTGAGTTGGAACTTCTATTTGACAGTCGTAAATTCTTTACGTTGACTAGGGGGGCGGGTGGTAAGGATGTTTATCTGATTGACCAATACACGCTCCCCCATATCACGCCCGGTAGCCCGAGTCTTCCGTTCGCCTTGATGCGACAGGGGAGCCTAATTGATAATACCCCACTCAAAACAATCGGGAATCTATTGGACTGGTGTCGTAACCTGGTGCATTATGGCCTTCCAACGGAATCTTATAAAGTTAAACTTACACGAGTCCGCGAAGGCTTCTGGCAATACCGAGGATATGCTCCTGTCAAACGGGTAATAGAGGGAACCTTCCAGGAGTTCGAAGAATTGGGTGTAAAAGACGAAGAAAAGCAGCACTGGACTGCTGGATGCCATGGAACTGGCGGACTCTTGTACTACATCCTTCGTACGGTTAACATCCCAGTCATTTTAAACATGTATGAAGGACATACCCAAGCTTATTTTCCAACAGTCGATCGGTGGTTAGGACATGGGGATGACCCGTATGGTTATATCATACAAACCGCAGGCTTTCCAGGTGAATATTTCCTAATGGATTCGGCGAAATACAACAAACTCTATGTAAAGGGTGAAGTAGAAAAAGTAGGAATCCATACCGAATATTTAATGTACCAATATCTTCCCCTACGTCTAGTCCATGCGCGGGTAAAGGACTGGGAGTGGGCAGAGGAATACAAACAAGTCACTGGGAAAGATTATCCTCCCGAGGATTTTAAGATCAGGTATAAGCCGAATATTACAGATCTATTCTTCGCTAAGTCCCAATACAATACTCCAGAAATGTTTGAACGCATTAAGGAGTGGAAGGTGAAAAGGCTGGCGCCTCGTCTTGATGAGAAAATTGAAGCCTACGGCGGTCCTGATAAAGTTCCTGAAACCGATGATTACTTGTGGTCGTCATGGGAACAAGTGTTAGGTCAAAAGAGAATACGTGAACGCTTTCCCATGATTGAGAAGGCAAAGAAGGATTTTGCCAATCTGAAGAGGAAAAGACCGTCCATTGATACCAGTCAACTCGAACCGAGTACGGCCAAAGCCCGAATCCCGCAACCTAGCACTCAACCCTCGAAATCCCGTAAGCCCGGTCGAAAAGGAGCCCGTCCCCCGATCAAGGAACCCATCCCACCGAAGGAGGAACCGCGAAAGAAACTCCGTCGGCTGAAGAAACCTATCTCCGATAAACAGAAGAAAACTACAAAAGAACCACCCACAAAAAAGAAGCCACCATCTATTAAAAAGAAGGAAGCTGCTTCTGAGAAGGAAAAATCCACATCCGACATAAAATCGAAAAATAGTCTCCGAAAACGAGTCACAAAACGCCTAAGAAAGATTGTCCGTCGTGGATAGTCTTAAATTCTTATATTTCTTACCTAATTATGATAGAATCCGCATACATAGTGCTCTATAAAATAATTTTAATTCAATTTTTCTTACTAATTATCAATAAATATGACATTTGAAAAAGATAAACTAAATCATAAACAGAGGAAAAAGAAATGACGATATTAGATTGGATCAGTGCGAATGCAAAAATTAGGAATGCAATCAAATGGGAGCGAGAACCAAGAGAGACTCTGGACTTTGCGGCTTGGACGGAGGAGATGCGGAATGATCTCTTGAGGACTTATAACTTGGCAAAACAACATGCGTGGCTATTTGTCCCCGATCCTCCGGAAAACCTCAAATTATTGGATGATGATGATTTCTATGATACCCGAATTTCACCGCAAGATGCGTGGGACATTTATATTGCATATATCGCTCATAGTCTTGCCGTGGAGGTAAAACAATGGGTATCATGGTCAATCCTAGACTACGACAACGATGATCTTTACCATTTATTTGACAGCCGAGCCTTCTTTACATGCAAAATAGATGGGGATCTGGGAAAAAATTATTCCATAAACTACTGGACTACCGGGAATGCAACTCCAGGGACTCCCAGTCTGCCATGGATCCTCTTGAAACATACCACAAAAATTGAGGATACCCCCGAGGAAACCGTTGGGAATCTGTTGCAGTGGTGCCGGGAGAACATGGTCCATTTTGGAGGAGCTCCTTCGGGTAGAGACTATCCGACCGCGTCACATGACTGTCATTGGCATTACCGCGGCTATGCACCAGTAAGCCGAGTAATACTGGGGACCAAAAGGGTATACGATAATGACGAGTTGAACGTGCACTTGAATGAAACTGAAACAAGACACTTTACCGCGGGTTGCCATGGGACGAACGGATTCCTACGCTGTGTGTTACGCACCGTGAATATTCCCGTGCTTTATGAACGGTATGCGCATCATGCGATACCTTACCTTCCCACAATTGAAATGCATCTTTCTCATGGTGATGACCCTTACAATAGAAACGTGAGAAGTGCAGGCTATCCGTCATCTTATCTCTTGATGTCTGATTCAGATTATGATTCCGTGTTT
The DNA here is from genome assembly GCA_016840125.1 of Candidatus Helarchaeota archaeon. The sequence goes on along the minus strand of JAEOSY010000191.1, from coordinate 28,880 downwards.
ACAGACCAAGATGAAGATGATGGAGATAACCAGAATTCTGCACATATAGGTTCTCATGTCCGACAGTTAACTCTTAAATGGCTGCCAATCAATCTGCTTGATAAACGAATAAAGGACGGTTACGAGAGCGATAGAAGGACAAATGTTTTGGAAATGTTCAAAGATTCCTACGGGAAGTGGCTGATCAGTGAAGAAGAGTTGGAAGAAGCGAGACTCTGGGAACGCATGGACGAAAAGATTAAAGCGTATGGCGGACCGGATAAGGTGCCGGGTACCTATGATGGGGATTATCTCTGGGATTCTTGGAAGCAAGTTCTCATTAAGATGAAGATTATGGAACAACGTCAAATTCGCCAGCAAGCCCGACGGGATTATTCTAAAATGCAAAAGAAAATGCCGGACTTGAGTTCTCTTAAAAGGAAGGATCCCGCCTTAAGTAGCAATATCCAACAACTGATGGAAGATGCCCAAACCTCACAACCGCCCCAACCCAGACGAAAACGCTCCCGACCTCCCTTAAAAGAGCCAGCGCGCCCAAAAGATAAACCACGGAGGAAACCCCATCGTAGAAAGAGAGCAATTTCCGAGAGACCGAAGAAACCGCCCAGAAAACCACCCGCTAAGAAAAAGAAGCCCGTTACCAAGAAAGACGCGCCAAAAAAGAAGAAGCCAGCGAAAAAGCCCGCCCCGAAAAAAGATAAAGAAACCACTGAGAAGAAAAAGAAGCCAAGTATTCGAAAACGAGTTACGAAAGGCTTGAGAAAAGTTGTCCGTAGAGGATAAACAAATTTATTTTCCTTTTTTTAAAAGCTAATTTCTTAAACTTATGGTTATATCGCTTGGATTGATTATTCGTGGGTAACTGGAGGCGGCATACCCGGCTTTGCACTGCTGAATATCTTGTTTGGGTTAATTGCAAGCGTTGGTATCATCTTCCTAATAAGAAAACGACAACATACACTATAAAATCTCTTTTTTATTGTTTAATACTGCTTCCGAAGTTTAGTATAGGTTTTTTATGCTTACGACGAAAATCGTCAAAAACCTTTTGTGCTTCATCGAAAGGAAGGATAAGGAATTCCCCATCAGGTTTTTGAATCACACAGCCCGAATTAATTAATAATCCGTAACTTTTCACGATGTATTAATAAAAAAGAAGATGGAAATTATTAATTCTTTTCTAAGAGTTTGCGGATGGCTTTGAGGTCCGTATTGATGTCATCTAGTTTCTTAGAGTCTAATTTTTTGCCAGAAATAGATTTTTTGGGAGCTGGTAGATGTTTTTTAGGCGGTGGGGGTACAGAGCGCGAACGTACCAAAATACCCATAACCACAAGTGCGGAAGCAACCGCAATACCTGCAATAAGAACAGCTATTGGTAGCCAGTCACCGGTATCGGTGGGACCCCCAGTATCACTATTGTCGACTGTTATTATAACAGGTGTGGATGTAAGGTAATTGCCAGCCATATCATATGCACGAGTGTAAACTGTATGTACTCCATCATCAGTGCCACTGGGATCCGTGGCCCAGATAAAATGGTAAGCTCCAGCGGAATTCGAGCTGATCCCCAATAATACACTTCCAGGAAGATCCGGATCCCCATCCCAATACTCCACATACGCGATTCCTGAATCCGCGTCGAGTGAGTTTGAATAGAGATCTATAGCTGCACTATAAGGCCCGTACGTTATAATTTGACAACTAATCGGGTCCACATTATCGATGTGAACTAAATAAGCACTCGATACCCTCCAATTCTGTGATGTACCTGCATTATCATATGTCACTGCAAATAGATAGAACAAACCATTGTAGCTCGATGTATCCCAACTTAATTGATAAAGAGAAGCGTCAAGTTGAGAATGCGTAGATTGATTGCCAATTTGAGTGGAATTGGCATCAAAAATCGGGTCATCATCCCAGAAGAATTGTACATAATCAACCCCAGTTTCTTCATCAACGGCAATGCAAGTGAGGTTTGTTGATCCGCTAAGGTAATCATTTAAATCCATTAATTCAGAAATAGTAGGCGAGCGGCGATCTCTCGTTCCAATTTCATAAGGTCTAGATGTATATGTAAAATTTTCATGAATAATGTATCCAAAAGTGCCATACCTTAGATCTTTGTAGATATCCATAAGAAATTGATCATGTTCACCTATTGGAGCTCCATCATCATCTTCCAGATGACACATAATTTCCCTACTTTCTTCTGTAGATGTGTAATTTGTCGTTTCCGTTGAAAATTCTAGCGTATAACCGATCTTTTCTTCTGTTTCATAATGAACAAATTCGTCTAACTCGAAAATTGTTCCTATAGCTTTAATGTATTCCCCAGCAACTGGTATCTCATCGAACCCATTAGATTCCTTATTCCAATATTCAAGTATTTCTTCACTGACTTTGTATTCGAGAGTATATTTAGTTGTTACTGACGAGGTGTAGGATGAAACTATTTCAGTCAAATACCCAGGAGTCCAAAATGTTGCAGGGCCATAAACCTTTTCGACAAATGACGTCTCGTTTTCAGATAATTGATTATCTGCAAAGATATTATATGATTCTAGGTGGGTCATGTTGTATTGATCAAGGTAAGATCCTAAGACTGTAAACTGTGACTCCAATGCAAGTCCTTGCTCGATCCATGTTTTATTACTCCATACACATATATCATCAATTGGGTTATTTGCTTGATCTGAAGTGTTAACTACGATGTAAAAATTTTCTCTAAAGAAGAAGCAAACAACAATCAGAGCAGCTCCGTAATATAAATCACCTCGTCCTTGTCCAATTAATAAGGGATTGTCTGAATTAAGTGAAGACGTAAATGTTTCAGAAAATGACAATTCAAGCGAGGCATCATAACTGGTAGTTTCTGTAATACTTGCAGTTGTATGCCACGATTCTGCAGAGGGTGGAAGACTCGCCATACATTCTAATAAAAATTCATTCCAGCGACCCCAGTTTTCTATACCATTAATAACCGATTTTAGGGGAGTCGCCCAATCGTAAAGAGTTTGTGGATCCATTCCATAGCTGAACCCTTCAGTCCAATTTGCCCTTCCAAATCCTGATTCAACTGTTACCCCTTGGGTTATTTTAAGTCCTTGCGTATATTGACTGAAACTATGATCTCCAGGTGGATCATAGAGAATCATGAGGGGATGATCTTCAATAAATGCAAAGTTAACATCAACTAATTCAATTCGTTTTTCGACTTGGAGATTGATAGGGTAGTTTTGATTGTTGTCGATAAGTGCAAGAATGATGCTCTTCCTATGATTCACGGTTCCCCAATCGTGTTTGAAATAAACCATAATTCCAGTATAACTATCAAATTTAATGACGGTTTCATTACCCGAATAGAACATTTCAACTGTTCGATGAGGAAATGGCCAATTTTCTGAGCCTCCATAAGTAACATTCAGAATTTCACCCGAAAATGTCAGACTACTATTGGAATAGTATGCATCGTAGATTATCTTTGGAATGGAAAGCATGCTTGCATTAATGATATAGCTCTGATTGAGATTCAAGACAAAGGGACTGTTAATTCCATCAGTATAATTGAAGATAGGACCATCAACTTTCGAGATATTTTTTGAGGCTTCATGGATGTCATGATTCAAATGGCTCCGGTTGATACATGTCATATTAAAATATTCGAGAGTACTTGTCGTATTAGCAAAGTTAAGCGAGAGATCTTCAGTATTAATCCGTATCCAAGGAAATTTAGATATATTGCCGCCTTGACTAGATTGCAAAGTCGTTTCTAATTGCGCCGAATACCATATACCATAATTCAACGAAAGCCCTGAGAGCATAGGACCTACTGACTTATGAAATGCATCTGTTTTTGCTTCGGTTTCATTGGTTGTTAAGCCATCTTGAGTCCAATAATAGTTTTGAAGAACGGTTGAGTCGTGGAACTGAATAAGGTGAAAATAATAATATAAATCATCGCCTTTTGAGTAATTACCCTCATCAATGTTAAAACTGACAGTTCTAAGTCCTTGGATTGAGCCGATTTGTGAAGAGTTCCAAGGTTCTGAATTAACCCGATAGTAAATTGTGATATTCGTCCATGACTCATAGGAATCGCCAACCCAGCTCTGTGCTGTCAAAGTTACATTCAAATCTCCAATCTCGCTCAATTGGGGCATACCTGGTGGTGAAACTAGTCCATTTTCTAAATGTTCGATGATTGCTATATGAATCGCTGTTCTATATTGAAGAACTAATTGATCAATCCAAAATTGAAAGGGTGGCTGTGCGCTTATATCTGCGGCTTTTACTCGTAATAGCAGTACCGAATCATTGAAATAATGGTAATTCCCAGTGAAAATTTTCTTTTGAATAATTTATGGACCCGTTCTCGACTCATTAAATACAAGATCCCAAGATCCACTGGTTACATTGTAAATTTCTAATTGTATTTGGAGAGCCGATGAAGCAGTTGTGTTGTATGTATAATCTATTGTCATATTTTGAATGAAATAGGGGATTAGCTCCGGGAATTCATAGCGGTACACAACCGTGACCGTCTCATGACCTCCAACATCAGCGGAACTGATTTGATGATAGCCAGTATCGGAAAAGTATAGTGAGTACGGGTAAAAAGACCCAATCTGAGATCCGTGAGCAATGGAATCGACCTGAACATACCAAGTTTTGGCAGCAGTTGCATAGATGTCCCAAGAACCATCGCGATAATCGATCCATGCTATAAAGGCACCATTTATCCCATCGTAGCAAAGTACAGGACTCTGCTGATTGCTATTCGCAGTGCTGACCGCGCTTCCGTTGGCACGCCATTTTGCACTGCCTCCCGCATCGATCCACTGGGCATATACATCATTGTTAGCACCATTACGATGATCGGTCCAAGCAATATAAGCACCCGAATTATCGTCGCTACAGATTTGAGGGGCTACTTGATCGTCATCAGCCGTACAGACTTCGACTCCATCGATAGTCCATTGAGGCGCGCCTGCTGCAGTGACCCGTTGGGCATATATATCATTCCCGATGCGCTGATCCCGCCAGGTAATAATGGCACCCCCCGCATCGTCACTGCAGATTCGAGGGGTTAGCTGAGTGTTAGCTGCCGTACAGATCGCAGTCCCATTTCCTGTCCATTGCGGTGTGCCTGCCGCATTAATCCGCTGGGCGTAAAGGTCCGTCCCACTGCGCGGGTCTTGCCATGTAATAATCGCACCGCCTGATCCGTCGCTGCAGATGTGGGGGTCTGCTTGATTGCCAGTGGCGGTGCAGACTGCGACTCCAGTTGCGGTCCATTGGGGTGCGCCCGCCGCATTAATCCGCTGCGCGTAAATATCATTCCAGGTTTCAAAGGCGGTGTAATGAATAAAAGTTATGATAGCGCCCCCACTCCCATCACTTTCTATCCTATACGATCCAGAATCCAAATCTATCGTAGATATCTGCAATCCATTTGCCGTCCATTGGGGTGCCCCCAGGTTATTAATTCGTTGGGCGTAAAGCCAAAGATCAACCATAGTTCGCAGATCTCTCCAAGTAATGATCGCGCCACCTGCCCCATCACTGCAGATCCGAATATCTTGTTGATTATAGCTTGCAGTGCAAACTACAACTCCATCGGAAGTCCATTGAGGCACTCCTGTTGCGTTGATCCGTTGAGCGTATGCATCACCCATAGGATCAACACGTTTGTCTTGCCAAGTAATAATTGCACCACCCGTCCCATCGCTCACAATCTGTGGCGATTCTTGCGCATTGGAAGCTGTACAGATCGCAACTCCACCTGCGGTCCACCGCACATTGCCAGCAGAATCAATCCGTTGTGCATAAATATCTCGTGAGGAGCCCCTATCATCCGCCCACGCGATAATTGCCCCTCCAGATCCATCACTACAAATCCCCGTGGATGTCTGATGACCGCTTTCCGTGCAAATCGCCGTTCCATTGGCTGAAAATAAACTATTAATAACTGGATGCTCTGTAAAAAAGGCGGTATTCTTATTGTTAAAATCGATTTGAGTACTTAAGCATACCATTGGTAATATTAGAATTAGTGAAATTGAAAAGAATACTAGTAGTTTAGTTTTAGATTTCATATTGTAATACCCTTCTAAGAATTCTTAGTCTGATAGATGATCTCATAAAATTCAATTATAAATTAATCTGGACTGATTTTTTACATCTTAAAGTAAGCTGATTTGTCACATCTTAAACTAAAGAGGGAATGTTGGGTAGTAGATATAGCTAGTATTAAGCTATAATTTAGAAATGGTGTGCTAATTTGGCTTCTTAAGTTTCGTATATAATTTCTTATGCTTTCGAGGGAACTCATCGAAGACTCGTTGAGCTTCATCAGGGGGAAGGACAAGAATTTCTCCGTCAGGTTTTTGTACCACACAACCCGAATTGATTAATAATTCGTAGTTTTTCTTTGTTTCCGCATCATTTCCCCAGCAGATCTTTTGACACATGCCACAAGTCATCCTTAACTTTATTGTAGGTGATACAGGGTTAGTGAAACCGCCAGCTGGCTCCCTTTTCGGCCATTTAGTATATTTTAAAACAGCATCTGCAAGGACCTTTATTAAAGCGTTTTCGTCATCTCCCTCTGGAATCTCAAACCGCCCTGGACTCCATGTGGACCACTTTTTACTCCTATGAACTCCGCTGAAACCTCCGCAGACGAGCTGGCAGCGATACAGACTATGCCGTTTGCTATAGCTGAACGTCTGACCCCCCATCGTAATCTCTTGTACCGTTTTTGCATCAAAAAATTGTGCGGTACAACTGAGGGTGCATCTTTTGCATGAATTACAGAAACTTTCCTCTGCAGGGATTGGATCTGTCGGAGATAGCTCAGCATTCGTTACTACCGTGTTTAAGATTATGGCGGTTCCCCAATCTTTGATTCCTACATTTCCACTCCAGCCGAAGGATCCAACGCCCGCTCGGATAGCTATATACCGATGAGAAAGATCTGGGTACATATATTTTTTCCAGCCTTTCACTTCAGTCCGATATACTTCATTATTCTTTTTTGAAGCAGCTGCTTTATAGCCTTTCTCCTCCAGCCATTTCGCTAATTCATGACCGAGTTCCGAAGATTTCTTATTCACAGCTTGGTCATCGACTTCGGCTTTAAACCACTCCTTTTTTGCGAGAAAGTTGCGTATAATTTCACGATCGAGCGGAAGCGCAAAGCTAATTGCCGAACGGGCTTCGGGGAGTAAGTAGGTGATATCAGTCGAAGGAGGTCCACCTGCTAGAGTATCAAGCGTGGCAAACCCTACTTGTATAGCTCCTCGATTCTTCAAAAATTCTTCAATCTGCTTATTTAAAGCGGTTACGGTCTTGGTTGCCATAATCCTCAAATCCAAAATGAAATTAATCTAATTACATATCCTTCAAAATCTTATTAATCATTTTTTATATCCTATCTATTCTAATTTAATGACGAGGATTGCCATAGAGGGCAATCCAATCACGGATCCATCCATCCATAATCTTCAAATCCAAGCTTCATGGCAAGACGACTCTCTTACACCTAGGATCTCCTATCTGGGCTTCAGCGAAACCCTAAAGCAGATTTTAACTCCTTTCTTTTTTATAATATAAAAATTCACTTATATGAATTCATCAAATACCATGGCAGGTATATACGTAAGGGACGCGTATCTAACCGCGATGTACGGTCAGGTGTTCTCGAACATGAAGGGTTTCTATTACGAACAATTACCTGAGGATTAAGATTGGCAAAGTTGTGTGACGGAGCAAATTATCTTTGAAGATAATGAAGAGAACATTCATGGCGATGTTATGGCAGCTCCCAGCCAGCCTATGCCCCTCCCAGGAGATCCTATCCCTGAACCCGTCGAACCCGAAGAATTACCATGTCCACGCGTGGAATGGGAAGATGAGAACGGTACTCCTTGAATAGATTAAATATAATGATTTATTTTACTGCACGCCATAATTCCTCTGCGTCCTGAACCCATGAAGCAAATTGTGCAGCATCAATTGGAAAAGCTTCATAATGCTTTCGGATTTTTCCAGCAGTAGAAAGCGAACCCAGTAACCGAAAGAGATTTTTCCGGGAAAATTTTCTTGTGAGCAATCCCCAGAGCATTTTGAACACTATTTTCAACGTCTTTCCAGTGGATAGCTTAACTTCAAAGTCCCGATTAACGTCGAGCAGATCTTCATCATTAAAAATTATGTTTTGTTTAAACAAATAATCCATTTCCTTAACGGTGGTATTGGCGGCACCGGGGAGTTGGGCGAATAATTCGGCAAATTTCGCACCCTGATCTCGAAAATACTGCACATTCACGTCCCAGAGCAATTCTTTGGACAGATAATTTTCGGTTTGGAGGGCTGAATCAACAACTTCTGAAGCTAGTTTACATAAAGTCCAAGTGGCGGAGATACCTTCTCCAGAGAACGGTTTGGTTATACATGCTGTATCACCAATGCAGAGAAATCCATCTCCAACAACAGAGTAAGGTGGTCGCCGATATGGGGTAATGCCGCGTTCGATTTTTTCTATCTCAAAGGGGGGAAATTCGGTGATGTCAAAAAAGTCCTTTAATCTTTTCTCAGCATTGTCATATGATTCGGGTTGGCCCACTCCTAAAATGGCCCCCTCTTCAGTGTAGGAGGGATTACAGAAAACTTTATGGAGAGGCCATAGATTTAATCCTCTTGGATGAGGTTCTTCAGGTTTGAGCCACTTAATATAACTCAAAATAACATAGAGCACATCATCCGGGGCCAGTTTAAAGTTTCCAACCCCATAATTTGTGGGTAAGGTTGTTCGTACTACCGAGGCAATTCCTGAGGCGTCTACCACTAATTTCGAGCGAATTTCAATTTCTTTTCCGTTTTGGTCAGCTTTTAATCCTTTAATTTGTTGGTTCTCATAGATTAACTCAACAAATTTACAGGAAAACTTGAATTCTACGCCTTCTGATTCCGTAAGCTTGAATAGGCGATGCAAAAAAGGCGTAAGGCGCATCACATGGAAGCCGTATTTGAGCGTTTTCCTATTCATCCCATTTGGGGCATGTGCAAAACCTATATCATGAATAGCTATCAGTTCAGGTGAACCCTCTTCGGGCGGAGGAATTCCAAATTGCTCAAATCTAATACTATCAAAGTGAAAGATATCGAGCCTCTTTCCAACATTTTCTCGGGTGTCTTTTTCTATTATTATTACCGAATACCCCAGTTTCGCCATGAGCCATCCAAAGTAGACTCCTGCAGTACCTGCCCCAACAATAAGAATTTCAGTTTGCTCATTCATAAAAAACCATTTAAAATTAAACCTAATTAATTTGTGTATTTCATTCAAAACGGACCAAACAGTTGTAGGTTTAAATGAAAAAGAGTTAGAAGTCAAGAGTTTGAATTTCAGTTTCTATTACTATTTGTGCCATGGAATCCAATCATTAAATCTAAGGCTTTATTTTCTTAAATTACAGATAAATTTAACTATATTCATTTCCTCATTTTTTATAAAATAATAAATATGGTGATAAAGAATGAACAAAGGTCTTATAGCTGGAATTGTTGTTGGATTGGTCGCTGGAACGGCATTGGGCTATCTCGTATTGCCATACTTTTTTCCATCACAAGCGGACACCGATAGGGATACTTTTTATTTTGTTCAAGATATGGATAGTCATGGATACACGGTTACTGGTTCTTATGAAGCCATAAATAACATGAGTTTTCTTTTCCCAACACAAGCTGGAGATTCAGTCCTTTTCACTTTCACGTGTGAGCTCTCGTTTAATCCCTCTTCTCCCGATTCTCTGGTGTTCTATGCCGATTTTGCTTACGTGATAGATGATGTACAAGTACCTTTTGCAGAGGAAGCTAGTGTTCAAGTAACAACAATTGATGCTGCAACTCTTACGCAATCCGTGGTTTATCGATATCTCAGAACTGATCTCTCAGCCGGCAGCCATAATGTGACGATGCGGATAAAAGTTGGGGGAGTCAATTTAACTCAGGCGAGCACCGATACGCATGTCCTTTCGGTCCAGATATTCTAAAATAACCCCTCCGCCCCTTTTTTTTCGTCTACAATCTACTCAACTACTTACTATTTTTTTTTCTTTTTCTTCTTCCTATCCTCTTCTTCAAATCCTTCTTCTCGCATCTGATGGAAGAAGTCGGTGAGACTTTTAACTCGTTCTTCTGCGGATATTTTCGCCCCCTTATCATCCAGCACTTCAGGCTCTTCTGCAATCCCAAGCTTGCTACTTGCAGCAATTGAAATTTCGCCAACCCGCTCAATCGGAAATTGTAATCGGCTGTTGAAGTAATCGATTAGCTCTTTTTGATTTATGTGATGATCTGCTATCAGTTTTTCAAACGATCCGAGGCTGTAGGAATGATAGAGGAATTTTAATAGGAATTCAAGAGTGAATTTATTATACGATCCTTCAGTGATTCTCATCAACGAATTCGTTTTAATCATGTCATTCATAATTCCTTCCCAACTGAATAAGAGCATCTCTACTTGTTGGCGAGAATCAATCCCCCTGCCTAGAAAATATTGAATCAATTGTTGTTTAATTGCTACCAGAATAACTTCTTCATTATTAAATATCTCTTTAAATAGCTCAAAATCGAAACGTTCAGCGGTTTTAAAAATCTTGCTTTTAAGCAAGGTATCGATTGGTTTCGCATTTAACAATGACAAAACGTTCTCGCGATCTCCACCTTGAAGGTGGTCGCAATATTTACCCAGGAATACGCCCTCATTTTCTAAAATAGAAAAAAGTTCCATGAAGAAATCCACAAGCCGCTCCCTATCGAACCAGCCTTTATCATCTTTGAATTTAATTGCTGTAAAGAGCACTACTAATTCATAGGCGCATTCAAAATCTGAATTTATGAACCGTAGTAAGTCCGGGAAGTTCTTAACCTCAATCACCATTGATCTCATACCCGTTTATAGATCTATTCTAAAGAACATATAGCTTACTCTTTTACTCAGTTATTTCCGCATCTTCAAGAATCCGCCAGATTTCATCATCTCACATGGCCGTAAGTAGTCCTTCCCTGTTTCATCAGCTAATGATTCAAGGAGATCAACCCATGCCATGTATTCCTTCTTTCCGGGACCAAAGGGGCCGGGTGTATTCATCCCCGCCATATTCGCATCATCAATGATTTTATATCCACTCGCTACGCCTTCCTCTAATAGGCGACATCCCTCGTTCAACATGATCGCAACCGAGGTTGTGACGTTAAATAACCCAGCTTGCTTCGACTTATCAATTTTTGGTCTTCCCTTGGACCAATCGAAGAATCCCCGCCCAGTCTTTCGACCTAAGTTTCCCGCTTCCATCATCTGTGATAAGACCGTCCCAGGTTTGAAATCAGGGGAGAGTGTTTTGGTGTAGTAATTCATTCCATGGAATGTTGTATCGATACCCACATAGTCGGTCAGCTCACATGGTCCCATAGGCATCATGCTGCCAGCATCACCATCAATTTGTTCCCAAGGGATCTCTTTCGCTGCAGCAGTATCCCAAACATAATTTAAGTAGATTTGCACGGGGCAATTTAATCGATTCACAATAAAGCCAGGGCGATCTTTTAAAACTCGGGGGACGTACCGCTTTCCTCGCAAGCATGCTAAACTTTTTCCAACTACCACACCGATATCCATGGTTTCTTTTGACGTCTTTTCTCCAGCAATGATTTCAATTAAGCGCATAAGAATAGGGGGATTGAAGAAATGCATACCGCACACATTCTCAGGTCTGTTTGTGGCTGTAGCTATTTCAGTAATAGACATGGTTGAGGTGTTAGTTGCTAAAATGCAATGAGGAGGGGTATTTTCATCACATATTTTAAAAACCTGTTTTTTAATGGTCATATCTTCCACCACTGCTTCAATTACGAGGTCAGCTTCTCGAACAGCAGAAGAAAGTTCTAAGCTTGCTTTTAGACCAGTTAGAAGATCATTTGCAGAAATCCCTTCTCCTAATTTTCCCTTACTTTCAAGCTTAGTTAAGCCCTTTTGAATCATCGAAATCCCTTTATCTATAAATTCCTGCTTGATATCCACCAGGGTAACTTTATAACCAGACATTAGCGCAATTTGTGCTGCATTATGTCCCATCAAACCTGCGCCAATAATAACAAGATTTTTTATCGGTTTCTCTGCCATCTTTTTTACTTCCGTCAAATTAATCTGTTTGGTTTATTACAGTCTAATCAAAAGATAAATATTCGATTTTAATTTTTAGGTAGAATAAGAATCTTCTTGAGAATATTGAAGATTAGGTGAATAGAAATGGGAAAAGGAATTGCAGCAGGAATTTTAATTGCACTGGTTGCAGGAGCCGCGGTCGGCTATTTCCTCCTACCGATGGTTTTTCCAATCCAAGCAGCAGATGAACGGCAAACTTACTTCATAATTTCACGTACGTCTTCTTATGATCCATCTGGTTCTCTAACAGATATACCTGGTTTAACGATAAATCTTTCATTACAAACGGGTGATTCATTAGAGCTCTTCTTTAACTGTTATTTGGGTTGGACTCCATCAGCACCTCCATCAGGACAGCAGGCGCAATTTGTTTTCGCAATAGATGGGGTCCCAGTATCCGATAACTACTGGATATATGATTATACTACCTTAGGTATTCCATATACATATGCCGTTGCTTATCGATACGTTAGTATGGGATTATCTCCAGGTGCTCATAATGTAACTATACAAGTTCAGGTTACAGGAAGTTTTTCGAGTGTAGCTGTTGATTCAAACGTCCTCTCAGTGCTAATCCTATAATTAACTTTATCCCCTTTTTTTTGAAAGAAAAAAATACAACTCAGCTTTCCGGGCAGGATTGTCCTCAAACATCTCGGATTTTTATGCTTGAATCATTCTTTTCTGAGTTCTAGGTTACAAATCGTTCTCAATTGCCTCAACCATCGCGTCCATTACAGGGCGATCTTCTTTAGTTCCGATATAGCGCCAGACAATTATTCCTTCTCGATTAATCAAGAATTTGGAGGGGATAGCATGCTTATCTTGGAATTCATCATGCGTATGCTCGGGATCGGGTTGGTCTGCAGTGAAATAGACCTTATAAGTGGTAGCGATTTGCCCTCCCTTGTCTGCGATGAATGGGATTGAAGATTGATACCGTTCATGTAGTTTTCGCAGATTTCTTGGGCTATCGGCAGCGATCGAAATCATTTTTACATTCAACCTCTCGATTTCAGGATTTTTTTCGATGAGCAACTTTAAATCCTTTTTACAGTAAGCTCACCAACTTCCCCGGAAAAAGTTAATCAATACACCTTTATTATTTTTGAGTAATGCTTCCAAGCTGACCTCATTTTTCGCTGTATCAACGGTGCTAAAATCTGGCGCTTTCTCTCCTACGGAGAGTCCATATTTTTCAGCACTAGCAGTCATAAATGATAGTTTGGAACTTGAATCTTTTAAATTCTTGGATTTCAAAATAGTCATGTTTACTTAATTAATAATTATTGTCAGATCTTGAGAAAATTTTAAATTCACGACATATAATAAACCAGAATTTAAGAGTGGTATAAATTTGTTTGAGTTGATCTTGAGGAATATCTAGTATTTCTCTTGGTGTCTTTAATAATGTTTCAAAATTGCATAAAGATCTCGCGTAAAGATCTACAGCTTTTCGAGCCTTCTTTACTTTCGCCTCCCGCCATATTTTCTCTAAATAGTTCTTGGAAGATGAGTCTTCTGCAGTAATGCAAGAAGTCATACTGATAGCTGCGAGCTGCGCCTCTATTATCTCTTTTCGCTCGTGAAGAGTTCTTTGAATATCTAAAGCTAGATCAAAGGGTATTGTGATGGGATCAAGATCTACTTCGCTGAGTATTGTTTGAATTCGAATAATTAAAACCTCTAAATCATTTATTGACCCTATCACTTCAAAAAACCCTCCCTCTACTCAAAGTATATGCACCCGAATCTACTCTGAGCGGAATAAATCTCGTCCTCGGGGATGGGGTTACCTGTTACGTCTAATCTTGGCCAAAAAACGTAGAATCCACCTAAACGCTCCCACCGTTCCCTGACCTGTCTAAGGTATTGAATTTGTTCTACCCATGGAGCAATGCTAGTAATCTGATTATGTTCCAAGTCAAGTCTAAGTAGACCTCCTGTGAGTAAATGTCGGATATCCAGAATCTCTTTTATTTGATTGTGTCCTAGATGGAGATCTTCTAGATTTAATTCTTGCTCCAACCCTCTCATCGAACTGATGTTATTGTGGGAAAGAGAGAGTATTGTCAGATTTGCCAGAGTACTCAAACCCTCAATTTTTCGGATGTGATTATGATCTATTGAGAGACTTCCGAGAAGAATTAAATTACGCAATCCATGAATTGTGGATAGGTTGTTGTATGATAAGTTCAAAAATTTCAGGTCAACTAAGCTTTCAAGTCCTGCAATCTTATTTATTTTGTTAGTATTTAGATCTAATTGTGTGAGATTCACTAAGGTCTCCATACCCTGAGTGTTACTGATCTGGTTGTTTTCTAAGTTCAAAATTTTAAGATCGGTCAAGGAGTCTAAATCTGAGATCGTAGAAATCTTATTCCGAGAGAGATCAAGTTTGGTCAGATGTGGTATCTTTTCAAACCCCTCAATCTCAGATATTTTTGAAATCTGTTGTCCTCTCAGGTCGAGTCCTAATCCCCCTCTAAATCCTGTTTCAGTATGAATCTTACGCCCTCTTACCTCTACATATGGTCTGTTTTCTGCCAACGGGATCGCACTTTGAGAGGAATTCGACTTTGCGTCTCGGAGTCTCCATTCTATAATTTTTCCCTCACCCTCACAATCCTTACAAGTTTTATAATTTGAATCCTTGCCCAATCCGCTACATGCATAACAAAGAGCAGTAAATTTAACATATCGATTTATGTTAGCGGGAAAATCTTTATCAGTCATCTCGCAGCATATCAACGAATCAATTTATATAAAATTATTGGATCCTATGCGCAAATTGAGTTCTTAAATATATTTCTTTTGCTCCTCCTAACTCATTTCAGCAAACTTACAATTTAAATTTTGAGAAATTAGGCTTTCTCCGTTCAAAAAACGCTTTAAACACTTCCCGCGCTTCCCGCGAGCCCATTTGTTTCACCATCTTGATGAATTCATCAATATTTGCTTGATTTATAGGTTCAGTAGTGTATTGTTTCAAGAGTTTTTTAGTTATGCGAATTGACGCAGGGGGTTTTTCGGCTAATCGTCTTGCTATTGCTAGCGATTCTTCGAGAACAGTGTCATCGGGGAACACTTTATTGATATATCCAATATTTAACGCTTCTTCAGCGGTAAGAGAATCACAAAAGAAAAATATTTCGACAGCACGATGGTAACCGATTGTTCGGGGTAGTATATAGGTAGAACCCATATCCGGGCATAAAGCTAAATCAACAAAAGGCGCCCGGAATGTAGCGCTCTGTCCCGCATAGACTAAATCAAAATGAAGAAGCATGGTCATGGCAACACCAATCGCGAATCCATTTACAACCGCGATCAGCGGTTTCTTAGAGTTGGTTAATGCATTAGAAAAATCACGTATAGAATTTGTCCCATCTGTCAAAGCAGTTCCTTGAAAATCTTTGATATCATTTCCCGCAGAAAAGAAATCTTTTTGTCCATGGACTAAAATAACGCGAATATCACGGCTCTCTTCGCCCTCGGTAATTGCTTTTGCGATTTCAGCATACATCGACAAATTTAAGGCATTTTTCTTTTTAGGACGGTTCAGTTGAATTCGTAAAACTCGATCCTTTGATTCAGTTAGGACAATTTTCCTCAGTTTTAATCACCTATTTTATAACCTCCCTAAAGTTATAAAAATCTTATAAATTTCTAGAAAAAATCTATAAAATTCCTATGCTTCTGATCCATCTAACCGCACGTTGATGCAGCCAGACCCGCCCTAAGGTGATTAGGCGGTACGCCCGTCGCCGGGTTCAAGCCATCCAGCACAGTATCGATTGCAATCAAGAGATTCCTCTTTTATAACTTTTTACAGAATTTTAACCAACAGTTCGAATAATATGGATGGATGAATTCTAAAAGAAAAATATTTTAAGAAGTAACTAATTGGATTACATATAAATGGAGTGTGGAAAGGATGAGAACGAGAATTCCAACTATTTTAGGAATACTTCTACTTTTTACCCTTCATTCTTCACCAGTCAAAGTGGTTGAATACCAAATCAAGCCAGTCAACATCCATAGCAGCGGTTCACAAGTGCTGGACATTTCCCTTGCGGATCCAGAAGATGACGTCATGAAATTGAACAGTACAACGGGCGAGGTCCTCCAAACGAACTTGTCGATGCCTGATTTCGACATTACTAATGTCACCGTGACGACTAATGATGATAATTACACGATCAAGCTGTATATCAAGGGCAATTTTAACCTCTCATATGATAGCTATATTCGGTACAATGTGTATTTGTATTGGAATTGGACCGCCATTAATCCGTGGACGACCTTTATTTCATATGTAAATGGGTATGAACTATCCTCTGCGCCCTACTTCTGGATTTATGACCCGGTTCTTGGGGATAAAGTTTGCCCGAGCTGCGCGAGTTTTAATAGTGCAACGCATACCTTCTCAATGACCTTTAATCGATCATGGATCGCCGATACGGACCCGTTGAACCAGGCGATCGATGAGTTTTGGATTAACGTGTATACCAGTTGCAGCGCTCCAGATGGGAATGTCTTTCGGGATAATATCACCAATGGGTGGTATCTACGCTTTTCGACCAACTCAACGGATGACAATGGTGATAATGACCCCCCAAATGATCCACCAGGATTAGATGTCTTTCTGATTATTGGATTGATACTAACTGGGACCGTAATAGTGGTGGTATTCAGGAAGAAATTATTCAAAAGAGATAGAAGGGCGAAAACAAAAAATTTAGAAAAACCCTCTTTTCAATACTATCGATAGTATTGCAATCCTTCGGTGTAAAGGAGAAGAAAGAGCTTGAAATTGGGTTAACCATATTTTATTAAACAATTGCATGTTCATTGGGTGCTTTAACACCACCTATTTTAAAATCGTAATATTGAGTATAAGGTGGATTGAATTGATTAGATCCTGAAGTACTGGGACATAATGAATAAGTAAGTTCGGAACCAGGATCATCAATTATATAGGATAGATGGTAGCTTAGATTAGTTGGAGTTATAATACCCAATTCGGTAAGAGGGATGCGCATTTCCATGTATTTATTTCCTCGTTTCACAGTATTATTAAATCCATAATACTCCTGCCAATCAGTCCCATTATTGTTATAGAATGTAGTCTGATTAGTAGTTCTGTACTCGATTAAAGTTGTTGCTGAGAACGGAAGTGAGGGTATTTGATTAGAATAGTTTTTCCCAATCACCATCGAATCTACAAATATTGGTGCATTTAGATATATTAAGACTCTATAATCCCAAGTTGGATCAGTAGGAAATTCTGTTGCACTAAACCCCAGATTTAGATATATTGAATCCCAAGATACATATGCCCAATATAACCATGATGTCTCTAATCGAGAGGTCGTGATATTGAAGTCATTTGGTCCATCAATAACAATGGTTTCATTAAAGATAACTCCAAGTTGAATAACAAAATTGTATACGCCCTCATCATGATCATTATTTAAAATTGTTATTTGCGCAGTATGGAATCCATGACGGAATGCATAAAATCGAATCGTAAAATTAGTTGTTGTATTTTTATCAATCGTTGATTTGTCTGCATCAGAAAACAGACTATACCCATTTCCGCTAACTGAAACTCGAGGAGTCCCACTTAATGTAAGATTTGTATTCCCTAAATTACAAATAGAAAACACATAGTCACTATTCTGTCCTCTATTTAATGTACCCAAATTGAAATTATTTTCACCATCAATTATTTCAATATCATTGTATTTGACAGAAATTTCCGCCGATTCATTTGAACCATTATTATTGCCCCAATTGTAGATAATTGGTATTGTAATACCGACAACAAGAATTATACTTATCATTCCAATTATGAGAAATTTTTGGTAATTTACTTGAGCGTACATACTAATAATATTCAACAAATTTACAAATATTTATTTATTATCATCCAACCTAAAGATGATGATTTTGTTTCTGGGTCGTAATAATCGAAGGAAGTTTTCACTCGGGCTTCTTAAGTAAGAAGCCAATTCGCTTTTGAATAATTACTCTTTCGATATAAGTCTGATGTTTATTTTTTACCTATAGTATTGCAGTAAGAACTCTTTATATTTTTTATATTGATTAACTGCTTCGGCTTTCTCAGTCAAGGGGCGCATATAGAGGTAGTAAGCGCTGCGATCATCAACAAATTTTAGTTTATCGAAGACCTTTCGTTCGTGCTGGGGGCTGGTGATTTGGACGACATACACCATTGGCAATTCAGTCCGAATTTTCTGGAGCACGTTTCCCAAGAATTTCACTTTCTCCTCCAGTTCCATACTTTCGTGAAAGCCAAGAGAACTCATCAATGCCACAGGTCCGCTTTCAAATTGATCAGGTTTAGGCTCGAATGTGACTACTTCAACCCGGTAGGAGACTGTAGCCAGGATTTGCCCGTTTCGTTCTAGAACCAACC
Source organism: Candidatus Helarchaeota archaeon (assembly GCA_016840125.1). The sequence continues at coordinate 10,200 of JAEOSY010000191.1, read as the reverse complement.
AGTGAAATCCCCAAGGATCCCCGAAGCGCGCATTCATTGTTTTAAATCCTATGTTTGATTGCTTATAGCCAGGTCCCGAGTAAAATGATAATAATGGCACCCGCTTTCCATACGAATTTAGAATATTTCTGACCGCCTCAAAGTCATCTAAAGTTGCATCCCGCAATGTACCCTCAAGGGGTACCACCTCAGGCAAATGGGAAAACATGGAAGCAAGCTTCACCATTACGATATTATAGCCTAAATATTCTCGAACAACCTGAAGCCCGCGATCCTCCATTAATTTAATGAGATGTTGGGTTTTTCCGTAGTTTTTAAACTCAAATTGCTTCAGTAACTTGTCTCCATACCGACCTTTCTCAGGAAAGGCGATGATTAAATCGAGGTTTTTTACTTTCGCCTGCTCAATTACGGCTTGGAGCAGTTTTTTCGCAATGCCCTGGCGTTTATATTCGGGATCTACGGCAGTCAATCCCAGGTTTACCATTTCTAATCGTAATTCATTCTCAAATATTATAATATCACGGTGCCCAAAGAGCGTTCCTACTAGTTTTTCTCCGTCAAAAGCCCCAAAGATGAAATTTCGGGTTGTCTCTTTGAAAACTATGCAATCAAAATAGAATTTAGCATAGGTTTCATTCCACTGAAGCGCCCCAGCATCGCCATACTCCCGAAAATAGGTATTTCTTAGAACTTCAGCAATTTGTGCATAATTATAAGGCTCTTTCAGTAATTTGACCTCTATTGTCATTTTAAAAAACCTCAGATAATATAATTACGTGAATTTCATCATACCCTCAAATATCTGATAGCTAATTCTTAAAAATTTATTTGCTATTTGAGAGCAACTACGTATCTTAAGGATTTTAAATGCTTTTTATACTCCAAAAATTGCTGCTTGAATCCCCAGTGCAACTAAACTGGCACCCATACAGATGAATACCATATAGAAACTCCGACGGGGCCATGGTTTGTTTTGCACATTATACCCTAATTTGAACTGATCATAGAGAACAATTAAAGCCCAGATTATCAGAGTGATATCAAATGCCCACGTTGCCAATTCTGTGAATTCAGGGGGGATATTCGCAAGGAATCCCGCGTAGGTTCCAAAACTTAATAACTGGTTTTCCAAAGGTACCCGTCCAATGAAAAATACTAATCCCATGTGAGCAATAAGAATCCAAGAAATAACAACGGAGTGCATACAAATCCAAAGCCAAGTACGTTTCTGGAGTTTATCTTGCAAGAACATCTTTCCACGCATTCTTTCAATGGCAACAGTGACGGCCCACGCAGCTGCAAGCCCTATCGTGATATATGTCATGATGAAACTATCAAAGGACCCACTAGCAGTAACAGGTAGCATAAAAGCTTGCACAGTAGCGATGAATCTAGTAATAACGCTTTTCTGATGCCATGCAGCACCTACTGTCAAAATTATAATTGCATAAGCCCAATTATGCGCCCATCGTACGTCACCCATTGGTCCAAAAATATATTCAAAAGAAAAGAAAATCCACCAAACAAGGTAAATTGCCCCCATTAGGAATAAACCAAAACCGGGTCCCACAAGAAATTTGTCAGGCTTCTGAATTTCTTCGGTCATGTTTTCAGCCCACTATTCAAAGATATAGATAGAGTCTAAATTACATCTTTTAAAGACTTCAGAAATAATTACTTTCTAATAAAGTGCGATTATTCATTAAAAAATGTAAATAAATGCAAATATGTAATTCTGACATATCAATTATGTGTGGTGTGTTCATGGCTCAAGAAAAGAATGCAGTTCCCAAGGATGAGGAAGAAGAGATATTCAAAACATTAGGTCATAAAATCCGAAGAGAGATAATAAAAATTATTGGGACTGAAGAAAAGTTAGCATTTTCTAAAATAAAACAATCACTGGGGGGAATTGACAGCCCAGCTCTTTCCTATCATTTAAAGTTTCTTCATCCATTAATAGAGCAAAGAAAGGGATCTTATATGTTAAATGAAGTTGGTCTTGCAGCATTTAATTTGTTAACTAAGACCGATGAATCAGTCAAATTCTCTAAGTATAAAAAATATTTTACGTATGCACATGTTATAACCATTATATGTTGGGGAATTACATCCGCTTTAGTACCAATTATAATACATTTCACTGAAGACATAATATTATCAATAATATTACTTGATATCATTATAGCTATAGTTTCAGCTATAAATATGAGTGCTATTGGCTATTTAAGACACAAATACTGAGAACTTTTTAATATTTTTGATCCAAATACGAAAAACCTTGCTAAATAATACGTTGGACTACAAATTCTTTTTTTTTATTGAAGTATAGAGTTAGTCCAAATTTCTTGAATCTAATCAAGGTTTCTTGACTATAGATTCCTTTTGAGTCAAGGATCCTTGACTAAAGATTCCTCCACTGCTGAGTTAAAATTTAATGAGAGTTATAGCTATCTCAGAACAATTTTGGTGAAAAAGTTTGAGTATGAAAATAGTTAGAAAAGGTGATCTTGATTTGAGAAATAATTGTGCGATCAGTACTCATAATCTCTCCAAGACATTTGGGGAGATAACCGCTTTGGATAATTTAACTTTAGATGTCGATCATGGGGTAACTTTTGGATTATTAGGCCCAAACGGCGCGGGTAAAACCACAACCGTACGACTATTGAATTGTATTATTAAGCAGACCTCTGGACATGCCGAAGTAGATGGGATTAGCATAAAAAATGCTAATATGGTGAAGGCAATAACTGGTTTACTGCCTGAACAACCAGGGGTTTTTGGGAAATTAACGCCTGTCGAATTCTTGGAATTCATTGGCTCTCTTTATGGTGTTAGCTCTACGATTCTGAATGGTCGGATAGAAGAATTCATCGAGATGTTTGATCTAGAGGAGCGTCGTAATGACCTTCTTGAGACATACAGTCGGGGAATGAAACAAAAAGTTTTCCTTGCTTCTGCCTTGGTAAGTGATCCCAGCATTCTATTTCTGGATGAGCCAACCTCAAATCTCGACCCTGAAGCATCCAAAATGGTAAAAGATTTAATTAAGGAACTATCAAATAAGCTAGAAAAGACCGTATTCATCTGTAGTCACATGTTGCCACTCGTTGAGGAGATTTGCGATCGTATAGGAATTCTCGTGAAAGGTACTCTTTTATTTGAAGGGACCATCCCAGAAATTCTTGCTGAAACGGGCTCTGAAACTCTTGAAGAGGCGTATCTCAAGATCGCTGGGGAAAAGGCGACTGAGAAAGAACTAGTAGCTGGAGATAATGATAAATGACATCCTCATGGCTTCATGTTGCGAAAAATGAGATGCGGCTCTGGACAAACCGCTTTCGAAATAATCGACTCCTCTTTTTTGGGCTTTTAGTTGTAATCATGGGAACCTATGCTTTTATATTAATCCCATTACTTTTTAATGCCTTGAGTGCGCCTATTTATGATTTCTTAACGGGATTTATCCCAATAGAAGGACTTCCGTTTTTTATTTTCTATGTTTTTTCTTTCGCGCTATTATACATGTTTCTATGGAGCATTATCCATCCCTTATCAACCATGCTGCAAGATACCGGTGATCTTTCGGGTCAATTAGAAGTTCTTTTATCATCACCTGTCAAGATGCGAGATGTTTTATTTGGAAAATTAGTTGGGCGATTGCCAATCTATTTGATTTTACTATTTATCATCGCACCATGGCTAGTAAATTTCTTTCTCATTGCTATACCACTTACTATCATCAGTCAAATTCTAATCTATTTGACAATCTTCATTATAATTGTCTTGAGTATGTGGTTGGGAACCCTTCTAGCAGCCTACGTGGAAAATAAGGTAAGAAAAAGTGAACGTTCTCGCGACTTAGGGAAAGCAATGGTGTTTATTACAACGATTTTGACTGTTGCTCTAATGTACGGGGTTATTTGGATCGTGATGACTGGCATTAGTGATCCCAACTCTCCAATGTACACTGTCCTTCAATTCATTCCTAGTTCATGGGGATCCTTTATAATTATGGATATTTTTGGATTCGGATATCTAGTTCCAGTAGATGTTGCATTTTTTTTAATTCTGTTATTAGGATTAACAGTGGTGGTTCTTGTTGTGGGTTACTATGGAGCTGGTCGTTTTTATTCGCTAGAACCTATTGAAATGGGAACTAAACGGATTACTAGTGAGAAACTATTTTATCGTATCTTCAGGCGTCTCGGAGGCGTTCAATTGGTTTCGGAATTAAAACAATATTCACGAAAGTTAGAGAATTTCTCCCGTATTGGGTTATCCATTGGAATCTCTGCAATAGTTATCGTATTTAATTTAGGGACAAGTGGGGGTCTTATGGATCGAGGCATGTTAGTAATGTTTGCTACTTTTATGTATCCACTGATAATTGCGGGGATGTTGGGCACCTTTGTCATTATTGGAAGTAAAGAAACGCTTTGGATCTATCGAAAGTCACCAAATGGCGTGAAGAACTATGTTAAATCAGTGTATTTAGTACATATTATTTTTACGCTCATAATTGGTGTCATATTTTCAACTATCAGTATGATAGTTTTTGGGTTTCCCTTACTTGATACTGTGCTCTCCATAGGACTCTCAATTGGATTTTCACTATCTCTAATGGGCATTGCCATCGGAGTTGCTTTCGTTTTCCCAACCTTTGAAGAGCGGGGACCCAAAATCGCCGTTTTAATGGTGACTTACTGGGGGCTTACTTCAAGTATCTGGACCGGCGTCATCTTTTATGATATATTTGTTATAGGCTCTTTTGAGCTATATGATACATCCCTAATTACCCTAGCTTTCTTAGCCATCACTGGATATATACTCTTAAAACTAGGAATTAGAAAATTGTCCTCTCTAGAATGAAGATTACAATTTTTCTCCTTTAATATCCATCTCATACTTTTTTCGTTTTTCTTTCATATACGTTGGAATAGGAACATCCCACCATCCATGCGCAGGACTCCCAGAATACGGAAAATCACGGTTGACAATTATTTCAATCACGGCGGGTTTGCCAGAGTCTATAGCCCGCTTGATAGCCGGCTGAATCTCCTCACTTTTCGATATTTTCTCAGCATAACAGCCAAATCCTTCTGCAATGATTTTAAAGTCAGGGCTGTAAATGCTTCCAGAAGGATCATAGAACTCTGTTGCATATGCTGATTTTTCACCATAAACAGCACGTTGGAGATCGGAAATCGCAATCCAGCCCATATTATTTACAAGTATGATGAGAATTGGAACATTAAATTGAACCGCAGTAGCTAATTCTTGCATGGTCATTAGAAAATCGCCATCACCCACCATACCTACTACTTGACGGTTTGGTGCAGCTAGCTTGGCACCAATTGCAGCGGGAACGGTATATCCCATGGTTGAAAATCCACCGGAAGTAATACATGTTTTCGGCTCAAAGAAGGGGAATTCTTGTAACATTTGAGCTTGAATATTACCGGAGGAAGTAATTACTATTGCATCCCGTGCAATTGCCTTTCTCACCTCTTGTAAAACCGTTGAAATCATAACAGGAACCTTTGAATCATCCTTCCATTTATATATAAATTCGGACCACTTCGTCTTCAACTTCTGAATTTCTTTAAAATATTCGGTCCCTTCATAATCCTTTTTGATCCCTCTACTTCGTAACTCTTCAACGCATAGCTGTAATGTTCCTTTAGCATCTCCAATAATTCCCACTTCTACTGGATAATTCTTTCCGATTTCAGTCGGATCGATATCAATCTGAATCAATTTCGTGGGAGGAATGGAAAAGCTTACACCATCCTTATATGAGGAGGTTGTTTCATCAGCGAAACGACACCCAATAGCAATGAGCACATCTGCAGAGGAACTTAGTTTCAATCCACAAGTTGTTCCTTTGGATCCTGCATGCCAAGCATAAAGGGGATGATCTTCGGGAAAGGCACTTTTCCCCATCATGGTGGTTATTACCGCGGCACCAATGAGTTCAGCTAGTTCTTTCAATTCTTCAAATGCCTCGGATGCCATAACTCCGCCACCCACAAGAATTACGGGGCGTTTTGCTTTGGTGATTACTTCAATGGCTTCCTTGATTTTTTGAGTGTCGCCAGTCATTCGTCCAATGGGAGTATGATTTTTAGGTTCGGGAATTTCTATATCAATAGAGTCACATTGGACATCCATGGGAAGATCAATATGAACTGGCCCACGTCTTCCAGTCATCATAAGATTGAATGCACGTCGCATTACACTCGGAAGTTGCTCTACTTTCGCGACTTGCCACGAGCGTTTCACAATCGGTTCAAAAACGCGGGGGACATCTGAGTCACGACTCCGTTCAACTTCTTGCAGAACGCCTTTACCACGCATATGGACATGTGTATCCCCTGTTATGACTAATACAGGAATAGAATCAACATAGGCACTTGCCAGACCGATTGCGGTATTAACTGCCCCAGGTCCAATAGAGGTAAAAACCACTAAAGGTTTTCCAGTGACACGATAATATGCATCAGCCATATGAACCCCACACATCTCTTGCTTCATTTGGATCACTTTAATTTCTTTATGTTTCCGGAGGGCGTCCGTCAAGCCTAGACATCCGTGTCCAGGAATTCCAAAAACATAAGGTATTTTCTCCTTTAGCAAATATTCAACAATAATCTCGCTACCCGTTAATTGCATTACAATCACCGATCTATTTTAGCAGAACGCAGTTCATAAATTACTTTCAAAGATGTTTATTTCTTCTTTTTCATAGAAATTATAATTTGGGTGAAGGTTTTAATTAAAGGATATGAACAAAAGCGACCTAGAACAAGCCCAAGAACACACCACGACTGCGCTCAATAAAGCGCAAAAAGCAGATCTTCCCACAAAAATTACAGAGCAAGTCGTCTTGGGCTTTGATGGCTATAAAGATGATATAGTTTCTGTTGTTAGATTCCGGAGTTCGCCCACTGATTTAGAACTTATGGAGAATATATCAGAGTGGGCTGACCGAATCGCTCAAGCAGCAGGCTCAAGTGCATCTATCGAAACGGTCATCAAGAAGATTTCAGCAGGAGGTTTCACATGTAATGTGGGAAAAGCTATATCCAAATTATGCGGGTTTACTGAGAATACCCATCTTATTGGCGCTTTCGGATTACCTAAACTTCAAAATATTTTTCAGGAGCAATTAGTTGACCAACATCATTGCATTACCTTCCCAGTTTCAAATCCTGGTACCACGGTATGCTACGAATTCCAAGATGGGAAAATAATGATTGTAGATAATGATAATATCAATCACCTTAATTGGAATCAAATTATATCGATCTTAGGACAAGAATTCATAATAAACGAATATGAGAAAAGTAGCTTATGGGGTATCGGCTATTGGGCTTCAAATCCGAATATGTCTCAAATTTTCTCCGAATTACAAAGCTCAATTTTACCCTCGCTCTCTGAAAGTAGTCGTAAAAAGTTTTTAATTTTGGATTTATCTGATTTATCAAGAAAGTCACGTGAACAGTGGAAGGAATTGGCAACCCTATTACCAGGATTTGAGGATTACGTTCAAGTTGTGTTGCTCTTAAATGACCTTGAACTCAAAGTTTTATCAGAGGAATTAGTTGGAAAATCTTCCCAATCCCACCTAAACTTAACTGAATCTCTTCAACACATATTGAATCTCTCATATGTAATTTCTCATACTCCGAAAATGGCACATCTTGCTTCTAAAAACAAGTTAATTACAATTTTGAATGCGTATACTTCCACACCGCGCTTTACCACGGCTGCGGGGGATCATTTCAGTGCTGGAATTAGTTACGGCCTTCTTGCAAATATTTCTGCTGAAGTCCTTCCGCTAATAGGGAACTGTGTGGCATCCATTTTTGTACGTGAAGGAATCAGCCCTATACCTCAAGATGTTCAGCAATTTCTAATAAATTATTCAAAATATTTAGAAAATATTTATTGATATGATCATTTAACAATGAAATTTATTACTTGATGGTGATGAATTGACCGAGTTAAGCCCCTTAAAAATTTCAGGACAGTGGTTTATCGACGGAAAAGGGCGGAAAGTGATCTTGCGGGGTGTTAATCTTTCTCATAGCACCAAAGTTCCCTTTAAACCTGATGGGAATCCATATTTTACTGATAATTGGCCACCCACTGATTTGGAAAATGTCTCTTTTGTAGGACGCCCCTTCCCTCGCAAAGATGCTGAAGAGCATTATACTAGATTAAAAGCATGGGGGTTTAATTGTATCCGTTACTTGACCACATGGGAAGCCATTGAACATGCGGGACCCTATCAATATGACGAGGAGTACCTTGATTATTACGCTGAGATGCTGACACTGGCAGGCGATTATGGCTTGTATGTTTTTGTGGATCCGCATCAAGATGTTTGGAGCAGGGTTACTGGTGGAGATGGTGCTCCTCTCTGGTTATTTGAAAAGATAGGGTTTGATTATACTAAATTCGATGAATCCGGATTAGCTCTCAATATGCAATATCTATACGATCCCACTGATGAAAAGAGCTATCCTAGGATGGTGTGGGGAAAAAATTATCGAATGTTTCCTAATGGGACGATGTGGACACTCTTTTTTGCAGGGAAAGACTTTGCTCCAAATCTTATAATAAAAGATGAGCGATCTGGAAAGAAATTGAATATTCAAGACTACATGTTTGGGCATTATAGCGGCTGTCTGAAGGAGATAGCTAAACGAGTGAAGAATTTGCCTAATGTATTCGGTTTTGATGTATTGAATGAACCATTTCATGGTTTTATAGGGCATAAAGCAATTACTCGTAATTTAAAGATGCAGAAAGGCAGCAAAGAGGACCCTCCGCTTCCAGGACTCGCATGGACTCCCGTCGATGGAATGTATACAGCAGCTGGGAATACCCTTGAGATCGAGAAGTTGGGAATACAAATTTTAAAGCTCAAAATTGGGGTTGTAGGTTCAGAAATAGTCAATCCTAAAAAGATCTCAATTTGGAAAGATGGGGCAAAGGATTTCTGGAGGGAGCATGGAGTTTGGGATCTTGATAGTGATGGGAAACCAATTGCCCCTAATGATGATTATTTCAGAGTGGTTAATGGAAAAGAGGTAGATTTTCTACGAGATTATCTGCTGCCTTTCACAAAGCGGGTGGCAGAGATTATTCGGGAATATAACCATGATTGGATGATCCTTGCGGAGGATGAGCCGGAACGGGTTTTCCTACCGCGAGAATGGCCTGACGATACACCTAAAAACATGGTCAATGCTTACCATTTTTACGATCCAATACATTCTTTGCTTAAAAAGGTGTTTCTCTTCAAGCCTCTCAGACTCCACGCCAACATTTTTGGCGGAAAGTTACGTCTCGTTTTTGGTCTCCGTGGGATGCAGAAAATGTATCTCCAGATTTTAAAGAACCAAGTTGACTTAACCCAAAATGTTAATAATGGCAATACCCCGTGCTTACTGGGCGAGTTTGGCTGTCATATGGATATTCATAACGCAAAAAGTTTTAAATTATGGAAGAAAGGAAAGAGAGGGATGGAAGCCTTCAAGTGGCAAATAATTCGTTTCGATCTGCTTTATAATGCCTTTGATGAACTTTTTTTGAGTTCTTGCCTCTGGAACTACTGTCCCGATAATACTCATGAATATGGGGATAAGTGGAACCTTGTTGATCGTTCCATCTTCTCACAATCTCATAGAATGAGTGATTGGAGAGATGATATTAATTCAGGCGGGCGAGCTCTTGAAGGATTTTGTCGCCCTTATGCACGTCGTATCGCAGGTACTCCCCGGAAAATGAGATTCCAGCGGAAAAAAGGCAAATTCCTATTTGAATTTGAAGCAGATGATGCAATTACCGCACCAACGGAAGTTTACGTCCCACCTATCCAATATCCAAAGGGCTTTGAAGTTCATTGCAATGGTGCTGATTGGTGGGTCGCATCCGAGGAACCTCTTCTTTTTATAAACAATCCTAAAGGTAAAGAAATTACTTTAAGGATAACAAGAAGACAATAGACTGAAGAAAGAAATATTGATTTGAATACATCTTAAAATGTGATAATATACAGATAGCTATAAACTGGACAAACTTGGACACCTGCTTTCGCTGGTGAAGAAGTTGTCAGCCGTCGCCACATCCGAGACGGACAATACATTTTTCATATGGATCGCACCTTCTCACACAATTTCT